>CAMLLO010000020.1 GCA_946480915.1 uncultured Sphingobacteriaceae bacterium | reverse complement strand
AAGCACTTTAATAGCCGCAGTGGTATCTTTATCACCTGCATATGCCTCGGCCAGATTTGTATAAACATCAGGCAGATAAGTGAAGTTAGTATTCAGTAAATTAGTATAGTTTTTTATTGCGGCTTTGTAGTTTTTTGTATTTTGAGCGGCTACTCCGGCATAATAATTACTAAGCGTATCCCCTGGTAAAAACTCTAAGCCTTTATTAAATTCGGTATAGGCAGCAGCGTAATCTTTGGCGTCAAAAAGTTTTTTTCCTCTTAACAATTGTGTATGATAAAGAGTTAGTTTAGCTTTTTTTACATTTTCTTTATCGTCAGCATCAGGATCTAATTCTTTTGACTTAACCAAAGAAGTCTGAGCCTCCGTTAGATATTTTGCTGATGCAGACGTACTGTCGTTGTAAGCCATCTCAGAGTAAAGCAATGCTCTCATCTCCCATAATTCCGGATCAGCCTTTGTTTTTTCGTGTAGAATCGCCTTGTCCATGGATTCTTTGGCTGATTTCATAAACGGCGATGCCAATTTCGGCATGCTTCTAGCCATTTGTAAATATTTGGCTAAGTTCTCTTTGGCAGAAATTACCTCAGATTTCTGTGCGAATACAGATATCGAAAAGCTTGTTATTAGTAATCCAAAAATTAAAGACTTAAAGTTCATTTGTTGTTTAGTTTAAGATGATTTGACTCAATTTATTTTTGATGCGTTTTAATTCCACTTTATTTCCAGTTATGTTATAAAGTATGGTCAACGATTTTAAAACATTTAATTCATTTGGCTTTATCTCTTCGGCCTGAACAAGGTATTTAGTTGAATTAATTAATAAATCCTTTTTATGCGCCGAAGATTTTAAATACGAATTTAGGTAAAGTAAACCTAACGCATAATTTCCTTCATAATTATTCTGCTCCAAAGAAATAATTTTTTTATAAAATTCTTCAGCTTTTTTACTCTTTCCTGCCATTTCAAAGGAGAAGCCTGCCAGGTAGATCAGGTTCAGATTGTCTGGCGCATACTCAAGAGCTTTTTCTACCAATTGTGAAACCATCTCGTAAGCGCCGTTGTCTGCATATGTATTTATTTCCTTAAAAAGTAGATCCCGGTTTCCGGGAAACGCCTTTCGTCCTTCTTGTATAACAGCAAGAGCTTTAGTACTGTTTCGTGATTGTTCGTAAAGGTTTGAGAGTGTCAGGTAATATTCAGGCAGTGAACGTTTTTTATCGGCAATCAGGTAAGTATAATAATATGTCGCTTTGTCTGAATATCCTAGCTTCTCAGTCAGCACAGCCAAATTATGTCTGGCCAGGTATTTATCAGAACTTAATGAATCTACCCATAAATATGCCTGATATGCATCTATATAATTATAGGAATTATAGGCTTTTTGGGCTTTATACAGCCATGCATACGAAAGTTGATCGCGTATAAATTTGATCTCGGCCCCGTGGCTGTAATTCAGCTTTGGGTTTTTTAATTTATCCAGGGCAAATTGAGCTTCGTCGATGGGATCTTTTATATAGGAGATTTTTCGAGTGGAATCCGCATGTGCTAAGGACGAATAAACCAAGCCTCTTATTAAGTTTACTCTGTAGTTAAGTGAATCCTTTTTGGTTTTATAGGCATCATCAATATTCTTTTTTGCTTTCACCAAAGTACCTATCTCTGGCTTTTGAGTATACCTGGCAAAGTTATTCATTGCTTCTTTAGTAAGAGTTTGTGCCTCTAAAAAATTAAGGCACAAACACATACTCAATATTAGGAATATAGATTTATTCATTAGATGATTTTAATCTTCTAACGGTTCATCCTCCTCATTGGTATCCTCATCATCAAGGTCGGACGCTTCGGATAAATCGGATGATTTCAATGTATCTATCACTTCTTCATCTGTTACCGGCGGCTCAGAAGATTTATAACCCTCAGTTTCTAAAATGCCATCAGCTTCTAAAGTGGCTTCTGCATCATCCAAAACTTCTTCTTCGTGCTCAACCTTTGCAACCGAAGCAATTTCATCATCCCCTTTTAGGGTAATTAAACGAACACCTTGTGTAGCTCTTCCCATTACCCGCAGTTCGCTTACCGCAATCCGGATAACGATGCCAGACTTGTTGATAATCATTAGATCGTCTTTGTCTGTTATGTCTTTAATCGCAATCAGGTCCCCGGTTTTTTCCGTAACATTAAGTGTTTTAACACCTTTACCACCACGGTTTGTAATACGGTAATCTTCTAAGTCAGTACGTTTACCATAACCTTTTTCAGAAACGACTAAAATCGTCGAATCAGGATCATTGATACTGATCATTCCAATTACTTCATCTTTATCATGTGCCAGGGTAACTCCACGAACACCCGTTGCGGTACGTCCCATCGGCCTTACCGTAGATTCGTTGAAACGAATAGCACGACCTGAGCGTAAGGCAACAATGATTTCGCTGTTACCATCCGTTAAATTAGCTTCAAGTAATTGATCTCCTTCATTAATATTGATAGCATTAATTCCGTTTGCACGCGGACGAGAATATGCAGCCAGGGAAGTTTTCTTAATTGTTCCCTTCTTTGTACACATGATAATGAAATTATTATCAAGGTATTCCTGATCTCTTAAGTTCTTAACTTTGATATATGCCTTGATCTTCTCCTCTTTCGGAATATTAATAACATTCTGGATGGCCCTTCCCTTGCTGGTTCTTGAACCTTCTGGAATTTCGTATACACGTAGCCAGAAACAACGACCCGCTTCAGTAAAGAACAACATGTAATTGTGGTTCGAGGCAATGATAATATGCTCAATAAAATCTGCGTCGCGAGAGTTTGAGCCCATAGAACCTTTTCCACCCCTGCCTTGCGTACGATATTCTGATAATGGAGTACGTTTGATATAGCCTTCATGAGAAATGGTGATTACAACACCTTCATCTTCAATAAAGTCTTCCATCCGCATATCTTCTGCAGAATGAACTATGCTTGTTTTACGCTCATCACCGTATTTTTCCTTAATCTCCGAAAGCTCATCTTTAATGATCTGCATTCTTAAGCCTTCATCAGCTAAAATTGAGTTTAAGTACTCAATGGTTTTCATCAACTCAGCATACTCTTCTTTAATTTTATCACGCTCTAGTCCTGTTAAACGACGAAGCGTCATATCCAGAATTGCGCGGGCCTGAATATCCGATAAGCCAAATTTCTCGATCAATCCGGTTCTCGCATCTTCTGGAGTATCCGAGCTGCGTATCAGCTTGATAACCTCGTCCAGGTGATCTAATGCTATAAGTAAACCTTCTAAGATGTGAGCACGTTTTTCCGCTTCGGCTAACTCAAATTTGGTTCTTCGTATTACAACTTCATGGCGGTGATCAACAAAATGTCTGATGATATCTTTAAGGTTCAGCATCATCGGTCTTCCATGAACCAAAGCAATACTGTTGATACTGAATGATGTTTGAAGCGCAGTGTATTTATACAGGTTATTTAAAACGATTGAAGCATTAGCATCGCGCTTAATTTCGTAAACCACGCGCATTCCGTCACGGTCAGATTCATCACGAATCTCCGAGATGCCTTCCAGTTTTTTCTCATTTACCAGTTCAGCAGTACGCTCAATCATCATGGCCTTGTTCACCTGGTAAGGTATTTCATTTACGATAATACGCTCACGGTCATGGCCATAAGATTCGATTTCTGCTTTTGCACGAATTACAATCCGTCCCCTACCTGTTTCATAAGCATCCTTCGCGCCAGAATGGCCATAAATAATACCTCCAGTCGGGAAATCCGGAGCTTTAATATGCTGCATCAGACCGGCAATCTCAATATCCTTATCGTCTATGTAAGCAATCGTTGCATCAATAACCTCATTTATGTTATGCGGGGCCATGTTGGTAGCCATACCGACGGCAATACCAGAGGTACCATTCATCAAAAGGTTGGGGATCTTGGAAGGAAGAACAGTTGGTTCTTCTAACGAATCATCAAAGTTTAACTGGTAATCAACCGTATCTTTGTTGATATCTGCAAGCATTTCTTCGGCAATTTTTTTCAAACGAGCCTCCGTATAACGCATTGCAGCCGGACTATCACCATCAATCGATCCAAAGTTACCCTGTCCATCCACTAAAGGATAACGAAGGCTCCAGTCCTGCGCCATACGTACCATGGTGTCGTAAACCGAAGAATCACCATGCGGGTGATACTTTCCGAGTACATCTCCAACGATACGTGCAGATTTTTTATGTGGTTTACCACTGGTCACTCCTAAATCGAGCATGCCATAAAGTACCCTGCGGTGTACCGGTTTTAATCCGTCGCGAACATCGGGTAAAGCACGGGAAACAATTACCGACATCGAGTAATCGATGTAAGCGGCTTTCATTTCCTCTTCAATATTTATTAAAATTATTTTGTCGTTAGGAGAGTTTTCGTTTTCCGTTTCTTCGGCCATTTTCTGATTTTCCTTTTGTGAAAAATGTGGGGTCTAAATTATTAATGCGAAGATAACAAAATAAGCCAATTTTAGGGTCTCTGTGGAAAAGTTTTAGTGTGTTAAAAACGTTTAAAAACTATAATAGAAGTTATAAAAAGCGGGATTTTGGATAAGACTAGGATAATGACAATGGTATGGATGTTTAATACTCTTTAGAATTAAAAATGTGGGAATATATCAATCTGTAAAGATATGCTGACCTGAAAAATTAGTTGAAAATCAATATGCTGTCTTCGTGGCATCTGCAGCCCCGCTATCCATTTCAAGCACCTGACGCTCGTAGCTCCCGCCCTTGCTTTTCATTTCTATCGGGTTTAGATCGTTAGTTTCTTCTTTTTGGCAAGAGCTTCCGAACAAGATTTGCAAAAGTTTTAAAATATTTGAAGGATTCCTATAACGAACGAATCTAAACCCAATCAATTCCTTTTTTAAGAAATCCCAACGTCTTCTCTTCCTCGCTCCCCTTCGCCGGCTGATAATTATATTCCCAATTTGCCTGTGGGGGCAGGCTCATTAATATCGATTCGATCCTTCCGTTGGTTTCTAATCCAAATTTCGTCCCTGCATCGTACACCAAATTAAATTCTACATAGCGACTTCTTCGCTGATACTGCCATTGTTTTTGTTCCTCTGTAAACTCTTTAAAGCGATTACGATTCACCAATTCAGAATAGATAGATACAAATGACCTACCCACGGCTTTTGAGAACTCAAATATTTGCTCCCAGCTAATCTGGGCGGTTTCCGGAGTTAAGCGATCATAAAATATTCCACCAATTCCGCGCGTTTCATTTCTATGCTTAATGAAGAAATAATCGTCAGCCCACTTTTTAAACCTTGTATAAAAATCGGATTTGAATCGGTCGCATACATCTTTTAAATACTTGTGAAAAAACCGGGCATCTTCTTCAAAAACATAATGGGGAGTTAGATCAATCCCACCACCGAACCAACGTGTACTTTCGTCAATTTCAAAGTATCGAATGTTCATGTGGATGATTGGAGCTAAGGGATGATTCGGATGGATCACAATAGAGATACCGGTAGCAAAGAAATTCTCTTTATCAACTTTGAAAGCCTTTTTAATAGGCTCAGGTAAAATGCCATGAACTTCGGAGAAGTTTACTCCTCCTTTTTCAAGAATGTTTCCCTGTTGAATAACCCGGGTTCGGCCTCCCCCACCTCCTTCACGCTTCCAAATCTCTTCCTGAAATTTTCCTGAACCATCAAGCTTCTCAAGTCCTGAAGTAATTTCATCCTGGATAATCTGATATTGTCGGGCGATCTCTTCCTTGCTAATCATGCAGCAAAGATGCGAATTGTTGTAGTTTTATTTAAACTTTCCACAAGTTTCAAATTCTTGGAAAGCCCGGCTTCGTTAAGATAAACCCTCCTCAACATAATCCAGATCCTTTCCAAAACTCTCTTTCAACTGGCTTAAAGAAAATAAACCTAATCCCGCCAGAATAAACATCATGATATATGCTGCTGTAATGATATTATACTGACCTACAAAGAATTCGAATATGAACGTGATGGGAATCAATGCTCCCCGAACAAAATTTGGAACTGTTGTGGTTACTGTTGCCCGGATATTTGTCCCGAACTGCTCTGAAGCAATGGTGACAAATGTCGCCCAATATCCCACAGAAAAACCCATGAATAAACATAGCCAGATGAATTTTTCTGGTGTCAGACCGCTACTGCCTAAGTACATCAAAACACTTATTATCGACAATAAATGGAAAACAAACATGGTTAGTTTCCTCGATTTCGTGATTTGGGCAAATAAACCTGCAAAAACATCACCTACCGCAATCCCGATATAGGTATACATAATTCCGCTGCCCGCTTTTAAAGGTTCGCTTACGCCCAGAGCTTTTCCAAATTCAGGCGATTGTGTGATCAAAATACCAACAACAAACCAAAGAGGCGCACCGATGAGAATGCAGTAGATATACTTCATCAGATTTTTTCTGTTGCCAAGAATCAGCATCACGTTCCCTTTAGAAATATCTTTATTAATAACCTCATTAAACATTCCTGATTCATAGGTTCCAATTCGAAGAAACAGAAGCAATAAGCCTAAGCCACCACCAACAAAGTACGAAGTTTGCCAGGTAAATAGCTCGTGAATCACATTTGCCAGAACCGCTCCAAACAAACCAACACCGGCCACTATCATTGTGCCATACCCGCGGTTTTCTTTGCTCATGGTTTCACTAACCAGGGTTATTCCAGCACCGAGTTCGCCGGCAAGACCAATTCCGGCCATAAACCGAATTGCTGCATAAGTATCAATATTTGTTACTAATCCGTTAGCTATATTGGCCAGCGAATAAAGTAAAATGGACCCAAATAGCACTTTAATCCTGCCCAGTTTATCTCCCATAATGCCCCATAAAATACCGCCGATCAGCAAACCAGCCATTTGCATATTCAGAATATATTCGCCCTGAACCCGAATATCCGCCTCTGCAATCCCAATATCTTTCAGACTTTCAATCCTAACAATGGAAAAAAGCACCAGATCGTAGATATCTACGAAATACCCTAATGCTGCTACAATTACCAGGAAGATGATATTTTTTTTTGAGGAAATACTTTTATTCATTTCGGCTATGGTTAAGCCGATGAAACTACAATAAAATTGAGAAAGGAGAAAATTAATATTAATCTGCCAGATTGCGTCGGGCCGATTAATTAGTTGGTAGACTGGCTCGTGTTTCCAAGTTAGTTGTAGTTCAATTTACTATTAAGAAGCTTTAGGCAATCCGAAATTAATTTGTTTACAAAAATCAAACTGTTTAATAAAAATCAGATATTCGCTAATGCTTGTTTCTGAAAGGCTTCTAAAATGGGCCATGCGTCTTTATCCACCATTTTTATTTCAAGGTATCTGGACTCAGAAATTCGACACTGATTTTAAAGGTGCACGGGTGAAGATTTTTAATTGCCTGGTAAACCGGAATTATAACGGCTCCATTTTTGGAGGCACAATATTCTCCGCAGCAGACCCTTTTTATGTGATCCTATTTGATCAGATACTGAAAAGAAAAGGATATAAAACCCAATTGTGGCTAAAACAAGCGAATATTGATTATGTTAAACCGGGGACTTCTAATCTCTATTTCAGCATACATTTGACAGAAGAAAATATTTCAGAAGCTTTACATGCCCTTGATACCGCCGGAAAATTTATCAAGACTTTTCCCGTTAGAATAACTAATAAACAGGGTATCGTTCATGCAATCGTGCATAATGAGATTTACATCCGGAAAATCGGCCCCGCTATTTAAATTTTTATAGATGAATTCTTTAAGACCCTACCATATAAAACAACTCATATTTGAAGGCGAAGGTGTTAACGTCGATTTTAAAAAAACAATCACATCCTGCGAGAAGATAGCTAAAACTATGGTCTCTTTTGCCAACAATAAAGGGGGGCGCTTATTAGTTGGTGTAGCCGATAATGGAGAGATTAAAGGCGTCAAATCTGAAGAAGAAGAAAAGTATATGCTTACTAAGGCGGCAAACTTTTTCTGCCGTCCGGCACTGGAACCGGTATTTGAAGAAGTATATTTTGATAACAAAATAGTGTTGGTAGTTGGCATAAAAGAAAGTGATGCAAAGCCGCACTATGCACTCGGTGATGATAAAAAATGGTGGGTGTATATCCGGGTGAAAGATAAAAGTTTGTTAGCCAGCAAGATTGTTGTTGATGTATTAAAAGGGAGCGCTAAAGAAGAAGGAGTATTTATTGAGTATTCATCAAAAGAAAAAGCATTACTTCAATATCTTGATGAAAATGAGAAGATCACTTCTAAGGAATATGGTAAGATCCTGAACCTTTCCAGGAGGCGGGCTCAAAGGATCCTGGTAAATTTAGTTCTATCAGGAGTTATACGCCTTCATACCACCGAAAAAGAGGAATATTATACAGCTTCTTAAATAATAACTTATTCCATTCTTTCCATAATTCTGCCAGCTTAGATCTTCTATCTTTGACTAAATGTTCTCTACTTATAAGCCTCATTACAAAAGTAATTTATTGCTGGCTATACCTGTTGTAATTTCACAGCTGGGACATACGCTCGTCCATATGGCCGACAGTGTAATAGTGGGGCATTTTGCCGGAACCACTTCTTTGGCTGCAGTATCCTTAGTGAACAGTATTTTTACTGTAATGATGGTTATCGGAATAGGTATTTCCTATGGCCTCACTCCTCTTATCGCACAAGAAAACGGAAAAAGAAATTACCGGGAATGCGGAAAATTACTGGCAAACAGCTTGTTTATTAATACTCTTACTGGAATTTGCTTGTTCGTGATCATCTATTTCGGCTTATTGTTGTCCATTGATCATTTAAAACAATCAGCCGCCGTTGTTTCAGAAGCTAAACCTTATTTGGGAGTTTTGGGAGTTTCTATCATTCCCTTAATGATTTTCATGACATTTAAACAATTTGCCGAAGGATTAGGCTTTACGAGGCAGGCAATGGTTATATCTATCGTAGGAAATATAATCAATGTTATCCTGGGTATAATATTCGTCAAAGGCTTGCTCGGAATTAAACCTATGGGCGTTATTGGAGTTGGACTGAGCACGCTGATAGACCGCTGTTTGATGGCTATAACCATTTCATTTTATATCGTAAAATCACCTCATTTTAAATCTTATTTGAAAAACTTTGCTTTAAAGCGGATCAACAAAGTCCGTTCGTTTCAAATTTTAAAAATTGGCGGACCTGTGGCGATGCAATATGCTTTTGAAGTAGGTGCATTTGGTGTTGCAGCTATAATAATTGGCACAATCGGAGTTGCAAACCAGGCTGCGCATCAGGTGGCAATTAATCTTGCAGCAATAACGTATATGATGGCAAGCGGAATAGCTGCAGCCGCAACTATAAAAACAGGAAACAGCTTTGGTAGGAAAAATTTCGATGAATTGAGATTATCTGCAAATTCAAACTATCATATAGTCTTGGTTTTCATGATACTTACAGCATGTCTTTTCATAGGCCTGAATCATCTACTCCCTCTAATTTATACTACCGATAAAACTGTAATTATGATTGCCTCACAATTGCTAATCATTGCTGGGATTTTCCAACTGTTTGATGGTGCGCAAGTGGTGGGTCTAGGTATTCTGCGTGGCATCGGCGATGTTAATGTTCCTACGATCATCACATTTATTGCATATTGGGTAATAGGGCTGCCTTTGGCTTATATTTTTGGTATTAAATTCTCTATGGGTGCAAATGGTGTCTGGTACGGACTTACACTCGGCTTATTGGTTTCGGCAGCCTTACTTTTTTTAAGATACCTATATACAGTGAAAAAATTAAAACTCAGTTTATAGAAGATCCAATTCAATAAATTACTTTTGTCGCAAATTCAATAACATGATAGACGTAAACGAATATTTTAACGGAACCGTAAAATCTCTTGGATACAATTCAACAGAAGGTAAATCTACTATAGGCGTAATCGAACCAGGCGAATATGAGTTTGGAACTTCAAGTCACGAAACTATGGTAGTGATAGAAGGCGAATTAATAGCTCTTTTGCCGGGGCAAACTGAATGGAAAAGTTTTAAAAATACCCAATCATTTGAAGTTCCTGCAAACTCAAGCTTTAAGGTAAAAGCAAACAGCCAAGCTTCCTATTTGTGTAAGTACAAATAATTTGCGTTAGTACTTTACTAACTCAAAAATACAGATCCATTGCAAGCCTGAAGGTATTGCAATGGGCTTCTACAATATCATAAATCTTTTCAGAATAGCCTCCGCCCATGCTTACCTGAACCGGGGTATCATACCTTCTGCATAATTGAAACACTATTCGATCTCGTTCTTTACAGCCTTCCCTGGTTAAAGCCAGGTGACCCAGTTTATCGGTAGCCAGTACATCCACTCCTGCAAGATAAAATACAAAATCAGGTTTTGTTAGTTCAAAAAGGCCGGGCAATGTATCACTAAGAATCTTCAAATACTCATCATCTTTCACGCCCGTACTTAATCCGACATCCAAATCCGACTTTTCCTTTCTAAAAGGAAAGTTTTTCTCCGCATGCATAGAGAAAGTAAATACACGAGATTCGTTCTGAAATATCTCAGCGGTTCCATTACCCTGATGTACATCTAAATCGATAATGAGAATGGAAGATGACAAACTGTTTTTTAGAAGGTAATTGGCTGCAATAGCTTGATCATTCAAAAGACAAAAGCCTTCGCCCCAATTACTCCCAGCATGATGTGTGCCACCTGCAACATTAAATGCAATACCATTTTGTTTGGCAAATAAACATCCATCTATGGTCCCCTGCGCAATGCGCATTTCCCGGTCAACCAGTTGCCTCGTCAGAGGAAATCCGGTTCTCCTCTCCTCCTGCGCCGTTAATCTAAGATCTTGTAAGTGTTCCCAATAAAGCTCATCATGTGTCAGAAGAATAGTTTTTTCATCTACCGGTTGTGGCGAAAAAAGGTTTTCAGATGTAATTAACCCTTCTCTCAATAGCTGCTCAGGAATTAACTCATACTTTATCATCGGGAAGCGATGCCCTTCGGGTAAAGGATGTGCATAAATCTTATCGTAAGCAATCTTTAACATGATGACGGATATGGATCAATAATACTCAGGAATAAATATTAGTCTAAAACAAAAAAGGTTGTCTATTCTCACAGACAACCTTAAAATTATATCGAGAAGTTTTATTTATTGAAATATTCAATAATAAGACTTGCAAGTTCAACGCCGATGCGCTCTTGCGCTTCGTTAGTAGCTGCTCCGATATGAGGAGTTAAAGAAATTTTTGGATGAGACAAGATCTCCTGACGAGGAGTAGGCTCATTATCAAATACATCTAAACCGGCAAATCCAACCTTGCCAGAATCTAAAGCTTCGATTAAAGCAAGTTCATCAATTGCTCCACCACGGGCACAATTTACAACACCAACGCCTTTTTTAACTTTCTCGAATTCTTCTTTTCCAAGAATTGCTTTATCAACAAAAGGAATATGCAAGCTAATGAAATCAGATTCTGCTAAAAGTTCGTCTAAACTCACTTTCTTAACAGGCACTTTTACACTTACTCCACCAGCCAGATTCAATTCAATTTCTGTTTCAAAATCGTAAACATCATAGCCTAAAACTTCCATACCCAAGCCAAGAGCCATTTTTGCGGTCTCTTTTCCGATACGTCCTAAACCAATGATTCCGATTTTTTTGCCTTTTAACTCAATACCCTTAGCATATGCTTTTTTCAGATCATTGAATTTTGAAGCGCCTTCGACAGGCATTTTACGGTTAGAGTCGTGTAAAAAACGAACTCCTGTAAAAAGGTGAGCAAAAACGAGTTCAGCAACCGATGGAGATGAAGCTGCAGGTGTGTTAACTACCGCACGTCCCTGAGATCTCGCATAGTCAACGTCAATATTATCCATTCCAACCCCACCACGACCTATAAGTCGCAAATTAGGACAACTATCAATTAAATCTTTACGAACCTTAGTAGCACTACGAACAGTTATTGCGTCGAAATTTTTTAAAGCTTCTGGTAATTGATCCTGAGGAATATTTTGGGTCTCAACAAAGAAACCTGCAGCTTCCAGCATGCTTTTTCCTGTCGGATCTATACCATCATTGGCAAGAATTTTAATCATTATTATTACGTTTAGTATTAAATATTTTATTTAGCTCAAACTATCTGGCCGTTTCAGCAAACTCTTGCATTACATCAATTAACCTGTGAATTGCAGTTATTGGCAATGCATTATAAATTGAAGCTCTAAAACCACCAACGCTGCGGTGACCTTTGATTCCAACCATACCACGTTCTTCTGCTAATTTCAAAAACGGTTTCTCCAACTCAGGATTCTCCATTACGAAACAAACATTCATTCTTGAACGATCTTCAACTTTACAAGCACCCCTGAATAAAGGGTTGCGATCGATTTCCTCGTATAAAGCATTTGCTTTCGCGATGTTTTCTTGCTCTATAGCAGCAACGCCACCTTTAGATTTTAACCATTGCAGATTAAGCATAGAAACGTAAATCGCAAATACTGAAGGTGTATTGTAAAGTGATTTGTTATCTGCATGAATTTTATAGTCTAACATGGAAGGTAATTTCCTTCCAGACTTTCCGATCAATTCATCTTTAATAATTACTAATGTTACGCCCGCAGGTCCCATATTTTTCTGAGCTCCGGCATAAATAACACCAAAATCAGCTACATTAATCACACGGCTAAAAATGTCTGAAGACATGTCACATGCAATTGGAACAGAGGTTTTAGGAGTCTCGAATAACTCAGTTCCAAAAATTGTGTTGTTAGATGTGAAATGGAAATACGCAACATCTTCAGGGATTACATAATCCTTAGGAATGAAAGTATAATTGGCATCTTTTGATGAAGCTACAATTTTTACTTCACCAAATAATTTAGCCTCTTTGGCTGCTTTACTTGCCCATGCTCCCGAATCCAGGTAAGCAGCAGATTGTCCTTCTGCCATTAAATTCATTGGAACCATAGAGAATTGAGTACTTGCTCCACCTTGTAAAAACAAAATAGAATAGCCATCAGGAACATTCAATAATTCTTTAACCAGCCTAATGGATTCATCCACAACAGCCTCAAACTCAGGAGCTCTGTGTGAAATCTCCAGGATAGATAATCCTGTATCGTTAAAATTTAAAACGGCCTGTGAAGCTTGTTTAAAAACTTCTTGTGGTAAAATACAAGGGCCGGCGCCGAAGTTACATATCATTTGGGTCAGTGTTTTATTGTGTCAAATTTAGAATTTTTATATCTTTTTCTATCTTAATTTTTGATTTTTGCAATGAATTTTATATTTAGCTGACGGGATGTTAAATAATTAGGGATTGCAAACTGGTTGTTATTTACATCTTTTATCCATAAAAACGATACAGTGTTATATATGTTTAATAAATTAAATACCTCAGCATAAGCGATAAACGATTCAAAATACTTGCTTACAGGCTTTAATTTAAATTTCGTCCCCCCTTCTAAGAAATCTTTTGAGAAACCTATATCAACTCGTCTATAAGATGGAATTTTAAATTCATCCCGATATCGTTCTGTTTGAGGCGGTCCCACCGGGAGTGCCGAACCATACAATAATGTTAAATGAACCTTATAAGTAGGACTATTAAATAACTTATCTTGAAAAAAAGCTGAAAAATTTATCCTCTGATCAGTTGGTCGTTTTAAATATCCAGGATAAACTGTAGAAGAGTTGCCATCTTTGTCTCTAACCTGGTATGAATCGCCTTCTATGTCCTCAGCTGTTTTCATAAAAGAAAGTCTGAAAGAAGATTCCAATCCCGAAACAAACTCCTTACTTATCGAAAAATCTGCCCCTGCTGCATAGCCGTGTGACTGTTGATCTGCAAAATATCGGATCCTTAAATCCTCAATTTTATATGGAATTAGATTATTCAACTTTTTAAAATAAATTTCGGATGTAAATTTCAAAGGACTCCCTTCCTTCTTTTGGATCAAATAATCAGTTGCAGCTAAGAAATGAATGGAGCGCTGCGTTTTTGATTGCATATTTAAACTTCCGTTGAAGTTTCTCAACTCGCGGTAAAACGGCGGCTGATTATAAACGCCTGTAGAAAAACGCCATACACGCCTTCCTTTTAAAGGATGATAAACAGCGCTTACTCTGGGACTCCACAAAAAATCGTCGGTATAAGAGTTGTAATTACTGCGCAAACCAGCCGACATGGTGATTTGTGATGTTAAAGGGAAAGTATTTTGAACAAAAGCTGTAAACCGATGTGTTTTGACCGAATTTTCTGCATTAACAACATCTGTAAGAACTAAATCCCCATCAGTCTGAGGTAATGTATATCCTGCAGAATCAATAAGATGATATTCCTTCAAATTATCATGAACTAAATCATGCTGATATCTGATTCCAGCCTCCCAAAAAGATCGTTGCTTTTGAAAATAAGACCTGATTTCGGAGCTGTATATATAGGATTTAAGACGATTTCGTGCGTAATCATAATTTACACCGATTCCCCGATTCGTTTTAACATTCTCAAACTCTCTATAATCGGTATTGGCCTCATCGAAAATATAGCTTCCTTCTACGTCAAAAGTTTCCTCCTCGGAATTATTAAAGCTTGTTGTTATCCATTTAAACCATGCGTTTTGGCGCGGCTTATACGTCAGGGTTACTGCTCCGGCCAGAGATTCATATCTGTCTTTTTCCTGTCCTTCATAATTTATTTTCAATCGGTATTGTTGGTCGATGGTTCCGAAAATTGTTTCTCTGCTCTCAGGTATTAAAGAAAATTTGCTCAAGTTATAATCTCCAAAAACCGACAAACTAAAGTTATTATTTACATTTACCGAATAAAGGGCTTGAAAATCATAAAATTGAGGCTGGTAGCTGCCGACCACAGGCTGTGAGCGCAAAATACTTTGATTTGTTTTTTCACGGATTCCCGCAAGAAAGAAACCCTTTCCCAGAGGCTGTTTTAAAGTGGCCGAAAGCCCGAGCAAGCCCGCAGAGGCAATAAGTTGTGTACTATCAGGTCTGCTATAACGGACATCTAATACGGATGAAAGTTTATCGCCATATTTTGCTTCAAAGCCTCCGGCAGAAAAACTTGCTGTTGAAACTAATTCAGGATTAATAAAACTTAAACCTTCCTGCTGCCCGTTACGCACCAATAGTGGACGAAATATTTCTATATCATTCACATAAATCAAGTTTTCGTCAAAGTTGCCGCCTCTTACCGAGTATTGAGAACTTAACTCATTATTAGAGGAAACTCCGGGTAGCGTCTTTAGCAGCGATTCAAAATTTCCTGATACCGCCGGGATATTTTTGATTAATCCTGCATCTATACTGCGAAGATTTCCAAATTCGTTTTTTTGTGATTTTATAGTAACAGTATCCAGCTGTGTTATTTCAGAAACTAAAACTATATCTTTTTTTATATTTCGTATGCTGGTCCTTACCGAAATAACTTGGGTTATAAATCCCGAGTACCTGAAAGATATTTTTAATTCCGGAGATGAAGAAACAATGTGTAAAGTATAAGTACCATCTTTCCCGCTTTTCCCGCTTTTATCAGAATTAAGTACGTTTATATTAACCCCCTCAAGCGCATGCCCTTGTTGATTTTGCACTTTGCCACTGACAGTTACAGTTTGAGCAAAAGCAAACATATTTAAGAGAAGTAAATTAAATAGTACTATAAACCTCATCCAATCAGGCTTGTAAGGTGTGGCCTTTAGTTTGCTTTAATTGAGAGACAACCTGTTGGGGATTTGAAGCTGTAAAAACAAAATTTCCTGCAACCAAAACATTTGCGCCAGCTTTTAATAATTCGGCAGAGTTGCTCAGATTCACACCACCATCAATTTCGATATAAAGACCGTCATTTCTGCCGGCCGCCATCGCTTTTAGAGCGCGTATTTTACGATATGTATTGGGTATGAATTTTTGTGCACCAAAGCCTGGATTAACCGACATCAGTAGCACCATATCTACATCTTCTATAATATCTTCAAGCACGCTAACAGGTGTGTGTGGATTAAGTGCAACACCCGCAATGCAACCAAGGCTCTTGATTGCTTGGATTGTGCGATGTAAATGGGTACAAGCCTCATAATGAACCGTTATTGTTGCTGCTCCTGCTTTTTTACATTGCTCAAGGTAACGATCAGGGTCTACGATCATTAAATGAACGTCCAAAGGCTTTTTAGCATGTCGCGCTATCGCATCCAGAACCGGAAAACCAAAAGATATATTGGGAACAAAAACCCCATCCATAATATCGATGTGAAACCAATCGGCTTCACTTGCATTTATCATGTCGATATCGTGTTTTAAATTAGCAAAGTCGGCGGCTAAAACAGAAGGAGCTATCAGGTGATTCATGGCGTCAAATATACAGCTTTGCGGGTTAAATACCGGTAATCAGCATTAGCTTTTTGAAAGCGAACGACTCAGGCTAGTGCCCTGTTTATTAATTCAGTACCCTTTTCAGAGAAACTCAGAGTTAAGGCAGCATTCCTTCCTGGCTCGCTCATTTTTCCCCATGATTTCTGAAGAATGCGGATGAGTTTTTGATCGTCATGTTTCTTTATAAAGTCCTCATATTCAAACTGAAGAAAAACCAGACACAAAGCGTTTTCCATTGTTTGAACCTCAGGATCAATTTTTATCTGTTGCTTAAGCACGATTTGCTGCACTCGCTGAATTGTTCCGGAGTCGTATCCTACATCATTAAGTATATGCGATGCCTTTTCTGCATGATATTTTGCGAGATTACTTCGCCAATTTAAATATCCGGCTTTTCCTGCAGGATATGATTCCCTTGGCACCTCCCACCGGCCAATATGCTGGCAACGCGATGCAAGCAATAATGGCTCGCTTGCATCGGGATCGAGCTTCTTAACCCATTCATAAACGTGAACAGCGAAAAAAAGTTCCTGAGGGAAAATTGCCCCGTTACATTTGTACTGTTTCGGATCCTTGCTGTTATAGGCGTCGAATAATTTAAAAGCAGCATTTAATTTTTGTGTGTCCATTGCCTTAAAAGTATATAAAAACAAATTAAAACATATGATGTCAACTTCTTTTCAAAAAAAAAGCTTTTCCATTCGTAAGAATAGAAAAGCCTGAAAAGATTGCAATCTAATTTTTAGGGATTCTTAAAGAACAAGCACGCTATTGGTGCTACCAAACTCATTTGGCTGCTGTGCGTCGGCATCCTCCTCGGTTAGCCATTCTGTATTATTTACACGGTATTTAAATTCATGTTTTGTATCCTTAGGTAAAGCTACTTCGGTAGAAAACGAACCGTCTTTTTTCTTAATTAATTGAATCGGAGTTTCCCAATCGCTATTTAGTCCAAGCAATTCAACTTTCTCTGCGTGATCAGGCTTTAAAGTAAATTTTACTTTATATGCGCCTTTAGATTTTACGAATGTTTTCTGTAGCATTTTTGTAGTATTTATAAATTTAACACAAAATAAGTAAAAATAATATCTAATTCATAGAAATTCAATAAATTGTATAAAAAAATCGCAAACCGTCGGGAAGCTATTTTTGTTTGATACAATTTTACCTTTTTTGAAACCTGAATAAGTACTGGCACTTTAAAAAATCCGAAGTGATAATAAAAACAAAGCCCCGGGTTTACCGAGGCTTTTTGTTTTATGTTGTAGGTGCAGAACCTTCAGGTTTTTTTTCTTCCGGTTTTGGAGGACGAGGAATAAGTGCCTTTCTTGATAATTTAAGTTTACCTTGTTTATCAACTTCAAGCAGTTTCACTCTAACTTCGTCACCAACATTGAAAACACCTTCCATTGATTCGTAACGTTTCCAATCAATTTCAGAAATATGCAATAAACCATCTTTACCCGGCATGATTTCAACAAATGCTCCGAAAGGCATAATTGATTTCACTTTACCTTCATAGATTTCTCCAACTTCAGGTTTAGCTACAATATTTTTGATACGCTTAACGGCAGCATCAATTGCATCCTTACCCGGAGCAAAAATACTTATCACACCTTGATTGTCTTTTTCTTCAATAGTGATAGTTGCGCCAGTTTCGCGTTGCATTTCCTGGATAACTTTTCCACCTGGACCGATAACGGCACCAATGAATTCTTTATCAATTCTAAGCATCTCTAAACGAGGAGCATGTGGTTTCAACTCTGCGCGAGGTTCAGAAATCGTTTTCTTCATTTCATTTAAGATATGAAGGCGACCTTCTTTAGCCTGATGTAAAGCATCTCTTAATACTTCCCATTTTAACCCGTTGATTTTTAAGTCCATCTGACAAGCCACAATACCTTTTTCAGTACCTGTAACTTTAAAGTCCATATCTCCCAAATGATCTTCATCACCCAGAATATCAGATAATACAGCGTATTTTCCGGTCTTTTCGTCAGTGATTAATCCCATGGCAATACCAGAAACAGGAGCTTTTAATTTTACACCTGCATCCATTAATGCTAATGTACCTGCACAAACCGTAGCCATTGACGAAGAACCATTTGATTCTAAGATATCAGATACAATACGTACTGTGTATGGATTTTCCTCTTCTCCTGGCATTACTTTTTTCAAAGAACGAAGGGCTAAATTTCCGTGACCGATTTCGCGACGGCCAGCTCCCCTGTTCGGACGAACTTCGCCAGTTGAGAAACCCGGGAAATTATAATGTAAAATGAATTTTTGATATCCGTTAAAGAAAGCTCCATCAATCATCTGCTCATCAAGTTTAGTACCTAATGTAACAGTAGTTAATGATTGGGTTTCTCCACGGGTAAATACAGCGGAACCATGAGCTGCTGGTAAATAACCTATTTCACTCCAGATTGGGCGTACAGTACGTACGTCACGGCCATCTAAACGAATTCCTTCATCAAGAATTAAGTTACGAATAGCATCGTATTGAACATCATGGAAATATTTCTTAGCAAGACCTTTGGTGATATCATCTATTTCTTCTCCTAAAGAAATAATGAATGTATCCTGGATAAGCTTAAAGCTATCAGTGCGATCATGTTTCGAAGAACCCGATTTCGCTACATCATAAACCTGCTGATAAGTAGCTGCAAAAACCTGCTCTCTTAATGCCGGATTGCTATGCTCGTGCGAATAAGTACGTTTAACTGTTTTACCAGCCTCAGCCATTAATTCTTTTTGAACCGCAACCTGGATTTTGATGGCTTTATGAGCGAATTCAATTGCCTCGATCATTTCTTCTTCATCAATCTCGCTACACTCGCCTTCAACCATACCGATATCATTTTCAGAACCAGCTACGATAAATTCTAAAGTTGCACGCTCTAAATCGCTCAAGTATGGATTAATCACCAGCTTTCCGTCAATTTTAGCAACACGTACTTCAGAAATAGGTCCGTTAAACGGAATATCTGATACTGCAAGAGCAGCCGAAGCAGCTAAACCAGCCAAAGCATCAGGCATTATATTTCTATCAGCAGAGATTAGTGAAATCATCACTTGTGTATCTGCATGATAATCTTCGGGGAACATCGGGCGCAAAGCACGATCCACCAAACGGGAAATTAAAACTTCGTAATCAGATAAACGAGCTTCGCGACGAAGGAATCCTCCTGGGATACGTCCTGCGGCAGCATATTTTTCCTGGTAATCAACAGATAAAGGAAGAAAATCAATGCCTTCTTTAGCTTCTTTTGATGACACAACAGTAGCCAGCAACATGGTATCACCCATTTTAACTACTACAGAACCATCAGCTTGTTTGGCAAGCTTACCGGTTTCGATTTCGATTATACGGCCATCGCCCAAATCGAAAGATTTTTTAATTAAGTTATAACTCATTTGTTTTCAGTAATGATGCGCTTTTCCTCTTTAATAACGCATCGAAATTTATTAAAAAATTTTATTGGCGAAGTTAAAAAAAAAGCCACCCTTATAGGATGGCTTTTAAACTTTTTTTAAAAGATTATTTAATAATATCTCTTAACTCTAAAGCTTTGATGATAGCACGATACCTGTTGATATCTTTCTTGTACAAATAAGCAAGTAAACCGCGACGCTTACCAACTAGTTTCTGAAGAGCTAATTGCGTAGAAAAATCTTTTTTGTTTTTCTTTAAATGCCCTGTTAAATGAGCAATACGAGAAGTAAATAATGCTACCTGACCTTCGGTAGAACCAGTATCAGTTGCACCTTTACCGTGTTTGGCAAAAATTTCTGCCTTGTACTCTGTACTTAAATACATTACGTGAATAATATTAAAGCGATTAAATATTTTGTTAATTAGCTGCAAAGGTAGCGAATGTAATTGATTAAAAAAATAATTAATACCTTACTTAATGCTACCCAATAGAAGATTGCTCAAACTGAAAGTATTACTAATTTTGGCAAAAAAAATCTTTCGATTTAGTTTTAGAGAATAACCTTTAATGGACAAGCATAAAGAATATAGCAAGTTTACTACGGAACTTAAAGTCAGACCCGATGATATCGATATGTTTAACCATGTACATAATAGCAAGTATCTGGATTACGTATTGGCGGCCCGTTATGAACAGATGGAAACTTGTTATGGTATGTCAATGGAAGATTTCATGGAAATGGGATACGGTTGGGTTGTCAAAACCGCCCACGTTGAGTTTAAAAGACCTTTGACACTCGGCGAGAGTTTTACTGTAACTACCTGGATTATTTCAATGGATGAAAAAAGCAGCAAAGTTAAATTTGAAATTTCAAGTTTAAAAACAGGCAAAATATGCAGCGACGGCTGGTTTGACTATGTTCTGATTGACATTAAAACCGGGCGGGGTATGAAAATTACCGAAGAAATGATTGAGAAGTATTCTATTTAGTCTATTAGTTTCTTTGTGGACAGTTCATTAGTATAAAAAGTCAGATTGTTTTTCCTTAATTCACCAATGAACTGACCACTAGTGAAGTTCTATTTAATGGCAACTTCAATCAACTCGGTGTAAAAATCTTTAATCGTTCTGCCTATTGCTCTTACCTGTTGTGGAATAATGCTATTTTCGGTTTGTCCGGGCACCGTGTTCACCTCTATAAAAAAGAATTTGCCGCTTGTTTCCTCAAGAATGTAATCGATCCGTACTACACCCCTGCAGTTTAATTTTCTGTAAGTCTCCTGTACAACTGTTTCCACTCTGTGTTTCTCCTCGTCAGACATTCTGCCCGGCGTAATTTCTTCTGTTACTCCGCTTGTATATTTAGCTTCAAAGTCGAAAAACTCTTTGGAAGTAACAATTTCTGTTGCAGGAAGAACTTTAATCCCATCATATCCTTTATATACGCCGATAGTGAATTCTCTGCCCTTGATATATTCTTCCACCAAAACCTGAGTATCCTCCTTGAATGCTTTTTCTAAAGCTTCCGGCAGTTCGCCGGCCGATTTTACTTTACTCATGCCAATGCTGCTTCCACCATTATTGGGCTTTACAAACAGTGGCAAATTGAGTTCTGCCAATATTTCGGTTGATGTTTCTGAGGTGTTAGAAAACAGTTGCACCGAGCGTGCGATATTTAAATCTTTTACACCATTAACAATAGCTTTAGTATAACCTTTATTCATTGTTATGGCAGAGGTTAAAGCATCACATGTTGTGTATGAGAGGCCAAGCATATCAAAATAACCCTGAAGTTTGCCATCCTCGCCAGGCGAGCCATGTAAACCGATGAAAATGCAATCAAAAAGGATTTTTTGACCTTGAACATTTAATGAAAAATCATTCCTGTCAATTTCATACATAGCCCCGCCTTGTTCGTAAAACCAGCTTTCCGGTGTAATAATCACTTTGAAAACGTCAAACTTTTCCCGGTCTAAATTTCTATCAATAACTTCAGCACTTTTCAGTGATATAACCGATTCGCCTGTAAATCCTCCTGTTACTAACGCAATTTTCTTTTTCATGCAAAATTATGGTGTGATCTGTTTGATATTTGGCGAAACTAAAAATAAAATCGCTGCTCCCTATTACTTATTTTCAATAAAAAAATTACCTTAGATTCTTAAATTCTAAAACCTTTCAAATCACAATGAATACCGTTCTCGTAATTGATGATATAGAAATATCTACTTTTATTGTCAGAAAATTAATCAATCAGGTGTCTCCGGAAACAACTGTGTATGAGTGTAATGATCCTGTTCGCGGCTTAGAATTAATAACGGAGCTAAATCCTGATTTCATCTTCCTTGATTTGAACATGCCGTTGATGGATGGATGGCAATTTCTAGATAAGATGCAAAAAAGAGATCTGGATCATAAAGTTATTATTCTCACCTCGTCAACCAGTGCCGATGATCATGGAGAATCTTATAATTTTCCGAATGTGTATACATTTCTGGTGAAACCATTAAAACCATCGGATATTACAACTTTACTTCATACCCTATCTTCTTGACGAAAACGTTCCATGCTGTATTCTCCCGAGCTATTCAACTATGCTGAAAATCGAAAATATTGTAAAGCAGTATGCTGGCCACAGAGCTCTTGATCATGTAAGTCTTGAAGTTAAAAGAGGAAGCATATTTGGTTTATTAGGTCCAAATGGTGCGGGGAAAACATCCCTGATTCGAATTATTAATCAGATTACAGCTCCGGATGAAGGTACTATTTACATTAATGGTGTTCGCCTAAATCCATCCCACATTAATATCATAGGGTATTTACCTGAAGAACGTGGGCTGTACAAGAAAATGCAGATCGGAGAGCAAATGATTTATCTGGCTCAATTAAAGGGTCTTAGTAAAAAGGATGCTCTGGCCCGTTGTAACTATTGGTTTGCGAAAATGGAGATGCAGGACTGGTGGAAAAAGAAAGTCGAAGATCTTAGTAAGGGAATGCAGCAGAAAGTTCAATTTGTGGCAACCGTGATTCATAAACCAGAACTGATAATATTAGACGAGCCCTTTTCAGGATTTGATCCAATCAATGCAGAAGTTATAAAAAATGAGATCCTTGAATTAAATAAGCAAGGAGCAACGATTATATTCTCAACTCACCGCATGGAATCTGTCGAGCAACTTTGCGATAGCATCGCTCTGATAAATAAAGCAAAGAAAATTCTCGATGGCAGCTTAAAGGATATCAAAAACTCATACCGAAGTAATATATATTGTATTGAATACCGCGGTGAAGAGCTAACCTCTTTGGGCACTAATCTTTTTAACGTACTAGATAGAAGAAATTTAGAAGATACCAGTGAAGTAACCCTACAATTAAAGGAAAATATAAGTGTCAATGATACACTGCAATATTTAATTCCGCTGGTCGAAATACACCAGATCAGAGAAGTAATTCCGACAATTAATGATATTTTCATTCAACAAGTAAAGGGTATTCATCATGCGTAAGACCTTACTCATCATAAAGCGAGAATATCTGAGCCGTGTTAAAAAGAAAAGCTTCCTTTTAATGACCTTCTTGGTTCCACTTCTATTTTTAGGGATGACAGGTTTGGTAGCTTATCTCACCCAGACCGGTGGAGACTCTGTGACAGAGGTGAGTGTAGTGGATGATAGTGGGATTTTTAGCAAGGAATTCAAAAACAGTAAAGGACTGGTCTTCTCTTCAAGTTCGGAAAGTTTGAAAGAAGCGAAGAACACTGCCCGAGCTAACGCGACTTTTGTGCTGTATATCCCGCAAAACGTTGAACAAAATGGCAAAGTACAGCTCGTATCCGAAAAAAAGGCCCCTATGTTCGTTATGAGTGAAATAGGAAATCAGATAAATAATATACTTCGCTATAAACAATTAAAGGATGCCGGAATAGACATTGAAACACTTGAGAGTATAAAGCCGAATGTTTCTATCGAATACAAAGAGCTTACAGATGAAGGCGAAAAGGAAAGTGATGCTTCGGCGGCTTATGCGATAAGTTTTTCGGCGGCAATTTTAATTTATTTAAGTCTTTTCATCTATGGTGCCCAAGTAATGCGTGGCGTTATCGAAGAAAAAACCAGCCGGATAGTTGAAGTAATTATATCATCTGTGAAACCATTTCAATTAATGATGGGAAAGATTGTAGGAATTGGGATGGTTGGCTTAACACAGTTCTTACTCTGGATAATATTATCAGTTCTGGCCACTAAGTTCACAAGCGCTGAAATATTACCACCTACTATTTTGACTGCAATACAGACAATACCTGTCGGCTATATATTGGTTACTTTTTTAATATACTTTTTGGGAGGTTATCTGCTTTACAGTGCTTTATTTGCGGCAGTTGGTTCAGCAGTGGATAACGAAACCGAAACCCAGCAGTTTATGTTCCCGATAACATTACCTTTATTATTTACTTACATAATGGCTTTTAGTTTTATTGTGAATAACCCTGGCAGCTCCTTGTCATTCTGGCTTAGCATGATTCCGTTCACCTCTCCTATTGCTATGATGGTTCGAGTTCCGTTTGGCGTGCCCGAATGGGAATTATATCTGTCTGTCACCATTTTAGTTGCCGGTTTTATTTTCACCACCTGGATAGCAGCACGAATCTATCGGGTAGGCATTTTAATGTATGGCAAAAAAACCAGCTACAGAGAGTTGATTAAATGGTTTATGTACAAAGAATAATGTCATGTCTCAACGCATTGCTGCCCTCGATTTGGGCACTAATACTTTTCATTTAATAATTGCTGACATCGATCAGGGGTTGATTCAACAAATTGTTTTGGCCGATCAGAAACATGTAAAGATCGGTGAAGGGGGAATTAACAGCGGAAAAATTACTGAAGCTGCCTTTCAAAGGGGATTGAAAGCGCTGTCCGAGTTTAGCTCGATCATTCTGGAACACAAGGTCGATATCATAAAAGCGGTAGGGACCGCAGCTTTTCGAACTGCGCTTAATGGCCCTGATTTTATCCAACAGGTTAAAAATAAAACCGGAATACAAATTGAAATTATTGATGGAGAAAGGGAAGCGGATTTAATTTATCAGGGTGTTCGGCAAGCAATTCATTTAGATGATAACTCTGTAATTATGGATATTGGCGGAGGAAGTGTGGAGTTTATTTTTGCCAATGGACAAGGTATTGTATGGAAAAAAAGCTATCCCATAGGCGCAGCAAAGTTAATGGCCATGTTTCATCATTCAGATCCGATCTCAAATGATGATAAAAAAGTCATCATTACACATCTTGATAGTGTACTTACAGATTTATTTAGTTTCTCATTAAAATATAAGCCAAAGGTTCTTATCGGCTCAGCCGGTGCATTTGAAACTTTCGCTGCCCTTTGCCAGGTGAAATCTAAGAGTATGCCGATTGACACTAATAAGTCATTTGAGTTCGATCTCAATCAATTGAACTTAATAATCGAAGATATACTCAGCTCAACACATCAGGAGCGTTTGACGAATGACGCTATTTTATCCGTCAGGAAAGATATGATTGTGGTAGCATCCCTTCTCACCAAATACATTATCGATAAATTAAACATTGAATCAGCTAAATTGAGTGTGTATGCATTGAAAGAGGGCCTTCTGCTGAAGTAAACTGAAAAAAAATTAAAATCCTAAGGAGAATTTTAAAAGTTCTTCATACACTCTGTGAGTGGGAAGTCCCACAACATTCGTGTAAGAACCTTCAATTTTTTCTATTGCCACTAACCCTGCCCATTCCTGAATTCCGTATGAACCGGCTTTGTCGTAAGGTTTATATGTTTGAATATAATAGTTAATCTGATCAGCGCTAAGCGGCCTGAAATAAACTTCAGTAAGCTCAAAAAAAGAATGCAGCCGATGATTTTGAAGAAATGCTACCCCTGTTATAACTTCATGCTTTTTGCCTGATAAAAGACTTAGCATCTCGAACGCATGAGCTTCGTCGTTTGGTTTGCCTAAAATTTGATCTTCGACGCAAACTATGGTATCAGCAGTAAGGACAAGTTCATTTTCATTTAAAGATTCATCAAAAGCTTTAGCTTTCATCTCGGCGATGTAAACCGCAACTTCTGCAGGACTTAAGCCTTCAGGATAAGATTCATCCACATCTTTCAAAACCACCCGAAAATCAACGTTCATAAGGGTGAGAAGCTCTTGTCTGCGCGGAGATTTTGATGCAAGAATAATTGTTGGAAAGTTGACGTTCATCCGGAGAAATTATATTGATGGAATACTGTCTTCCTGCGCCGTAGGATTAATATCGAACCAATTATCCTGAACTTTTAATACTTTTTCAATGAGATCGCGAACACAACCATCTCCCCCGTTTTTGGCTGAGATATAATCTGATATCTCTTTTACTTCCTCTACGGCATCAGAGGGACAAGCACTGGCTCCGGCAATTTTCATCACCGGAATATCCGGAATATCATCACCCATATAAATCACCTCATGTTGATTGAGCTGATGCTGATGAAGGAATTTATTATACACTTCAAGCTTATTTGTAATACCTAAGTGTACTTCTGTTATTCCCAATCCTTTTAATCGAAGAATAACACTTTGAGACTTCCCCCCTGAAATGACACAAATTAAATAACCCTTTTTCACAGCCAGTTGCATAGCGTATCCATCACGTACATTAAAGCGACGTAATTGTTCGCCAGATACCGTTACGTGTATGGTGGCGTCCGTCAGAACACCATCGATATCCAGAACAAAAGCTTTTATGGTTTTTAATTTGCTAAGAAACATGGTTTAAATGTGCAAATGAAATTAATGTGTAAATATGCAAATTGAACCGATGTGCATATAAAATTTATTCCTGCAAGGCTAACATCTTCACATCAGTAAAGCTCTTCCTAAAAAATCTGCACATCTGCACATTAATAAAGCGCTTTACAAAGAATTTGCACATTAATCCTGGTTATCTCTCCATTCATACACCCAGGCCGACTGAATTTGCTCCAGGTGTCCTTCATTACATTCTTCGCGGGTATCTGCAAAATTTGGAAGACTGAGAACCCAATCCATTAATTCGGTAAAGCGAATTCTATAGATTTTCGACTCGTTGAAATCATCACCAAACTTCTCGTAAAGTCCCATTGCAATGTCTTCATGATCTTTCCAATGTATGGGTAATGCGAATTTATTTTGATTCATATATGAATATTAATGTCCTAAAAACTGGTTTTGGTCTGGTAATGTAACTTCAATATCGCCATCAATCACAACACACTGGCAGCCTAAGCGCGAATTTATACGAGGATTAACCGCCCGGTCGATAAAATCTTCTTCTTTATCAGAGATTTCCTCAAGGCTATCCATTCCTTTATTTACATAAACATGGCAGGTACTGCAACCGCAAACGCCGCCACAGTTGTGTTGAAGCTCTATTCCATTGTCGAGGCAAACGTCAAGTACTGATTCGCCTTCTGCGATAGGTAGCTCAATAGACTCAAGGCCTTGTTCTTCAAAGTTTATTTTGATTTTGTAAAGATCCATTGGCGCAAAATTAATAAAAATGAGCAGGCATCAGACTTTTTGATCGAAATTGATAATGCTTTGACTTAATTGCTCATATAATTCTTTTAAAGATGGCACGTTGGTCAAGAAATCCAGGTGCTTATCCAGGGTTGTTTGATCTCTTCGGACGGCCGGTCCGGTTTGCACAGAAACCGGAGAATTGTGTTGAACTTTCTCAGCTGTTTCCATAATCAGTGGTTTTATCAGATCGAATTCTAATCCATTGTCAGAAAGTATCTTATCAGCAATAGCGTACAAATGATTACTGAAATTACAAGCAAAAACAGCCGCAATATGTAAGGCTTTTCGCTGTTCGGAATCCATGTACACCACCTTAGACGATATCGACATTGCCAGAGAACTTAACTGTTCGGCAAGTGCCGAATTCCGTGCTTCTATAGCAATAGGAATTTTAGAAAATTCAAGCTCTTTTTGTTTAGAAAAGGTCTGCAAAGGATAAAAAACTCCGGATATTCCCGGAATATCTAAGCTCGTGGTTCCTGATGTATGAACCAGCATTTTATCTTGAAAAGGAAAGTTGCTCGCAATTTCATTAATTACGTCGTCGCTTACAGCTATAATGTAGATATCAGCTCTCTCACTTATTGCTGATAAATGAATGGTAAAATCACATTGAAGTTTTTCGCCAAGAGCTTGAGCATGCGCAAAGGTTCTGCTCCAAACTTGCACGATTTTGTGACCACCTTCTTTTAATGCTTTACCAAGATGTGTGGCCACATTTCCACTTCCAAGCAACACTATCTTCATCAGCTAGCCTCGCTTAAGCTCTTTTTGTCTGCGGAAAATTGAAAGTAGAAATCCGATAACCATGATGATTGTGCCACCCCATAATAGATTGATAAATGGAAATTTGATAGCTTTAAGCACTATCCATTTTTTAGGAGCCAATGGTTTCTGATAGATCATTAGCTCTAGTTTATCTTTTTCAGGATAAATATTTGAGAAACGGAATTTTAAACCTGCTTCGTCAATAGTTTTTCCGAAATCAAACTTGTTTCCATTTTTTATCAGATACAGGGGTTGGACAGTGTAGGTTTTTCCTTTCGTTATTACCTCAAGCTCCATCCCTACTGCCATATCATTTGCTGTTAATGGAATTTTCTCAATAGTAGCATTTCGGTTAACAGATTTTACAACGATCGTTCCATTGGAGTAGCCGACAGTATCACCGGGCGAAACCTCTTTAATTATGGGGTTATCATATTCTTCTTCATCTGAATGTCCTTCATGTGCTTCGTGTTTGTCTTCTATTGGAGGAGCGGCAGTAGCATGAGTATAGATATCATAGGTTAAATAATGACGGGTATCAGGCGAAGCGATCAAACCCATTTTAGGATTTTGCTGTGCATTGGGAAAAAGGTTAAACTCCTCTTCAATTTTTCCCGACTTTTGATCAATAGCTTTATAATTAACCTTATAGTAAACATTTGGACCCTTCACAGAATCGCCAACATAAGTTATGGTATACTTATCCATCTTCATTGGCTCGCCCTGATAAAGCATTAAGTTTTCGCGGGGTTTTTCAACCTTATCAAATCCTTCTACTGCAATTGATCCTGTGCTGTTGACAGAAACCACGTCGCTTGTAGCGGCGGAAACCAAGGCTCCGATAAGCAGTAGAGCAAAACCAATGTGAGCAACCGATGATCCTGCAAGTTTCCACTTGCCTTTTAACGCATCAAGTAGAATATCAAAATTCGCAACAATTGAGAACGTCCCGGCAAAGGTCAATAAGATGTACATCAAATTTGCGTAAACTTTGGCTATGTAGACAAAGCCTGCCGTTATAACAGCAGCGACTATTACGGAAATTAAAACCTTCTTCCAAAACTTTTTTATATCGGTATTGCGATACTTTAAAAATTGCGTGAAACCCGAAATAATTGCGACGATTACCGCGAAGGGGACCTGCCATTTATTATAGTGCTGAATTACATCCGGAGGTGGGGCTACTTTCGTTCCAAAAACTGCATTAAAAACCGGTATTGATGTTGTTCCGATTACTTGTATACATGATACCGTTAAAACCAGAGCTCCAATAAACAGCCAGAACTCCCTGGAATAGGTTTCTTCATCTTTTTGGGTTATCGGCATTCCCTTCCATCTTACAACAATCAGAACAATGGGAATCACTGCAAAAACTGCCAGATATAAAAGTAAATGACCAAACATACCAAGATCAGTAAAGGCGTGAACCGATGTTTCTCCTAGAATGCCGCTTCTTGTTAAAAATGAAGCATATAAAACCAGTACAAAACTTATAATTGTTAAGAATGTAGCAGTGAAATAAGAATGTCCGGAACTTTTGTAGGCTAAAATTACGTGGACAGCCGCAATAAGCATCAGCCATGGTATGATGGAGGCATTTTCGACAGGATCCCATGCCCAGAATCCGCCAAAATTAAGTGCTTCATAGGCCCAGAATGCGCCCATTATAATTCCCGTTCCTAAAACCATAACAGCAAAAAGAGCCCATGGAAGCGCTGCTGTCGGCCATTCTTTATGACGTTTTTGCCAAAGACCGGCAATTGCGTAAGCAAAAGGCACTATCATAGAAGCAAAGCCGAGGAAAAGTGTTGGAGGGTGAATAACCATCCAGTAATTTTGCAACAAGGGATTCAATCCATTGCCATCAGGAATCAAAGTCAAATAATCGGGTCGTGAAAAGATGGGTCCATCAATAGCATCGCGCAGAAGAATGAAGGGAGAACTGCCAATCCTGGTTCCAAATAGCTCAACGCCAAGAAGCATGGAGGCTATAAAAGTTTGCGACAACATAACCGTTGTCATTACAGAATTTTCCCAGCTTTTTGCCTTCCAGATTAAAATGGTGGATAACACCGACTGCCAGAACATCCATAGCCAGAAACTTCCCTCCTGTCCCTCCCAAAAGCAGGAAATTATATAATAGGTTGGTAAAGTTTTGGACGAATGAGCCCAGGCATAGTGATATTCAAAATAATGGTTGTAGATAATGTAAAACAGGCAAGCGCCAACACCTACGACAGATACAAAGTTCAATCTGCAGGCAATACGTGCAATTCGTTGCCAGGAATCATCGAGCACATCTTTTATTGTTGCAAAATAATACGAGATCGTGGCTAAGAGTGCAGTACCGAAAGATAATATAATGAAGAACTGGCCCAAGTGACCGGGAAGCAGGTGTTCACCCGCAAATTGTGTATCCATGTAAAACGATTAATTAAGAAGCAGAATTTACTTCTTGAACTTCAATTTGGTCTTTGTTGTATTTTGACGGGCATTTCATAAGAATTTTCGAAGCATGAAATTCTCCGTTCACCATTTTACCGGTTAAAACAATTTGTTCTGAACGCTCAAAATCCTGCGGTTTAGTGCCATTGAAAACTACTTTACACTCCTTGCCATTATTATCTTTCATATGGAAAGCAAAATAATTGGCGTCTTTTTGAGGATTGTAAGTCAGTTCTTTTTCTTTATCTAGCTTTCCTACAACATGCAATTCAGAGGTTGTTTCCTGCGCATCAGAAAAAGTCCCGTAAGTGCTTGAATCCGCATATGTGCTTATTATTGCACCAATTGCAATTGCAATGATGATAATTCCAATGATTGAGCTCCTTTTCATGAATTTCTAAAACTTTCTTTCTAAACGAAATTGGATTCACAAAATTACAAAACCTTAATCATTCATTAGACTATTATCAAACGCTATATTTATTAAGAATTATTCTAAATAAATTCACATTGGTTACGGCCAGATACCCAAATTCATATAGGATACAGCTATTTTGTCGATAGAGCCAACAAAAGCAGCGGTCCGCAGATCGTTAATTTTAGGATTACTTTGCTTTATATTCCGTATCTCATGGTACGATCTGATCATTGTTTCTTCTAAGCCTGAATTAACTAACTCAAGTTCGGAAGGGCCTTTTACGACCAAACTTTTTTGTTCTTTAGTCAAGGAAACCCCTGTCATTTTCTCCATCAGGTTGATGAGGTTCAAGCTGGTATTTTCTTCATAGCGTTTATCCATCCTGCCGAATGCTACATGCGAAAGATTTTTTAGCCACTCAAAGTATGATACAGTTACACCGCCTGCATTGCAATACATATCCGGAATAATTATCCCGCCTTTTTTAATAAATATTTCGGCAGCTTGAGGTGAGGTTGGCCCATTGGCACCTTCAGCGATAATCTTAGCTTTAATATTCTGGATATTGCTTAATGTAAGTTGGTTTTCTAATGCAGCCGGCACCAATATGTCGCATTCCTGTTCTAAACCTTCCGCAGAGTTTTTAAAATCTTTTGCTCCGTTAAAACCTAATATTGATCCAGTTTCTTTACGATGGGCGATAACAGCTTCCAAATCAAGACCATTATCATTGTAAATGGCCCCCTCATATTCACAAAGACCAACAATTGTAGCCCCAAATTCTATGAGATATTTTGCGGAATGATAGCCCACATTACCCAAACCCTGAATGATAATACGTTTACCTGCCAAACCGGTACTCAGTCCCAGTGGCAGCATGTCTTCAGCCAAACTCACACATTCCCGTACTGCAATAGCGACACCTCGACCAGTCGCTTCTTTCCGTCCGTGTATTCCATGGAGTGCTAAAGGTTTTCCAGTTACACAACCCAAAGCATCTAGCTGCCCCGGATTCATGGTTAAATATGTATCGGCTATCCAGCTCATTTCCCGTTCACCAGAACCATAATCAGGTGCAGGAACATCAATGGCCGGACCAATAAAGTTTTTCTTAATTAATTCTACAGTATACCTTCGGGTTATATTTTCAAGTTCGGCGAGAGAATAATTTTTGGGGTTAATTCTAATCCCGCCTTTTGCACCACCAAAGGGTACATTTACAATAGCACATTTATACGTCATTAATGCCGATAAAGCCATCACTTCATCCTGATTCACGATTTCGCTAATGCGGATGCCCCCTTTTGTTGGCGACATATGATTTGAGTGCTCTACCCGCCACCCATCAATCACTTCCACAGCATTACCCTTTCTGATCGGAAAACGGAAGTGATAAACACTATTACATGCTTTGATTTGATTCAGTAGTCCGGGGGAATGTGTTGTAAATTGTGCCGCATGGTCAAAATAAGCACAAACGTCATCAAAAAAGCCAGATGGATTAGGGTTTATAATATCTTTCGCCATAATATAGGGTTATATCTCGTTTGAATGCGGTAAGTATAGCGATACTCATAATACAAAACAAGAAGCATTTATAACCTGAACGAAAAAAGATAGAAAAAGTTCCCGATGGGGTTAAGAAGCTTTAATCTTTCTTCTCGAGTTTTTTTAAACGCCTGTCAATAGAAAATAGATAAACAAAAAGACCAAGGAAGATAATGCTGATTACAATTACTACTACATATATCTTACCAGAACCTCTTAAGCCGGTAGCCATTTCTACCTCTTGTGCCTGGGTTTGGATAAATAATAATAGAAGTGCAAAAATGCTAAGTAATGTTTTCATCAATTCGAGTTTTGTGTGTTTTCTAATTTGCGAATACGATATCGTATTGTCATAATCCAGGTGCCAACAAGCATCCAGCCTAATACTGCCGGACGAAATACAAGTTTCATTTTATCATCCAGATCATAGCCCGAAAAGCCGGGGTTTCCTCCGTTCCCGGGATGCAGAGAGTCTGTCATACGTGGTAAAATGAATAACAGTACAATCATTACAGGGAATGCGAATATGTTATAAACCGCGGATATTTTGGCCCGTTTTTGTTCTTCATCAATCGAATTTCTAAGCACCAGGTAAGCCATATACATTAAAGTCGATATAGCGGCGCCGTTTAATTTTGGATCGTTAGGCCATGGCTCTCCCCAGGTAATATTAGCCCAAAGCATTCCGGAGCCTAAGCCTAAAATGCAAAACAGCACACCAGTATTTACACTCTCTACCGCTATTAAATCGTGATTGGTTTTGCCAGATCCTAAATATTTAATGCTATAAATTACCGAGATAAGGTACAGCAAAATCATTGAGAACCACATCGGAACGTGATAAAACAGATTTCGAATAGTTTCGTGTAAAATTGGTAATGCAGGAACGTCTATCAGCAACCCCGCTACCAAAGAGTAGAGCACTAAAACTGAGGCAAGTAATTTCCACCAGTTTTCTTTCATATTTCTTTAATTAATGCCCAAATGTAAAAAACAGCGACCGTGCATCAAAATGAAATATCATATCATTTAATCCGACCTTAATATATATTAACTTTGGTGTGATCAAACTGACATACATCGTGAAAAAAAGCAAGGATAAATTTTCCGCTCAAGCTAAACAGTATCAAAAATTCAGACCTCATTATCCCGCATTATTATATGGCTTTTTATATAGCAAAGTTCAGAATTTCGATGCCGCCTGGGATTGCGGTACGGGAAATGGACAAGTTGCCGTTGAACTTTCTGAAAAATTCAAAAAGGTTTATGCCACGGATATCAGTGGAAATCAGTTAAAGGAAGCAAGTATCAGAGATAATATAATCTATTCTTTAAGCCGAGCCGAAGAAACTGATTTTGCCGATAACAGCATTGATTTGATTACCGCGGCACAGGCTGTTCATTGGTTTGATATGGATAGCTTTTTTAAAGAAGCTCAAAGAGTGGCTAAGCCGAATGCGGTTGTAGCGATCTGGGGATATAATCTTTTAAGGATTTCGTCAGAAATTGACCGGATCATCGACAAACTGTACAGCGAAACATTAAATACATACTGGGATGTGGAGCGTAAACTTATTGAGGATGAATATGAGTCTATCGCGTTCCCATTTAAGGAGTTTGAAGTGCCAAAGTTCGAGATTGTTGTGAACTGGGATTTTGAACAATTACTTGGATACTTAAACTCATGGTCCTCCGTTCAAAATTTCATTGAAGCAAATGGTGTAAATCCAATAGATGAATTTAGAATTCAATTAAGTCCATTTTGGGCCGGGAATGAAAATAAGAAAATTCGATTCAGGGTTTTCGCCAGGGTTGGCATTGTAGAAAAATAAAACGCTCACCAGTCTGATTATTAGATTTCCATTATTCTGAAACTTGAAGGCCATTTTTTGGTTATTTAATAAAACGCAGAATGATGAAAAAAACATCTATAGCTAATGAAGCTAAATTTATTGTCCGGGGTTTTAGAGATTCAATTATAGTTCTACTTGCCGCAGGCGCGAGTCTAGCGTCTATATATGCTTTTTACAACATATAAGTTTGCGAGACTATCATTCCTTCCATAAAAAAGGAAAAAGAAGCAGAGATACCGTTACAACGATTAAGTTAATGGCAGCCAGTACGCCAATTTCATTTAAGCTCACGCTTCGGTCCAAGCCGTCCATTGCATTTTTTGAAAATTTTATCAGCACCATAAGCAATGGAATAATCACAGGAAAACTTAATATCGCCATTAAAGCACCACTGTTGCTTGCTTTTGATGCGATTCCCGAAATCATCGTAAATACTGTGGCAAAACTTATGCTACCTATTAACACAGCCAATAAGTAGAATACCGGATCACCTATTGGATTGTGAAAAACCAGCATATAAAACACGATTGCAATCGTTGATAGCAACAACATGAGGAAAATATTATATATTATTTTTGATAGAATTACAGCTTTCGCACTGGCTATACTGTAGTAATAAAGTTGCCGGCCCTTATTTTCCTGTATGAAGCTTTTCGCGATTGCATTAACAGACGCAAATAACATGATTATCCAAAATAGTGCATTCCATGTTATTGGATTTATTTGCTTAAACGATAAAAAACACACAAAAATAGTTGAAACCACGTACAGTAAAATCCCATTTAAAGCGTATTTTGACCGCCATTCAAGGATTATCTCTTTCTGGATTAAAAACTTTACCTGACCAAATAAATTCATCGGTTCAAAGATAAAGATTTGTTATTGGTTGAATTGGTTTCGAAGTTTGTTTTATTCTAAAATGAAATTTAATTTAAGCTATGTTTTGTTCTAAACTGGATACGCCGATCGGTATGCTTTTAATAAAATCATCTCAAGAGTCATTAAGTTTTATTGGGTTTGATGGAGACGAGGTGGATGAAAATCCAGGGGAAATAACAGAATACGCGAAGGTTCAGCTACAAGAATATTTTAATGGGAAACGAATTTCTTTTGATTTCCTGGTAGAACAAACAGGGACAGATTTTCAAAGGAGAGTTTGGAATGAGCTTGTTAAGATTGAGCCGGGCAAACCAATTAGTTATGCAGCACTTTCAAAAAGAATGAATTCGCCGCTGGCTATAAGGGCAATTGCGTCTGCAAATGGGAAAAACAAACTGATGATTGTAATTCCCTGCCACAGGGTTATCGGCAGTAGCGGCGATTTAGTTGGGTACGCAGGAGGCTTGTGGAGAAAGAAATGGCTTTTAGAGCATGAGGCCCGGATGATGAATATCGGCCAAGCCTCATTACTATTTTAACCGATAACTTTCTTCCTTCTTGAACCAATAATTGACACAACTGCACCTAAAATCAATAAGATCCAACCAGTCCAGCGGTAGTGTACAATTCTTGAGGCAAGATTTGCCAGCTTTTTGAAAGGGATGAAACTAAAGTAATCGTTTACTTTGAAATAAACGGCTGCAAGAGTGAACAGGATTACAATCAGGGACGCCCAGCCCGAAAAACGCAACAAACCAGGTTTATTGACAAGTGATGCGATTAAACCTAAGGCAGCTAAGGTCATTACTATAGATGCCAATGCTACATCTATATCATAATAGTTCCAGTTTCCAATAATTGGAATGTGAAGCATCGGACTTACTGCTCCCGCAATGATAAGTATCGATCCGAGTAAACCAAGGTAATTAACAGATTTCATTTTAACGAATGTGAGATGTGAGACAATAGATTGATACTAGTGATTATTTGAATTACTTATTTTCAGTGATTTCCATTTTGTCGGCAAAATGCGCGCAATAATCACGAAGATCCTCTACAATGTTCTTCTCTCCTGTAGCTCTTAAAAAGCTGTCGCCCATAGTTTGCAGGGTTTCATAAAAAAAGCGCTTCATTTCGTCAACCGGCATGTCTTTTGTCCAAAGATCAATGCGTAATGCATTTTTGTAATTATGATCCCATAAAGCCAGCATCATGGATTTTACCGGCAACTTTTCTTTATTTTCAGAATCTGTAGATTCCCATGTTATATTCTCCGGAACATTATTATCGTCTAATTCTATTGTGAGTTTGATCTCTGCTTTCTTCATTATTATTGTACTATAATTACACTGACTTGGGTGATTGCACTGATTTTCTATTTTTCATTTTTTACTTCAAACCTTGAATCAGAAGCATCAATATTGCCGCAAAGATGATAAATACTAGCTCTATAATCCAAATGCGTTTTATATCCTTTATAAATCTTCGGAAGAGAAGGTCCGTGATAAAACTTAAAACTGCCAAAAGTATTAAGGGAATAGTGCCCAAAACTCTCCAGCCTTCTGTATCTCTATATATGAGTAAGTAAATTATACTCACTACTATTACTGATGTAAGTATATTTAAAGGAGTCAACCGCAGCTTCAATACTTCCTCCTGCTATTTCCTTTAAAGCCGCCTTTTACACTGCTCGATACTTTCGCTGATTTCTTCGCCTTTCCGGTTCCGGCTTTATTACTTGCTTCGAGCTTTGACTTGGCTATCTTTTGTGCAATCACTTTTGCATTTTTCTTCTCGTGAAAAGCGCCCTTAAAATCCGGATCTTCTTTTCGCTTTTGATTGTCAATTTCCTTTGCAATATCCTGGCGTTCCTGATACGGTGTTTCTTCGATAAAAACCTCCGCAGGAATCTCCTGAACAGGAATTTGCTGCTTTATTAGTTTCTCGATCTTTTCAACGTAATACTTTTCAGCTTCATTACAGAAGGTTATAGCGTCTCCGATATTATTAGCCCGACCGGTTCTTCCAATTCTATGCACATAATCTTCAATGATGATCGGCACGTCAAAATTTATTACGTGACTTACTTCACTTACATCGATTCCGCGGGAAGCTACATCAGTGGCAACCAAAACTCTGACACCGCCTTCTTTGAATGCATTGATTGAATTGATTCTGGTATTTTGACCCTTATTGGCGTGGATCACCCGGATTTCATCCAAGGCAAATCTGCGCTCTAAAAATTTAAATATGTTATCGGCGGTAGTTTTTGTTTTACAAAAGATTATCAGCCTGTTAAACTCCTCCCCCTTTAGCAAATATTGAAGCAGGTTTATTTTAGTTTTAGTGTTTGGTACGTAGTACAAAACCTGGTTTACCGATTGTGCAGGTGTGGCAGGTGCGGACGCTTCGATGATAGTTGGAAACTTCAGAAAATCACCAGCAATTTTATGTACCAGGTCGCTCATCGTTGCCGAAAAAAGCAGGTTTTGTCGCTTACGCGGAACAACTTCCAGGATGCGATGGATTGAGCCGATAAAGCCCATATCAACCATTTTATCAGCCTCATCCATAACCATAAACTGAATGGATCTGGTATTTATATCTCCCGAAAGGTATAAATCAAGAAAACGACCTGGGGTAGCAACCAAAATATCCAGTCCTTTAGCAAGCTTCTCTTTCTGTCCTTTCGGACCTAAACCTCCATAAATTACGACGGTTCTTAAGTCGGTATATTTGGCAAAAAGCTTGATATTTTCTTCAATCTGCATGGCTAGTTCACGCGTCGGAGCTAAAATAAGAGCCCTCGCATCATTGCCCTGTGCATATTTAAGCTTCATGAGTATGGGCAAAACGAAAGCCGCAGTTTTGCCCGTGCCGGTTTGCGCGATGCCCATTAAATCCTGACCTGATAAAGCAGGTGCAATTGCCTTTTGCTGAATTGGGGTTGGAATTGTGAAGCCCGCATCTGCGATCGCATTCAAAATTTGGGGGTTCAGTTTAAAATCTTCAAAAGATTGCGCCATGCCGCAAAGATACATCGGATTTGGGATTTTTAATTTACGATGGATGAATTATCCTAAAAGTCTTTTCTTGAAGCAACCACAAATCGTAAATCTCATGTATTATCTTTGCGCCCATATAGTTGTAATTCAAAAATTATTAAATCGTAAATCCAATGTCCTCTCTTCTTATAAAATCTGCAATAATAATTAATGAAGGTCAGCAAGTTGTTGGCGATGTATTTATTAAAAATGGATTTATCGAACAAATCGGTTCCTCATTAAACATACCGGCCGATAAGGAAATTAATGCCGAAGGAAAATATCTCCTCCCGGGATGTATTGACGATCAGGTACATTTCCGTGAGCCGGGATTAACGCACAAGGCTGAAATATTTACAGAAAGCAGAGCTGCAGTAGCTGGCGGAGTTACATCGTTCATGGAGATGCCCAATACTGTTCCAAATACTGTTACCCAGGAATTATTGGAAGAGAAATACAACATCGCTTCCGAAAGGTCATTGGCTAATTATTCCTTTTTTATGGGAGCCACGAATAACAATCTGGAAGAAGTGCTTAAAACGGATCCTAAAAATGTGTGCGGAATAAAAATTTTCATGGGATCTTCAACGGGCAATATGCTGGTTGATAACGAAAGAACTCTTGAATCAATCTTTAGCTCCACTCCTATGCTTATCGCAACCCATTGTGAAGATGAGGAAACGATTAAACGCAATATGGAGGTATTCAAAGAAAAATACGGAGACAATATCACACCTGAAATGCACCCGCTTATCAGGAATGCAGAGGCTTGTTATAAATCTTCTTCGTTTGCTGTGGAGCTTGCGAAGAAACACAATTCACGCTTGCATATACTTCACATTTCTTCTGCAAAAGAAACAGACTTGTTTGATAATACTATACAATTAAAGGATAAAAGGATTACAGCTGAGGCTTGTGTTCATCATCTTTGGTTTTCTGACAAAGATTATGCTAAAAAAGGAAACTGGATAAAATGGAATCCGGCAATCAAAACCGAAGTGGACAGGAAAGCCATTTTTGACGCAGTGTTAGACGGTAGAATTGATGTTATTGCTACTGATCACGCACCGCATACAATCGAAGAAAAGTCGATGCCTTATTTGCAGGCTCCATCCGGAGGCCCCTTGTTACAACATTCCCTGTTGGCGATGCTGGAATTTTATCATAAAGGCGAAATATCAATCGAAAAGATTGCCGAAAAGATGGCCCATAACCCAGCCATTTGTTTTAAGGTTGAAAAACGCGGATTTATCCGGGAAGGATATTGGGCAGACCTGGTTTTAGTGGACTTGAAAGCGCATTCATTTGTTTCGCGGGATAATATCATATCCAAATGTGGATGGAGTCCTTTTGAAGGTTATGAGTTTAAATCTGCTATTAGCCACACGATCGTCTCTGGCAATGTGGTTTATGAAAATGGAAAATTGATTGAATCAGGAACTGGCCGGAGACTTCAATTCACGTAGAGATACTTTAATTTCTCTTTTACTCATTGACAAATTCCCGACCCCTCCAAACACGTCTCGTCCTGAAGTGATGGTGTATTTCTATTTATAGGGATTAATTTGTTTTAATGAATGATTTTGAAAACCAACTCTTTCAATAATTCTCCATCTGTGGTATTTCCTGAAGAATCGACGCCTTTAGATTTTAAATCGTATTCGCGCAAGTAGCTAAAAACATTGAAAACTTTAAACGCATCGTAATTTTTGGCTGCCAGTTCATAATCTTTTAAGAAATATGGATTCACGCCGAGCTCCCTTGCAAGATTCTGCGGAGATTTATCTGCCACGTAATGATATTTTAAAATTTTTGTAAACCAGGTATTTAAAGCGCCAAAAACTAGTTGAATAGGGTTTGCTTTAGGATTTGCGGCGAAGTAATCAATTATCTGGTTTGCTTTAAAAGGATCTCGCCTGGCAAGCGCATCCTGAAGTTCGAAAACGTTGTACTCCTTACTGATTCCTATATTATTTTGCACATCATCAACCGTTATTTCCTGCCCTTTCGGAACATTCAACATTAACTTTTCAAGTTCATTGGAAATTTTCGACAAATCATTTCCAAGATACTCGGCAATCATAGCGGCCGCCCTGACGTGTATACGATAAGATTTTTCTTTAACAAAGTCTTCGACCCAAGCGGGCACTTTATTTTCGTAAATGGTTGCCGATTCAAACACCACTCCTGATTTCTCGATCGCTTTATATGTTTTTTTTCTCTTGTCGAACTTCGCATGCTTAAAACAAAAAACCAGAATTGTGCTTGGAACGGGGTTCTCAAGATAATTTAATAAAGGATCAACTGCTTTTTTATCGTCCCCCTCCTTTCCCCATTTCATTTCCTGCGCTTCTTTGATAAGCACCAGCTGATATTCACTCATCATCGGGAATCGTTTTGCCGAGTTTAACAATCCCATCACATCGGTATCTCTACCATACAGCACTGTTTGATTGAAGCCTTTTTCAGCGTCAGTGAGTAAGTTATTCTCAATGTAATCACTAAAAAGATCTATGTAATAAGATTCTTCACCGTGGAAAAGGTACACGGGTTTAAATTTCCGGCTTTTTAAATCGTTTTGTAATGCAGCAGCTGTCATATCAGGTTGCCAAATTAAGAAAAAGCCCAAAGTAAAAGGTTAAGAAAGATAAACCTTTGAAAGATTTTGCTGAAATTAGCTTTGTGATTTTTGAGCCGGTTCCGTTAAATTTTCCTTCTTATCCGTTTAAAATAAAACAGGAAGCATCCGTCAACTATATCTTCGATGAAATAAGAAGAAAATATTTGGTACTGACGCCGGAGGAGTGGGTTCGGCAACATGTGGTGCAATATATTATCAGGGAAAAAGGCTACCCGAAAACTTTAATAAAACTTGAGGGTGGCTTAAAACTTAACTCACTTCAAAAACGAACAGATATCGTGGTTTTCAATACAGACGGCAAAAAAATCCTTCTTGTAGAATGCAAAGCCCCATCGGTTAAGATCACCCAAAATACATTTGACCAGATTGCCAGATACAATATTATTCATCAAGTTCCCCTTCTATTTGTCAGTAATGGATTGCAGCATTATGTCTGTAAAATCAACATATTGGGGCGCGATTACCAATTTGTAGAAAATTTACCCCATTTTGAAAAATAATTGTAACCTCTTCATTTATACATTCGTAACAGTCTGTAAAATAAAGAGCTATGCAAATCCATCTATTCAAGCAGAATTCTATATCGACGCACTCTCAAAAGCGGAATCTCTCGGCTGTTAGTATTTTTATCGGGATATCCGTTATCACTGCAACATCAACCGCGATTGTATTAATTCCGGGATATTTCACCTATTTAACCGGGGCCTTACTGATTATCGGCACGATACGCTATTTAGTTCGGGAAACTAACAGAAAGCCACTGTTATTAGAGATCTCGGACAATAAAATCATCTATTTGTCTGAAGAAAAAAACGAGCTTATCACAATAAATTCTGAAGACATCGTAAGCATTCACAATAAATTTTGTAAGCTCCTGATTTATACCAAAGACGAAAACGTTCACAATGTGAATTTACTGAATTCCGGAAGCGAGCAAAACCGCTGGGAAGTGAAAGAACATGTAAAAAGGTTGGTAGAAGGTATCCGTTAACGTGAAAAAGCCGATTTCTATCGGCTTTCGAATTTTTAAAATTTAACACTCGTTGCCTAAACATAAGGCACATCGTTGACAAACAATTATTTCGAACTGATTCGAATGGTGCTTAAAACAACATCATATCTCTGAAGAATTCGGTCGAAAGATTTCACTTCCTGTTGAGCCTGAAATTCTCTCATTTCATTTACGTCAATTGGTTTCTGATCCGTCCATTCTAAAATTCCCCCGAAACAAGGATTAGATGTTGGTATCTCACCATTATTAAAACCTTTTATTACGCCCGGTTCGCTCATTGCACTGAAGTTTTTAAATGTGAGAGCCATTCCTCCATTTTTTCGAACCAAATCTTTCATCGACATACCTACGCCAATGCTATCTTTTGTCATGTAAGGAGACATCGCATCTACGATATCAATATATTTTATTGTTTTTAAAGGAGCTTCACTTTCATTCCAATAAATATTAATGTGTCGCGGATCGTTCTCCCATACAGAGGTAAATTTTCCAGCAACATTATTTTCGTGGTCAGAAAGCACAGAATCGCCTAACTTTTTCAGTAAGTCGGCGTACGTATCCTTTAGTTTTACATCCCCCACACCTTCGCAACTAATTAAAATCTTTGGGTCAATGGTCTCCACTTTTTTCTCAGTTTTTGCATTGCAACCAAATAGGGCAATAAATAATAGTAATAGATAAGAATGTTTCATGCACTAAAAGTATAAAGGTTTATGGAAATTTTCGGGAGATCAACATCTTGTTACAAATATTAAAGCGACTTAAGATTATTTTCCAAAATTTCAATCTTGGCTTCCGCATCTGCTTTTTTGTTTTTCTCGTTTGCAATTACTTCTGCCTTAGCATTCTGTACAAACCGCTCGTTGGATAATTTAGCATTAACTGATTTTAGAAAACCGTTTAAATAAACTAACTCTTTTGTAATTCTTTCTCTTTCGGCCTCTACGTCGATATTGCCGGCAAGAGTGACAAAAAACTCATCTCTGCCAATAATGAAATTGGTAGCTCCTTCCAGTTTATCGTTTACAATAGTTACTTCGGCGATATTCGCCAGTTTATTAATGATACCAAAATAGTCGGCGTATACTATATCCGAGTTTATTTTAACAGCAAGCGGTAAAGCTTCTTTAGGGGAAATTTGCTTGCTATTCCGAATATTTCTAACTTCTGAGACCGTTTGTTTTATTGCCTCAACATCTTTTAGCAATTGCTCGTCGACTTTCGCAGAACGCGGATAATTTGCAACAACACAACAATCAAGTTCGCTTCGTTCTCCAAACAATTCATCGTGCCAAAGCTCCTCGGTAATGAATGGCATAAATGGATGCAGTAGAGCAAGTATTTTTTCAAAGAAATTAATTGACGCTTCAAATGTTTTTTTATCAATAGGTTGTTGATAAGCCGGTTTTACCATTTCAAGATACCACGCACAGAAATCATCCCAAACTAGTTTATAAGTTGCCATTAAAGCTTCAGATAAACGGTATTGAGAAAAATAACTTTCAATTTCAGTTAAAGCATCGTTAAAACGACTCTCATACCAATCGACAGCTTTTTCGTTGACAAATTCTAAGCTCTCATCAACTTCCCAACCCTTAACAAGCCTGAATGCATTCCATATTTTGTTGGCAAAATTCCTTCCCTGCTCGCAATACGATTCATCAAACATTAGGTCATTTCCTGCCGGAGAGCAAAGCAACATTCCGACGCGTACGCCGTCTGCGCCGAACTTTTCGATCAAATCGATTGGATCAGGAGAGTTTCCTAACGATTTAGACATTTTTCTGCCTAATTTATCACGTACAATGCCCGTTAGGTAAACATTCGTAAACGGTTGTTTTCCGCGAAACTCGTGACCTGCCATGATCATCCTGGCCACCCAAAAAAACAAAATTTCTGGAGCGGTAACTAAATCGTTTGTAGGATAATAGTAGTTGAGGTCGGCGTTACCTTCTGCATCCGGATTTCCACAAACCGTTGGATCAAAAACAGAAATTGGCCATAACCAGGATGAAAACCAGGTATCCACAACATCCTCATCTTGTTTTAAATCCTGAAGTTGAAGGTTGGAAGTTGAAGGTTGAAGGATCTTTGCTAATTCAAATGCCTCTTCGCGAGTTTTTGCAACTACATATTGTCCGTTTGGAAGATACCAGGCCGGAATTTGTTGTCCCCACCATAATTGACGACTTATACACCAATCCTTCACGTTTTCCATCCAATGGCGATAGGTATTGATAAACTTGTCGGGAATCAGCTTAACTTCGCCATTTAAAACATAGTCAAGGGCAGGTTTCGACATTTCCTCCATTTTACAGAACCATTGCATTGACAGTTTGGGTTCGATTGCTGCGTCTGTGCGCTCAGAGAATCCGATTTGAGATTTGTAATCTTCAACTTTTTCAAGCTGACCAGCTTCTTCGAGTAGTTTAGCAACTTTCTTTCTTGCAATAAAACGATCCTCCCCAACTAGTATTTCAGCTTTCTCGTTGAGTGTTCCGTTATCGTTCAGAATATCAATAACCGGAAGATTATGCTTCACACCAAGTTCATAATCGTTTAAATCGTGTGCAGGAGTAACTTTTAAGCAGCCTGTACCAAATTCCATATCCACATATTCATCCTCAATAATTGGAATTTCGCGATTTATTAGAGGGATAAATACCTTTTTGCCCTTCAAATGCTGATAACGCTCATCCTTTGGATTGATGCAAATTGCGGCATCGGCCATTATAGTTTCGGGGCGGGTGGTGGCAATGATAATGTGTTGCAGGTTTTGGGTTATGGGTTGTGAGGACGTTGTACTTTCAACATTAACCCCAGAATCTGAAACGTTGTACCTTATATAATATAACTTTTGGGTTACTTCTTTACGGATTACTTCTTCATCAGAAACCGCAGTTAATCCTTTCGGATCCCAGTTAACCATTCGGATACCACGATAAATCCATCCTTTTTTATGAAGATGGATAAAGGTATCTAAAACAGCTTCCGATAACGCTTTGTCCATTGTAAAACTGGTTCGGTCCCAATCGCACGAAGCTCCGAGTTTTTCTAATTGTTTAAGAATTATGCCGCCATACTTCTCTTTCCATTCCCATGCATATTTTAAAAATTCTTCCCGGCTTATATCTTTTTTTTCAATTCCGCGCTCTTTAAGCATGGCAACAACCTTTGCCTCGGTGGCAATCGATGCATGGTCGGTTCCGGGCACCCAACAGGCATTTTTACCCAACATTCGTGCTCTACGAATCAACACATCCTGAATGGTATTGTTAAGCATGTGCCCCATATGCAACACTCCGGTAACGTTTGGTGGAGGAATTACAATCGTGTATGGTTCACGCTCATCAGGCACCGAACGAAAAAACTTTTTTTCGAGCCAGTATTTGTACCATTTATCTTCAGTTTCTTTTGGATTATATTTTGTTGAGATACTCATATTCAAATTGCCTTCTGAAAAGGGATGGCAAAAATAACTTTTTAAGTTTAGTTTTTAAGGCCAGAAGATGGCAAATGAAATATTTGCTGAAATAGGCTTACAATATTTTTCATGAGAAACAGTTAATTTAGCTATATATTGGTGAAACCATGAAAACATTATTAAATCTTAAACTTGCTGGTTTAGTTGTAAAAGCTTTATGCGTTAACAGCATAATCAAATGGTTCAATAAATAAGAAAAATATATCAGCTTCGCTGGATTACAATGCGCTCTGATACAGGAATCTGGCGCATTTATTCGACCAATAGTAAGTGTTTGGTTTCGCCTTCAAAAATTCATCTATAAAAATCGTAAATTCGCGCCGTGATAGCGATTAACAACCTTACTTTCGAGATTGGTGCAAGAGCATTGTACGACGAAGCAAACTGGCACATTAAACCAGGAGAAAAAATTGGACTTATTGGAGCCAACGGTACCGGAAAAACAACTTTACTTAAAATAATTGTAGGAGCATATAGTCCAACCAGTGGAACTATTTCGATGGCTAAGGACCTGAAAATGGGATACCTTAACCAGGATTTGCTTTCTTACCAAACCGATAAAAGCATTCTGCATGTGGCGATGGAAGCCTTTGAACGCCAGAATCAGCTTCATACCGAAATTGAAATTCTACTCAATAAATTAGAAACCGATTATTCTGAAGAAGTACTTCATAAGCTGAGCGATAAACAGCATGAATTTGAGGCACTTGACGGATATAATATTGAATTTAAAGCTCACGAAATTTTAGCAGGTTTAGGTTTTAGCGAAGAAGATCAAAAGCGGAATTTAATGACCTTTTCGGGAGGATGGCGCATGAGGGTTATGCTTGCTAAAATCCTTTTACAAACTCCGGATATTCTTTTACTGGATGAGCCCACCAACCACCTTGACTTACCTTCTATTAAATGGCTTGAAACCTATCTTCAGTCGTATGAAGGCGCAATAGTAATTGTATCTCACGATAGATATTTCTTAGACAGGGTAGTTAAAAAAATCGTCGAGTCACGTAAAGGAAAACTCATTCCTTATGCGGGTAATTACAGCTTTTATTTAGAGGAAAAGGCTCTGCGTGAAGAAATCCAAAGTGGGCAGTATAAAAACCAACAAGCTAAAATTAAACAGGAAGAACGTTTAATTGAGCGTTTCAGGGCCAAAGCAAGTAAGGCCAAGATGGCGCAATCTCGTATAAAAGCGCTGGAAAAGATGGAACGAGTTGATGATGTGGATGATGATAATCCGAGTGTGAATTTCAGTTTCAAGTTTAGTAAACAATCTGGCCGTCATGTAGTTAGAATGGAGCATGTAAGTAAAGCATATCCTAATCTACAGATTTTGAACGATGCTCATGCGGTGATCGAAAAAGGCGATAAGATTGCTTTGATCGGAGCCAATGGTAAAGGAAAGTCTACATTATTGCGTATAGTGGCTGGTGCCGATAAAGAGTTTGAAGGCATGTCAGAAACAGGGCATAATGTTACGACCACATTTTTTGCTCAGCATCAGCTTGAGTCACTTCATTTAGAGAACGAGATTTTAAGAGAACTGCAGGCCTTCGCTCCAAAACACACAGAAACTGAGTTGCGTTCTATTTTAGGCTGCTTCCTCTTCACCGGAGATGATGCATTTAAGAAAATCAAGGTATTGTCGGGGGGCGAAAAGTCGCGTGTTGCGCTAGCAAAAGCATTAACAGCAGATGCAAATTTCCTCATTCTGGATGAGCCGACCAACCACCTTGATATTCAATCAGTGAATATTTTGATCCAGGCACTGCAACAATATGAAGGCACATTAATCGCTGTATCTCACGACAGGTATTTTCTTGATAATGTGGCGAATAAGATTTGGTATATTGAAAATCAACAAATCAAAGCTTATCCAGGAACATATGCCGAATATGAAGAGTGGCAATCAAAACGTCCCCCTGTTATTGAAAGGCCGTCAACTCCTGTAGTTAAGAAACAAGACAAGCCTGTCGAGAAATCATCTGTAAATGATGATAAGAGTAAAAACCTTAAAAAGTTAAATCAGTCGTTGCAGCAATTAGAAGATAAAATTGCTGATTTAGAATTAGATATAAGAAATATTGAAACTGAATTGGGCAATGATACCTTATATAATGAGCCGGCAAAATTAAATGCCGTTAACGAAAGATATAAATTAGCAAAAGACAATTTGCATACGGCACAAACCGAATGGGAATCTTTGGCTGAACAAATATTAGAACTTGAAAACGCCGCAATTTAATTTGTGTTAATAAAGGAGTATGAAAAAAAATACTCCTTTATTATTTTTAGCCCTGCTGCTTGCATCCTGCACGGTTCAGCAAGCGTCACAATCATCCGGTTCAAATGCGTCGGCTACAACACAGACTCTGATTTATCAGGATCATTCTTATCTATCATCCATAAAAAGCGTTGAGTTTTATAACAGGGTAAAAGAGCAATCCCTGCCAATTATCACGCTAGGATCGACTGACGAACTGATGCTGACTTTCGATGATTTGCGAGCGGGCAGCCGAAATCTGTCCTATACGATTGAGCATTGTGATGCCAGTTGGAACAGCAGTCATCTCTCGCCTATTGATTACCTTGAAAACTTCACCGAGGACCGAATTAATGACTATAGTTTTTCATTTAATACTCTGCAAAAGTTCACGCATTACGAGCTGACTCTCCCGAATTTCAGCATAAAGCCCAAAATATCGGGCAATTATCTCCTGAAGGTTTTCGAAGACGGAGATCAGCGCAAGCTTGTACTCAGCCGCCGGTTCTTTGTAGTTAATCCAATTGTTACTATAGCTGCGGAAATCGTGGCAAGCAATCAGGTGTCATTACGCGAAAAGAATCAGAAGGTGAACTTTATAGTAAATCATCCGCAGCTTAACATACAGAATCCTTATGTTGATGTAAAAACGATGGTAATGCAGAATGGGCGTTTCGACAATGCCAAATGGGCCGAAAGGGCCGCTTATGTAAGACAGAACCAATTGATTTATAACGATATCCGAACCTTTGATTTTCCAGGAGGAAATGAATTCAGAAGATTTGACCTTCGAAGCTTACGTTTTCAGACAGAACGGGTGGCCAAGATATTTCGCGATTCTGTGAACATCGTTCAGCTACTTCCTGATCCAAACCTTAGCGGCATTGGGTATACTTTCAATTATGACGAAAATGGTGCCTTTTACATAAGAAGTCAGGAAGGAAGAAATAACAGAACTGATGCAGATTATGCAACTATTAAGTTGGAATTGGTTTCTGATCAACCCTCTTCTGACGGACAAGCTTACATTGTGGGCAAGTTTAACGATTATCAGCTGAAGGAAGAAAACAGGATGACATACAATGCTGCCCGGCGTAGATTTTATGGAAGCATGTTTGTAAAACAAGGAGTTTACGATTACCAGTATGTTTGGGCAGATAATAATAGTGTGGATCCGCAACCATTTGAGGGGTCATTTTACCAGACGAAGAACAGCTATCAGATTTTCTTTTACTTTCATAAACCTGGCGGAAGATGGGATGAACTCGTTGGTTTTTCTGAAGTTAGAAATTAGTTCATTATATTTCTCCCGCTATCCATATATTTAGGGCATGACTATCGAATCTAAAACAGCCAGTGAGTCGTTTACCATAATGAATGAGCTGGTTCTTCCAAACGATACGAACACTCTAAATAATCTCATGGGAGGCCGCTTACTCCACTGGATGGATATTGCTGCTGCAATTTCAGCGCAGAAACATAGCAATCACATTGTTGTTACAGCATCTGTCGATAATGTTTCATTTAAGAAGGCAATCAAACTGGGTGATGTTATCACGATAAGTGCAAAGGTTACCCGTGCTTTTACTACTTCTATGGAGGTGCGACTGGAAGTATGGACCGAAAATATCCCCACTGGAGAAAAAAACAAAAGCAACGAAGCCTATTATACTTTTGTGGCGCTCGATAATGTTGGTAAAGTAGTTAAGGTTCCTGAATTAATTCCCGAAACAGATGAAGAGAGACATCTCTTTGCCCATGCTTTGAGACGCAGACAATTACGATTGATTTTAGCTGGCAAAATGAAGCCGAATGATGCGACAGAACTTAAAGCGCTTTTCTTTGACGAAGCAGATTAATTGATCGATTTTGGGGCGAACGATTTAATATGTTGTAGTCTCTGCAAATAATCTTCAATACGGCCGCTTAAATGGATCACTTCATCCGGACGGCTTGAAATAGCTCCACCTATTGCTGTTGTGGTAAATGTAAATAATACAGCTCCAACTGTTATTAATGTATTCTGCAACTTATCATCGTTTTGCAATGCTACTGCCGTACCTCCGCCGATAGCAAGACCCGAAATAAACCCAATTAAAGTTCCCGCTCCCGATTTTCCTTTAGCACGCAACTTTATTTCCCTGATCTGAAGAGCATTTATAAATTGTGAGGTATCGCCAATCTTTCTTGTTAGATATATACCTTTGTCGTCTGCTGATTCTAGAATTCCCTGGAATATGCGCCGATCGAGAGTGTAAACTTTAGCCACATACCGTTTTTGTCTGCTTTGTGCGGAAAGAGAATTAAGCCCTATTAAAGTCAGAAAAGTGAGAAAAAAAATAAATCGCAGAGAAGTTCGCATAATGATCTCCAAATATAAGTAATCTCTGCTTAATGTGTATTAGTAATAATAAATCTATAAGATTATGTTATTGATTGGCTAACTCTAAGATCCTATCAAATTCTTCTGCTTTTAAGCTCATAACAGATAACCTTCCCTGTTTTACCAAGCCAATTTCTTGAAGGCGTGCATCAGCTTTAACTTCTTCCAGGGTTACGGGTCGTTTTAATGTTTCAACCGGAGCCAAATCTACAACAACCCAGTTTTTATCATCTGTAGTAGGGTCCTGATAGAATTCTTTTACAACTTTGGCCACACCTACCACTGCTTTACCTTCATTACTATGATAAAAAAGAACCAAATCACCTACTTTCATCTCTTTCAGATTGTTACGAGCCTGATAATTGCGTACACCATCCCAGAATGTACGTTTATCCTCATTAAATTTATCCCAACTGTACTTAAAAGGTTCTGATTTAACTAGCCAATGATTCATATTAGTAATAAGTGTACTTAGTTTTAAGGATTTGTATAGGAACAAGCAAAATCAAATCAGTTTCCGAAATTTGCTTTTCAGGGCAAAACTAAAAAAACAAAAGAAATAAAGAGTGTCGCTATTATCACAAATGTGCTAATTATAAGTCTGCCCCATATTATAGGTGAAAGAGTCGGATCTTTTTTTTTCTTTATTTAATTTCTGAAGATCAATTGCTAATTCCGTAGAAAATAATTGCGCTCCATATTTGTTTAAATGCAGTGCATTATAAAAAAGGTTCCTGTTTTGTGATACTTTGGATGCAGAGTAGTTTAGGAAGGGAATCTGGTACTTAGCCGCAATTTTTTCATAAAGAGTGATTATATCACGTCGATTTTTTATAAACTTTTGCCCCTCTAAATATTCCGGGGTATAAACAAGAATGAGCTCAATATTATTACTCTTACAGTATTGAATATATTTTTCAAATAGTTTGACAACTCTTTTATCCAGAATATATTCAAGTTTTTTTGGGTATAGTCTTTTTGCGGCCGCAAGATCACTATTCCAAATCTTATTTTGTGCTTCAAATCCATTATACCGATCAGAAGAATTATCCCCCTGGCCGATTAAAAGTTTTAAAGCATGCGACATCAACTTAAATTCTCCAGCATATCTGGCCATTGGTATCTCGAAATCATTTTTACTTAAACCTTCCAGCTCAATGAGCGTATTTTTCATAATACTGTCCTGAAGAAAAGGTAGAAATTGTTGATAATCATAGATTCCCTTTGTTTTACATAGGGTGTGACAATCTACAGATTGAATTACAATTTTAGGAGGGGGATTATGCTCCAAAAAAATCTTAAACCTGCAGTATTGAATTTCGAACATTTGTCCATCCATCCCCAAGTTATAGGAACTTTTATTCAATAGCTTAGTTACAATGAGGGGGTCAATATGGTAAACGGCCCTTGAAGAGCCATTAATAATTATATCTGAGTTTATTTTACTTTCATAGATGGAATTCCAGACTCCAAGATTCGACTGCTTTTCTAATCTGAGACCTTTCGTTATTACAACATCCAATAGGATTAAAGAGATGCAAGTAATAAAACTAAAAAGTATAGCTTTTAAACAAAACGTCTTCATTAGAACTGAAAATAGATAAATGAATTATTATGAAATGCCCCTAAGAAAACTATCATAAAAACTCCTGAAAAATACAGACTCCATCTGAAGAGTGCTGGTAATCTTTTGAAGCTGACACTTAAATTATATCTCACATCAATGTGTCTGCTTACTTCTAGAAAAGCAATCAACAAGATACATACTGCAGTTCGCGGTATTCCACCAGGTAAATTTAAAAATTCTATATCCCTGTTTTTCAATAGAATAGAAATATCAGATGGCAGATTACTCAACTTGGTAAGAATTGACATTGCATGGTTTATAGAATCTGCTCTGAAGAATATCCAACTAAATGTGATCAGTGTAAAAACTAAAAAGATGTCCAAACTTTTATTAAAAGCTGAAAATTTAGTTAAACCAATTCCGGCCAGGAATTTTTCCCTGATTGACCTAGTTACGGCAGCACTTATTAGATAAACCCCGTTAAGCAATCCCCAAACAACAAATGTCCATGCAGCTCCATGCCACAATCCACTTACTAGAAACACTATAAGAATATTCAAAAAGAATCGCAATTTGTTTACCCTGTTGCCACCCAAAGGCTTATAAATATAATCTCTAAACCAGGTAGAAAGTGAAATATGCCAGCGCGCCCAAAATTCAGATATGGTTCTGGAGTGGTAAGGATAATTGAAATTAATCATTAAGTCGTAACCCATTACCCTTGCAGCGCCCCGAGCAATATCAGAATATCCGGAAAAATCACAGAATATCTGAAACGAAAAAAACACGACTCCCAATAAAATGGTAATAGCCGGATAGTTGTCAAAATTGGTAAACACCGGGTCCGAAAACAGAGTTAAACGATCTGCAATAACTATCTTTTTAATTAATCCCCACAACATCAGCCTTAAGCCGAAAACAACGTTCTCATAGTTAAATACTGATTTTCTATAAAACTGATGCAACAAATTTTGTGGTCTTTCAATGGGACCGGCCACAATTTGTGGATAAAATAAAATGTATAACCCATAGATGCCCATATGCCTTTCGGCCTTTTGATTTTTCTGGTAAACCTCAATGAGGTAACTCATTGCCTGGAAAGTATGAAAGGATAAGCCAATGGGTAAGAGTATTTCCAGTAATGGATATGATTGATTAAATAAGTAATTTATATTTCCGATGGTGAAATTTAAATATTTAAAAAAGCCCAAAAGCAGCAGATGGACTGAAATGCTTAAAATAAATACGGTCTTTCGTCTGCCTCCCGTGAGACGTTCCATTCCGATGCCTGCATAATAATCTACCAGAATAATAAATAATAGAATTAATATAAATGCGGGACTGTAGTACATATAAAAAACACAGCTGGAAATCAGTAATAATAGCCATCTGTATTTATGGGGCAATACATAGAATAAAGCTGTGGTTATAACAAAGAAGACAACAAACTCTATTGAATTAAATAACATAATCCTTTAAAATCTTCTAATAGTTATGAATAGAGAGTCAATAATAAACTTCGGCTATAAAATCCAGTCAGTAGAATTTATTCTTAATCCGTTAAGACGATTATCGAACCCATTATTAAAAAGGTTCAAATTTTAAAATCTCTAAAACACTTACGGACTCATCTATCGACACATCTTCAATGTTAAAAATATGCTTCACCTGTGATTCGAAAATCGATTTCTCTTCTAAAATTCGTTTTCTGTAAAATTCAAATTCCTTATTGCAAGAATTATAATCTACTAAGACTTCCTCTATTTTATTAATAATTTCTTTCCTTGATATCTTACTATCGTTTATTTTAAATTTTCTTGGAATAGCTATATCTTCAAAATATTTGGCAGATCCTCTTTGATTTGTTAAAACACAACAACCGTTTATCGCAGCTTCCCTTGGTATTCTATCTTTCCCAGGATGATTTCCAAAATCTATATATAATTTACTTGTTTGGAATTGCTCTTGCAATTCTGCTCTTGACATTCCTTGTAACTTGACCCATTTTAAATGAGGTGTGGCTTTTTGTATTTTTTGCGTAAAAGCAAGTCCTTTTTTAGGGTTATATAAAATTTTATCCTCGCGAGATATTTTATTCCTGTCCGGAGTAAAATCAGTATGAATGTAATCTGACAAAGGAAGGACTTCTGAGAAATTATGTTTTAATAAAAATTGCTGGGCATAAACAGATTGATAACAATTTAAGGAGTTAGTTTTACTTAATTCTTTAAGTGAAAAATTACCGGTAAAAGTATTCTTTTGTTTAACTATTAATCTATATATCCTCTTAAAAAACTGGTAGAACCCTTCTTTTATTCCACGTTTAAAATAGTCTTTCAGGCTTAAAAAATGACTTGAGCAGGTATAGAAATTATCTACACTTAGCCACCAAAATATAAGCTGACATTTCTTAAATCTTCTATAAATATGAAAAACAGCTTCAAACATTACTAGGACGTTTTTCGTATTATTTTCAATTGTTGAAGACACTTTTACATTGTATTGAGCATATTCCTTTGGAATATCTGCATTAACAATATCACCTTTGTCGTCTACATAAACCACATAGGCATCAACATTGTTATCATTGAGCACGCTAACAAGTTGATGAGCGAGCTCGACCCCACCAGTTATGATATGTCTGAAGCAGCAAACATATACTTTTGATTTATTGAAAACCTTTATCATATTCCAATCGTAAAAAGAATCAGTTCGTCCATAAGCAAAATACTGTAGATCCTAAGCAGTTATTTTAATTCCCCTATTGATTCAACTTTCTGTCAAAACGAATGCCTAGCTAAACAAACCTAGAATATTTGTGTTTTGCTGGTGGTAAGAAGCATATAATGAGGAGTTTTAATGATTTCCAACAAGACAATTGAGAATTAAAATCATTAGTTTGAGAAAAATTATCCCATTATCAAAAGCAAAAAACTTTACCTATAACAATAATCAAATAAAGGTTACAATGAAACTTGGGAACGTATTTTTAACCATTAGCTATTTCATAATCTTTGTATACTTGCAAGCAAATTAGGTTTAATAAAATTAATTATATATATGCACGAATTAGAGCCATCTGTACTACAAAAAATCAATAACTGGCTTCAGGGGAGCTATGACCCCGAAACCAAAAGCGACATTCAGAAACTTTTAGATGGGAAATCCTTCACAGAATTAACGGATTCATTTTATAAGGATCTGGAATTCGGAACAGGTGGTCTAAGAGGTTTGATGGGAAATGGCTCAAACAGAATAAATAAGTATACAATCGGAACTGCAACCCAGGGTCTTTGTAATTATCTTTTAAAGAAATATCCTGGGGAGGAAATTAAAGTAGCAGTTGCACACGACAGTCGGAACAATTCAGATTATTTCGCAAATATTACTGCAGAAGTTTTTTCTGCAAATGGAATTCATGTTTATTTCTTTAAAGAGTTAAGGCCCACTCCTCTCCTTTCGTTCGCGATCAGAGAATTGGGATGCCGCAGCGGGGTGATGTTAACTGCTTCACATAATCCGAAAGAATATAACGGATACAAAGCTTACGGAGCTGATGGCGGCCAGTTTGTCTCGCCTGACGATAAAATGGTAATGAATGAAGTAGCGCAAATCAGTAGTATTGACGCCGTCAAATTCAATCGTGTTGAAGCCAATATTGAACTCCTTGGCGAGGAAATAGACAAACTTTATCTTGATAAAATCACAGAACTTTCGGTTTCTCCGGAAGCAATAAAACGCCAGGCTAATCTTAAAATAGTATTCTCTCCAATTCATGGAACCGGGATTACCCTCGTACCGCAGGCTTTAGAGCGCTTTGGTTTCAATAATGTAATTCTTGTCGAAGAACAGATTAAACCTGATGGAAATTTCCCAACGGTGGTTTATCCTAATCCGGAGGAGAAGGAAGCGTTAACTCTCGCCCTGGCGAAGGGGAAAGAAACCGATGCTGACTTAATTCTGGCTACAGATCCGGATGCTGATCGCGTTGGAATTGCTGTGAAGAATAATGACGGCGAGTTTATTCTTTTAAACGGAAATCAAACGGGGAGTTTATTAATAAATTATTTGTTAACAGCCTGGGAGGAAAGAGGTAAGCTTACCGGAAATGAATATATAGTTAAGACAATTGTAACCTCGTACATTATTGACGAGATTGCCAGATCTAAAAATGTTGAATGCTTTAACACCTTAACCGGATTCAAATATATTGGTGAATTAATGACGAGCCTTTCGGGAAAGAAAACCTTTATAGGTGGTGGTGAAGAAAGCTACGGCTACCTGATTGGCGAACTGGTACGGGATAAAGATGCAGTGATATCAGCTGCTTTTATAGCAGAAATGACAGCCTATTACAAGGATAAAGGAAGCAGTTTGTTTGATGCTATGCTTTCTATGTATGAGCAGTATGGGTTTTATAAGGAAAAACTGGTATCTGTAACTAAGACAGGAAAAAGTGGTGCTGAAGAAATTAAGGAAATGATGGAACGCTTTAGGAATAACCCACCTGCGAGTCTCGGCGGATCAAAAGTGACTTTGCTAAAAGACTATGAATTGCAGAAAGAAACTGATCTAAGTTCGGGTTCAACTAAAACACTGGATTTCCCGAAATCTGATGTCCTGCAATTTATTACCGAAGACGGCTGCATTATTTCTGCCCGTCCATCAGGTACAGAACCTAAAATCAAGTTTTATTGCAGCGTAAAAGCACCTTTGACTAATAAATCAATGTATAAAGAAGTTGATAAACAACTAGATGAAAAAGTTAGTGTGATAATGAAAGATCTAGCGGTATAATTTTTTAATACCACAATGAAATTCGTTCCGTTTAAGTTTGACAACTTTCTAAAAGTTGTCAAACTTTTCTAATCAGCAATCGCTTTATTGAGATTAATTTACTTGGTTTATAGGCTTTCCGCCTAAAAAGGCTTTGATATTTTGAAAGGTTATTTCCATAATCCTGGTTCTGGCCTCTTTGCTCATCCATGCATTGTGCGGTGTGATTATGCAATTTTTTGCAGTTAATAAAGGATTATCTGCAGCGGGCGGTTCGGTTGATAATACGTCTAAAGCTGCACCTGCTATCCTACCAGAATTTAAAGCATCAGCCAAATCCTGTTCATTGATCAGTTGCCCTCGTGCTGTATTGATAAGAAAGGCATTTTTTTTCATTTTTTCTATCAAATTTTTATTAACGAAGCTTTTGTTGTCTGCTTTTAGAGGTAGATGAAGAGATATAAAATCGCTCTCACTAAAAAGGGAATTCAGGTCTTTGTATTCGCCTAAATCAGTATCCTTTTTCTGGGGAGTATGATAAAATACGCGCATTCCGAAAGCTTTTGCTATTTCTGCCGTTCTACGTCCAATACTTCCAAATCCAACAAATCCTATGCATTTATCTTTTAACTCAGTTAGAGGACTTAAAGCATAGCTAAAATCAGGCGATTTTACCCAAGCACCTTGATGAACGGATGCCGAATGCAACCCAACCTGATTTACTAGTTCGAGTATAAAGGCAAAAGTATGCTGAGCTACTGAATCCGTTCCATAATCAGGTACGTTGCACACACTTATACCCTTTTGGCGAGCAGTGTCTGTATCGATAATATTGAATCCGGTAGCTGTAACAGCGATCAATTTAAGATTTGGTAATTGTTCAAGGATGTTTTTATCGAATGCTACTTTATTCGTTAGAATAATATCTGCATCAATACATCTATCAATCACCTCGGCCGAACTCGTGCGTTCAAAAAGTTTCATTTCAGATAATCCGCCAATCTTATCCCACGAAAGATCGCCGGGATTCAATGTATACGCGTCTACTGCAACTATTTTCATAAAAATAAGTATAGATTAAAAAAAGAAAGCCAGGTGTTTCCCGGCTTTATAGTTGATTATCGAATAACTATAGGTCCAAAATGGATTTATAGTTTAAAAGCCTGACGTCCCAATAATTTCCAAGCACCTTTTTGTTTTTGGAATACTAATAACACTCCAAGATTTACCGTGCCCGGCTTACCATTGTCGTTTGTTTGAGCAGAAAGTTTATGCCTTACTAAGGCTGTTTTACCCGAAACCTTAATGGTTTGATCGTTCAAGTCGAGTGTAACAAAGTCGGATTTACCGCTTGCAATGCTCTCTACAAATGCTGTCTTATTTTCGATCTTCCCACTAGAGTGGCCATAACTAAGATCATTTGCTGCAATATCATTTAATGCTGACCTGTTTCCGCTAAGCATCGCTTGTTTCAAATTTTCTACAGCAGCTGCAACTTTACTTTCAGCCTTGGATTGGCCATTTACTATGTTTGTCATAACTACACATAGTAATAACAAATAAATTTTTCTCATGTATTAAGGAATTAAAGAATCAATTGGTTGCTAAATTAAGAGATTTTAAATTAATCAGATCCATTTTAAAATAAAGGCAAAAAAAAAGAGGTGATTTCTCACCTCTTTTTTTACCATCGATTTCCATCTTCTTTATTTCGATCTCTGTTTCCAGATTTATTATAATCTCCGCGACCTGAGCCTCCACCTTTACTATATCCTCCTCCACCATTGCCACCTTTGTATCCACCGCCTCCACTTCTATCAGGGCTTGAAAATGTTCTTTGAGGACGAGGGCTGCTTTCTCGTTTGTCTTCAGCTTTAGAAACCGATATCGTTCGGCCGAAAACTTCCAAACCATTCAGTTCGGTTATAGCTTTCTGAGCTTCTTGATCGTCTGGCATTTCTACAAATCCAAATCCTCTTTTTTTTCCTGTTTCTTTATCCAGGATTAGTTTAACTGAAGAAACTGTTCCGAATTCTTCGAAAGTCTCTCTTACATCAGCTTCTTCAAGCTGATAAGGCAGGCTGGCAACAAAAATATTCATGTGAAATTAATTGGGTGAGTATCAGAGGAGTTGAATTAATTAATAATATATAAGTCTGTATTTTTTTTAAATATATCAATAATTACAATACAGATTATAAAATGTTTTGTTCAGTTAATAAAAAACTAATTGCATGTTGGTTCAAATCCGTAACAGCTTCTAAAATTATGTACTGAAAGAGATTTTATTTAAAGCCTTTTGTTAAAAACCTCGAGGTTTGGATCCCTCGAGGGCGGGAAAACTCCTATTTAATCTTTTTGTGATTCGATAAATTGATATTAGAGGTAAATGCAGGGATTAAAATCACTTTCCAGAAAAAATAAGAGCTAAATTGAGAAGACTATGATAATTACTTGTTTTTCTTTTCTGATCTTTCTTCCTTGGGTACGCCCTTGGCTAAAGTTTCATTGTATTTTTCAAGCAGGTATATATACTTATTGATCCAGTACTGTACAGAATTAGATTCGGTGTTAGTTTCAACATCAATCTTTTTTTCTGATGTGGCCAGAGCAAAATCCTTGTTTTGTATAAATTGTTCCTTGAAGTAATCGGGAAGTTTTACAGAAAAATCATACACCAAAACATAACAAATTCGATGTAATGTGTAAGGCCGTAAAGATTTCTGTTTAAACCAATTGTATACAGATCGTCTGTTTACATGGATTTTTCTCGCAACATCGCTGATGCTGAGCCGATTGGACCGAATAACTTCTTCGATCATTTCTCCAACATGGATATCCTCATTCATATACTATTTGAAATAAGCAGGTTTACAACTTCGCAAATGAAGAGGTCGGTTTGTTTAGCAGGTTTGGTAGTAAGCAGTCCATAAGCATTCTTCGTCATTAAAGAAGAAAATTAGAACGAAGATTAATCTTGATTTTCCAGAATTAAATCAAGTTCTTCAAATCGGGAATTATTGCTTTTAAATTCTGGAATTATCTCTTTCATTTTACTCACAATCTCATTCTCATTGGCGCAATCATTCAATTTAATTAACTCGTTAATCTTTTGCTGTATGTATTCGTATGGATACAAAATAACGCGCGAAATTTTAATTTTCTGATGATGTGTCGGAATGGTGTATTCTTCTTTATTTAGGAGTTCCTCGTATAACTTTTCGCCGGGACGTAAGCCGGTAAACTCAATTTTAACGTCTTTACCTGGTCTTAGTCCGGTAAGCTTGATCATATTTCTTGCCAGGTCGGCAATTTTAACCGGTTCGCCCATGTCAAAGATAAAAATCTCGCCCCCCTTACCCATTGCAGCCGCTTCGAGCACTAATTGCACGGATTCTTTTATTGTCATAAAATAACGGGTTATCTCAGGGTGGGTAACCGTAACAGGACCTCCGCGTTCAATCTGAGCTTTGAACCGGGGAATTACCGAACCATTAGAACCCAGGACATTACCAAATCGAGTAGTTATAAACTTGGTTTGAAAACCTATAGAACTGCTGCTGTTTTTTAACAAAATATCCTGAAGAAACCCGGTTTCACGCTGATTACCATCTTCCAGATTATTTAAAGATTGAATATACATTTCGGCCAAACGCTTCGACGCTCCCATAACATTAGTTGGGTTCACCGCCTTATCGGTAGATATCATGATGAATTTTTCAACTCCAAATTGAACCGATATGTCTGCGATATTTTTGGTGCCTAGTACATTATCCAGAATGGCTTCGCATGGATTATTTTCCATCATTGGGACGTGCTTATAAGCCGCTGCATGAAAAACAATTTGCGGGCTATACGACTTAAATATTCCGTGCATTGTTTTAAAGTTTTGAATATTCCCGACACACACTTTTATATTTTCCGACATGCAGTTGTCTTCCAGTTCGAGTTGTAACTCATGCAAAGGAGATTCAGCCTGATCGCATAAGACCACCAGTTCTGGGTTATAAGTTATCACCTGCCGAACAATTTCAGAACCAATAGAACCTGCGGCACCAGTAATTAAGATTCTCTTGCCTGAAAGTTCATTAAGAACATTGGCTTTATTTAAAACTATGGGACGTCGTTGTAAAAGATCTTCGATTTTCAGATCAGCAATCTGATTTAGGCTAAGATGACCATTTAACCACTGGTCTGCAGGCGGAACAGTAAGCACTTTGATTCCCTGTTCAATGCATTCTTCAATAGCTTGTTTTTTGCCGTTTACATTTAGGCAGTTGCTGTTTACAACTAGTTCTGCATAGGCGTATTTAGCCTTTAAAAGTTTTATTGACGAGGATTTAAAAACTTTCTTTTGTTCAATATATTTACCCACTTTATCCAGGTCATCATCAATAAACCCCAGAACTTCGTATTTAATTTCCGGATGATCTTCGAACGCCTGTTTTATGAGAACGGAAGAACGATCTGAACCATAAATAATAATCGGTTTAACCTGTTCTCTTTTAAGTCCGGTATAAAAGGTGTAAATGTTTTTTACCACAAGGCGGAACATTATCAGCAAAGTTGATGAAATGAAAAAATTGAAAATTATTACCTGCTTAAGCTGCAGATCAGCAAATCGCTCTGATTGTTCCAAGGGAGTTTGAATAGCAAGCCAAAAAAAGACATTGCATAACAGAGTGGCCGAAAAGATGGTAAATATATCTTCAGTATTTGAGTATCTTATTATGCCTGTATGAATTTTCATAACAATAAAAACAAGCATCGTTATAAAGCAATACAGACCTAAATATGATAAATATTCAAAAGTGAATATCTCTAAAAACCTAAACCTGGTGGCTAATAAGAATGAAAGAAAAAACGCCCAGGTTACAAGAACAAGGTCGATCAATAAAATAAGCCAACGACTCTGTGCTTTCCCAAATAAAAATGTTTGTATCATGGTCAGATGATTTAGAAGAATTAAGAAAATAAGGTCTATTTATAAGAAAATGTAGTGATGCGGATAATATCCGGCCGTCCATTACTGAAACAGGCCGTAAGAATAAAGACTACTTAGATCTTCCTACGGATCAGTATGAAGAATCAGTATTCAGATAGCATCCTTTAATTACCTAAAAAACGCAAAATTGGATATAGCCTTTAGGTTTGTTCAAGAAGGTTTTAACGGTATTGGAGGATTATGCGACGGCCGGAAAACGTTTCAAGCGCTCAGAAAAACATTTTTTAACACTTTTAATCACCCTGAGGATTTCGTGCTCGGTTAAATTAGAGCCGGAAGGTAAGCATAAACCTTTTTTAAACAGCCGATCGCTGGTTTGATCACCATAAAACAAATTTCGGGCAAAAACAGGTTGTAAATGCATTGGCTTCCAGATTGGCCTGGCTTCAATATTTTCTTTTTCCAGGGCCAGGCATATATCGATATTATTCATACTGCCCTCATCTTCTTCAATGGTTATCGCACTTAACCAGTGGTTAGAAAAGTAATCGCCATTCTGTTCGTTTTGAAACTGAATACCGGGAATAGATGACAAATGTTGTTGATAGAGACTGAAATTTTTGCGCCTCTGAGAAACACGTAAGAGCAGGACTTCCATCTGTCCTCGTCCAATACTCGCACAAACATTACTCATCCGGTAATTGTAGCCAATTTGCGAGTGTTGATAGTATGGAGCGGAATCGCGTGCCTGAGTAGCTAAGAATTTCGCTTTAGCAATCCACTCTTTGTTTGAAGAGAGCATTGCTCCTCCCCCAGAAGTAGTAATGATCTTATTTCCATTGAACGATAAAATACTAATATCTCCAAAAGTCCCAAGTTTCTTCCCCTTGTATGTTGAGCCTAGAGCTTCTGCAGCATCTTCAATAACAGGAATTCCATAAGTAGCTCCGATTTCTACAATCCGGTCAATTTGTGCCGGCATTCCGTACAGGTGAACTACTATAATAGCCTTTGGCTTTTTCCCCTTTGCCATCCGGTCCATTATAGCTATCTGTAAAAATTCAGGAGACATGTTCCATGTGTTTTCTTCGCTATCGATAAAAATGGGTGTTGCTCCCTGATATTTTATCGGATTTGCGGAAGCTGAAAATGTTAATGATTGACATAAAACTTCGTCTCCGGACTTAACTCCTAAAATAATCAGGGCCAGGTGTAATGCTGAAGTGCCCGAATTTAACGCAGCAACTTGAGTGTTACCGCCGAAGTAAGCCTCTAAGTCTCTTTCAAAACCATCAACATGAGGACCCAGCGGTGCTATCCAGTTGGTCTCAAAAGCATTTTTCACATAGAGAGATTCATTTCCTCCCATGTGTGGAGAGGAAAGCCAGATTTTCTGATTCATAACGGTAGAATTAAGTAGTGATGAAAAAAAAAGATTTCTCAAGGCTTTCAAATGCCGGTGGCACAAAGCGATGTTTGATTTATGATAAAAAAACGATCTGAGCCGGGTAGATCCAGTTCAGATATAGGTTGAGGAAGATTTAAGAAAGAAATAAAAGGTATATAAATTCAAAAAGCTTTTTTTAAAAAGCCAATATGTAAGTATATAAAGTTTGATTAAGAATGATTTAGCAGCCCAGGATAACAAATGAAAAGATGCCCTATTGGCTAAGCTGGAAATTATGTAGTTTTTTTTTCAAATAGATAATATAAAACATTAAAGCTATCTATGCAGATAGCTTTAATGAAGGGATTTAAAATTTCCGGTATACCATTAGCATCCCGAAACTAATTATTGTTATTAAACTCCTGCTCTGAACTTATCTTGGTCCAACACCGTTTAGCACAGCAGAAGGTACATCAGCAGCAGAATTTAGTGCCGAATTGTATTCGTAACCCGGCGCCCATGTTGAAGGCGGTGTTTCGATATATAATGGATTAGGGCAGTTTTCCATAATGTTATTTAGGTTAAGTACCCTGCCGCTGCCATATTGAATCAATGCACGTATTGTTCTGTTGGCGATATTCTTAAAATAATTGTTCTCTACGCGGATATTAACTTGATTCCAGGCATCAACCTGAGGCTCGTTGTACGGCACGTTTTGGTGCTGAACATAATTATTAAAGAAATGCACAATACCAGTCGAAGCAAATGGCACACGCTCTGCAATATCATAGAAATAGTTATGATGAAGCGTTACATTTAACTTTCCGGTATTCATAGATTCTACCGCGCCTCCGCCAATAAGAATTCCGTAATTACTACCAGTGAATCTGGTCCATGATACTGTAACAAAGTCACCACCGCGCGAAACGTCTACTAATTCATCTGCTGCGTGATCTAACCAGCAATGATCAATCCACACATGATGAGCATTATCTCTTATGGTAACACCATCAATCGGCGAATTCTGAATTTTTAGATTTCTGATAATAACATTGCTGTTATTCCAAACTGATAGGCCTATTCCATTTAAAGTTGCGCCAGATAATCCATTGACTGTCTTATTAGATTTTACATCAAGCATTGATGATCCGTTTATCGTGCCCGAAATGTTAATAATCATCGGAGACGTTGAAGATAAGGCACTTTGCAACGCAGACAATGAGCTTACAGTAACAGTTTGTCCACCCTCACCACCTTTGGTGCCACCATTTGCAGCTGCAAATCCAATAAGACCTGAAGTGTTGGTAGGACTTGTAGTAGTAGTTGTTGTAGTTGTAGTTGTAGGGCTTGTTGTCGTTGTTGCGGTAGGCGATGAACCATCAACAGTATAGGTGTATTTTCTTCCATTAGTTTTCGGATTGCTGTTATCTGAGGAAGAAAAGCGCAGGCCTGTGCCCCAATGACTGAACCGCCCTTTACCATAATTCCGTATGTCTGCATGTATTGCATGAGCGGGGCCAATTTCGACACCATCCTCGAAAAGCCTCATGGTTGAAATTGTTAACTGCTCATTTGAATCGCCTACAAGGCTAGGATCTACATCTACATAATAAGCATATCCTCCATCAGAGCTAGCTGCCGAAACATTTACTGCAACACCAGAGCTCGTTGTTGTAGTTGTCGTTGTGGTTGTTGCTGTTGTAGAATTTGTATAGGTATACGTTCTACCGTTTGTTTTAGGATTACTATTATCCGATGCAGATAAATATATTCCCGAGTTCCAATGACTAAACCTTCCCGCACCATTTTTTCTGATGTCGTTGTGAAGTGAATGAGCCGGCCCAATCTCTTTTCCATCTTCAAAAATTCTAATGGTTGAAACAGTTGGTTGATTGTTTGAGTCGCCAGTTGTTTGTAAATCCTGACCGATGTAATAAGAGTAACCGCCATCGCTTACGGCAGTTGAAACATTTAATGTACCACTAACTGTAGTAGAACTAGTTGTTGCCATAACGGCATCTGGTTTGGACCCAGCATAAAACTCTTCCGTTGTTTCTTTTTTACATTGTGTAAATAGAACTACTGCGCACAATAGAAGGCTCATTGAGAATCTACTTTTTAAACTTTTCATTTTTTCCATACTGTGTTTTTAAATACACCACTTGAACGGTGTAATTACACACGGACTTATGTGCACATACAGTAGGAAAAAACGATTTTTTTTTTATGAGCTCCGTTTAAAAAAATGAAAAATTTATTTAAGAATGACTTAAAATACCCTTGAATGTTGGAACATCTTTTCTGACGAGACTAAAATTCTATTGCAATTAAAGTTAATAAAGTTCAAGTTAAAAGTGATTGTCACAAAATAGTAACATTTATATCGGATTTTTTTTACAAAAAAAATCAAACTTTTTTTTGACCCGATTTTTTGCGAGTATTTATTTCTCAGGTTTCTCACCTCTGACAAGCAGTAATAGTGAGGAATTGTAAAATTAATGTCATATAAAATCAACTAGAAGTTTTTTTTAAAACCATTTTCAAAAACAGTGGTGTATTATGCCGTATATTTTTGCCATCACTCAACCGATCCTATATAAAGGAAACCTTTCGTATTTTTCATCCTGGCGTTTAAACCGTTCTTTGGCAAGGTTTCGATACACAAGTTTATCAGCAATAAACTGCCAGGTTTTAAAGGGTAAAAGCAAGTCCGAAAATCCACTTTTAAATCTGAACAAGCCATCCTCTTTACCTCCTACTCCGCCACCCAAATGCAAATAATGCATTCCTAGTTTCCGGCCCAGGATACTGGCTTCTTCTATCAACAATTTCATTGGTGAATCTTGTAAATATTCATTTTTGGTTGCCACCAAATGTAGTTGCATAATGCGGTCCGAGAATGTAACGAGCGCCCCGGCAGTAATCTCGCCTTTATAATAACCTAGTAATAGTTTACTTCCAAATTCTTGCGAATCAAGCAAGTCAAAAAAGTATTTTTCCTCAAAATAATAGTATGATGAAGCATTAACTTTCATCATATTGGCCTTATAGATAGTTACAAATTCTTTTATTTCACCTTTAGTTGTAGCTTCTTTAACAATAAAACCCTTATCCCGTAACTGTCTGATCTTCGATCTTATCGCTCGTCGGTATTTCATTCTTTGCACTTCCAGGCTTGTTTGCAAATCAATGGCAACCGTTTTTCCGGTATTGCAAACACCTCCTAAAGTATCAAGAAGCGCTTGCTGATCAATCATCGGGTGAAGACAAGAGAAAACACAGATGATATGTTTGGCTTTCAAGAAAGATAAAAAGGCGGCTCTGAACTTTTTTGTTGTTTTGGCACTCAGGGTGCTAAAACATACATTCGAAATAGGTCCGGCATAGCCATAAACAGAAGTACAATCGAAAAAAGCCGACCCTGCAACTTTTCTCAAAAGTAGTGGCAATAGTATAAACATACTTCCCTCTTCATATATAAAAAGAAAGGGGTCATCTGCCAGCACAAAGGAGTGATAATGCCAGGTATGATAAAAATCATGTTTTAAAGACCTTTTTACATAATGGATCCATTCTTCTTTCTGCAAAATGGATAATAATTTGTAATTCATAGCAGAGTGTTTCAAGGTAAGCGGGTAATAAACAGGATGAACGGTAGCCGAATCGTGTTAATCGATTTCATTCTACATTATATAGAAGCTTTTTGGGCTAAAAGACTATATGTGAATTTCCCTTGCTAATTTGCCATCCGGTACAAAGGAAAAAAACCATTATCGGAGCTTGTTATTCCTCGAGCTTCAACTATAGATTCATAGCTGGCTTCATCAGCCATAAAGCGCCAGGTTTTAAAGTCTAAAAAAAGGTCAGAAAACCCAGATTTAAACTCGAACAATGAATCTTCCTCTCCCCCCAAACCTCCGCCTAAATGCAGGTAATCCATACCGCGTTCCCGACCCATTAGTGTGGCTTCGTCTATTAATACTTTCATGGGGCCGTCGTGTAGGTAATCTGCTTTGGTTGCCGCTAAATGAAATTGAACAATATTATTTGAATAAGTAAGCAGGATACCGGAAGTGATTTCATCGTCAAAATAGGCTAATAACAAATTGCATTCAAATTCCGTTGACTTTAGGAGATTAAAAAAATATTCATCATTGAAGTAATAATAATCTTTGGCACCCACCCTACTCATATTAGCATTGTAAATACTAACAAATTCACGAATCTCCTCTTCAGACGATGCAATTTTTAGGTGGTAGCCTTTATTTCTTAACTGCCTTATCTTTGACCTGTATCTACTTCTGTATTTAGATCGCTGAACTTCGATAGGGTTCTTGAGGTCGATAGCTACAGTTCTGCCATTATCAAACAAGCCACCAAACTGTTCCAATAATATTTGTTGATTTATGACCGGATGCAGTCTGGAAAAAACCGATATATTACTGTCCTGCTGTAAAAAACTTAAGAAAGTCAGTTTAAAATTCTTTAACATTCCCTCATCCATGTCTTTAAAATCGACGTTTGAAATCGGTCCGGAGTAACCGTATACTGAAGTACAATCTTTAAACGATGTTCCATCGATTACTCTTTTCAGTAAAGGAAAGGCAATGAACGTATCGTTTTCTTGATATACAAAAAGGAATGGTTCTCCTGTTGACTCGAGAGAATGGTAATACCAGGTGTGGTAAAAATCATACAAAAGGCATTTGCTAACGCAATTTACCCATTCTTCTTTTTGTTGAATAGTAATTATTTGATAAGGCATAGGCGGATTCATTTTCGTTTTGGTAGGTTAATTTTACAGTTCGTTTTAAGGCACCTAAGTGCTAATTGATCGTATCTAATTACTGGGAATTATCTGTTCCGTTCTCCGTTCTTTATCAAGATCACAGAAGTCGTAATCATCATCTACAATGACATCTTTTGCAGTGAAAACATTTCCAATGGTTTTATAAAAAATATAGCAATCAAGACTAAAAGATAAGTGATCGACATAATAAACGTCGAAGGCCAATCGCTTATCCCAGCCAAGGCTATTCCGTCCGTTTATCTGGGCCCACCCAGAAATTCCCGGTCTTACCTGATGTCGTTTTTTTTCATCTGCACGATAAAAAGGCAGGTATTGCGGCAACAAAGGCCGCGGGCCGACCAGGCTCATATCACCCTTCAGCACATTTATAAGCTGAGGTAGTTCATCCAAAGAAGTTTTTCTAATAAAACGCCCGAATGAGCTCAAACGTAATTGATCTGGCAGTAAGTTACCTTGTTCGTCCTTCTTATCATTCATGCTTTTAAACTTCAAAAGCTTAAATAGGTGTTCATTTTTTCCGGGCCTGATTTGAGTGAAAAATGGCTTCCCACGAGTATCAACCCAAAGTATTGCAGTAAGAAGGATAAAGACGGGCGAAGAAAGCAATAGCAATAGAAAAGATATACTCAAATCGAGCAACCTTTTAAAATATAGAATATACATTTTAGGTTAGATTATAAAAGATGAGAGGTTAAGTCAGAGAATCCCTAAAAAATAGTGATTCGAGTTGGTAAAAATTTATCCCCCTGTTTTATGCGAGATAGAGTCAATCTGATCACTTCGAGTTACACGCTGAGCACTTTTAGCCGCCAGCCAAATACTGTAAGGCTCTGTATCCTTGGTGATAACTGCGCCCATTCCAACCAGAGTTTCCTTTCCAATAATTGTTTCATCGCGAATGGTTGAATTCACTCCAAAAAATGAATGTTCGCCGATTATGCAAGCGCCTGAAATGACAACATGAGAGGTCACAAACACATGATCTTTGATTTCTGAATGATGACCTATATGATTACCACTCCAGAGTATGCAGTTATTCCCGATCTTCACATAGGGTTGTATGGTGTTATCCCCGAATATGAAACAATTATCGCCAATTGTTAAACCCGGCCATGTAGTGGCTTTAGAGCTTACGTAGCTGATGCAACTATAACCTTTCAGTTTTGCCTGTTCATATCTTTCGCGACGCAAATGGCTCATGCGCTTAAAACTGATCGGCAAAAACATTTTAAAATCTTGAGGCGGGTAGAATTTTTCTATTTCTTCGAAAGGCAGCACCGGCAGACCTTCAAAAACATCCGTTTCTAAATACTCTCTGTCTACTGTAAATGCAACCACCCGATGAGAGCTATCATGTTTAAGATAAAAGTGAGCCAGGCTCGCTAAAGAACTATTTCCGAAAATTACTACGTCATGCTGTTCCATATATTTCAGGTTTAAAATTCAAAACTTAATTTCATTTTTTGGTAGTCTTCTGTTGAAACGAAAACATCATCAACATATCTGAATAATCGCCCGCCATTAATATTGGGTCGTAAACCAGGTTGATCGAATACAAAGTCGTTTATAGACATCGCAACATCGTTATATCCGAATAATGGTCTGGCCGAGGTAGTACTTGAAAACCGGGGATTAATTTCAAAAATAACCGGACCTCTTTTTGTGTTTCTTAATTGTACGTTTACCGGCCCAATGCTCCCTAGTTTTTCAAGAACTTTTTCACAATATTCCCCAATTTCCGAATCTGGAAATACTTCTGCTTTAAATGTCATTCCTAAACCTAATTGCCTTTTCATAACAATACTTGCTAAGGCTTTGCCGTTAGACCCCACAAATACTCCAACTGTATATTCCTCGTCATCCGGCAACAGGTATTCTTGAATAATTGCGTTGGGTATTTGTTGCAAGAGCCGCTCTAAGTCTTCATCATTTCGGGCTATCCCCAGGCCTTTCGAGCCAGAGCCTAATCTATCCTTTACTATTAAGGGAAAACCATATTTAATAACAAAATCTTTAATCGCATCGGTCTGCGAAGCCAAAATCGAATCGGGGTAGTCAAAGCCTGATTGTTTCAAGAACTGAACCAGATTCCATTTATCTTCCATGATCCGCAACTTGTCAATATCAGACGCCACCACCACAGCATTGGTTTTTTCCTTAATCTGCTTTTTGAATTCTGAAAGTAGGCGCAATTCGCCCATACTACCCGCCATTATTATATCAATATCTTCGTTCTGGCATATTTCTATTATCTTGTTTACATAACCGGAGGAATATGCCGTAGGGACTAAATAGGCTTTATCTGCTTGAAAAAGCCCTAATGAGTTACTATCGCAATCACATCCAACTGCTTTGTGTTGGATATTTGAATGCTTCAATGCTTTTAGGATAAATTGGCCCAAACATCCACCAACTCCGGTAATGAGTACATTTACGTTCATAATTATTTATTTAAATATTGTCGGAGATGAGTTACTACATGGCCCAATTTGTCGGTTGTATGGGCGTCAGAACCGATTGAAACCAAACAATCTAATTCCACACAGCGCTGAAAGATGATTGGAAATGCGTGCCGGTAACGTTCGGCAGAATTTAATTCAACAACTTTGTTGTTTTCGGCTGCACGGGTGACTAAGTCTCTGAGCATATCGGTATCATACTCGCCGAAAAAGTTCGAATAAACCCCGGCTGGATGACCAAATACATCTACGACAGGATTTTTAATCAATTCTTTCGAAAGTTCATAGTCGTAATCCATGGCCCAATTGGCGTCCATACCCTTAAAAATATGATAGCCACCGTTTCCATCCGGATAACGATGTAAAACACCAACTACAAAATCGGCCATTTCTGCCTTGTCTGTTGAAATATTGATGGTACCATCGGTATGAGCTGCTTTCACTTCAATTCCGAAGTGAAGATCTAGAGGAAAGGCCATTTCCTTATAATAGTCCTTCTTCGCTATGTACTTTTCATAATAAGTAGAGTTATCATCCGCATGTTCTGTAAATGCGAGAGAATTAAGTTTCAACTCTTTCGCTTTATTAATATAGTCATCAATACTACCTTTACCATCCGTCAGTTCTGTATGGACATGGGCATCAATCATGGGGATATCCCCGTTCAGCATCTCGCTGATTCTAAAAAAAGGGCCTTTCATATTGTAATGTGTTAATTGTGTTTTTTTAGGTTAATGTTTTAAATAGTTGGATATAGATGCTGCAGAACATGTCGAAAATAATTTTCTTAGGTCGGTTTTAAACTTTGTTAATCAAAGGCCGTTTGATTGACGCTAATTTTCCGTAAAATGTAAGTACTCCTTTAATAGCTCGTTCATAACATAATGCTGATCATACCGGGCAGCTATCATTTGCCGGGCATTGATGGAAAGCTTCTTTCGCAATTCTGCATTATGGGTTAACTGTTCCATTGCGTTTTGAAGTGCTTTGGAATTTTTAACAGGAACTATAATTCCGTTTTTTTCCTGCTGGATAATTTCATTGCAGCCGTTAATGTTCGTCACTATGCACGGTAAATTCATTGCGCCCGCCTGCATCACTACATTAGGAAAGCCTTCACGGTAACTTGGAAAAACAAAAATATCGCTGATGCTTAAATACGGTCTTACATCTGGTTGAAAGTCTTTCCAGATAATTGAGGGATGATTCAGGATCTTTTCTACAATAAAATTGTTCAGGGGATCCAGGTCGCCTTCAAATGGCCCGATCAGGAGTAATTTTGTATAGCGATTATGCTGACTTATTTTAAGGAATGCTTCTACGAGTTCTTTGATGCCTTTATCAGCCACCATGCGTCCAACAAAACAATAAACTATATCATTCGGCGAAATCCCAATTGATTCGCGGGTTTGATTCCTTGACTGAGCTGTAAATAACTGTGGATCGAAAACGCTGGTATCTATACCATTTGAGCTCCCATTGCCAATAACTTTAAGTTTCTTAGGCGAACAATATTTGTGCGACTCAATCAGCTGTTTCATCGCCAGGGAATTAGGATACACCTTTGTGGCGCACCTATAAGTCAGCTTTTCTGCAAGCTCCAAAACCTTACGAATAAGTCCCTGACGTTCGAGCAAAGGCATACCCGCCACAGTATGTAACCGAACAGGAACGCCTGCCAACTGTGCGGCTAACATGCCTAACAAGCCGGCTTTGGGCGTATGGGTATGAACCATTTCGGGTTTTTCCCGCTTTAATAAGCGATACAGATTCCACAGGGCGGCCAGATCTTTAAAAGGGGTAATTTTTCGGGTCATGTTTACTCCCGCAATCCGCAGTCCAGGCTGTTTTTCTAACAAATCCAACTCCGCTCCTTTCGATGATACTGCCAGAACATCATAATATTTAGACATAAATTGCAGCTGCCCGCGTAAAAGGACAACTAGCGAAACAGGCACAGTTGTTATGCGAATGAGTTTTTTCATAAAGAAGTGAATTGTTTTTTGAGAGCAGGGATGCACAAAGCCTATCGACAGCTTCCGACGAACCCGAACTTAAAAACCATGTTGAAAGGTTAAGTAAAAAGCAGCTACTTAGGGGTCTGTTCTTTGTGACTATTAAATTCCGAAATCACTGAATCTTTTTCCTGCGCTGTGGATTGTTCTTGCCGGTAAAAGTCCATATACCAACGCACGAAACTTTTAACACCCTCTTTTATAGACGTATTAGGCTTGTAATTAAACATTTTATTAAAGTCATCTATATCTGCCCATGTTTCGGTCATATCACCATCCTGCATCGATAGAAATATTTTTTTGCCAGATTTTCCGACATTCTTTTCGATTTCATTGATTAGAACTGATAAACTTATCGGAACACCGTTTCCCATATTGAAAATTCTGTAAGGCGCTTTTGAACTAGCGGGATCAGGGTTCCGTCCATCCCAGGTATGATTAGCCTCAGCGGGATGTTCTAATGCTTTGATAATACAAGTAATTATATCATCTATATAGGTAAAATCCCTTTGCATACTACCATAGTTAAAAACATCAATAGGCTTGTCTTCGAGTATATTTTTTGTAAAAAGAAATAATGCCATATCGGGTCTTCCCCATGGACCGTACACAGTGAAAAAACGCAGGCCTGTAGTTGGCAAGTTAAAAAGGTGACTATAGCAATGGGCCATTAATTCGTTGCTTTTTTTTGAAGCCGCATACAATGAGATAGGATGATCAACATTTTGACTTGCCGAAAAAGGCATTTCGGTGTTTAAGCCATATACGCTCGACGAACTTGCATATAGCAAATGCTTAATAGAAAACTGACGTGAACATTCCAAGATATTTAGGAACCCTTTAATGTTTGATTCAATATAGGCATCTGGGTTAGTGAGACTGTATCTTACACCGGCCTGGGCCGCAAGATTACATACATAGTCGAATTCAGCATTTAAAAATAAGTCTTTTAATCCCTCAGTATCCGTAAGGTCTAATTTGAAAAATTTATAGTTACTGTACTTGTTGCTGTAAATAGCTTTTCCGTAAGCTATATCTTCGTTTGTTATACCCGATTGGTTTAAGCGGGCGTATTTCAAACCAACATCGTAATAATCATTTATATTATCGATCCCTACAACATCATCGCCCCGATCGATTAGTTGTTTCACCAGATGATAGCCGATAAATCCGGCAGCGCCTGTAACTAATATTTTCATAGACTTCAATGTAAATGGTTAGAATGATTGTAAATTTACAGAGTAGCCTGTATGAAAAGCTAATACCAAGCAAATCTAGTTAAGGTTTTTATACCACACCTCCAGACCGAAAACGCAAAAAAGCATTTTTGCCCGTCTTTCATCAGAAACTTTCACCCTCCTGGCAATAAGATCTTCGATAAAACTTTTCCGGATAATTTTTGAGTAAATGGTATCAGAAGCAAGAAGATAGCCTTCTATAATTTCCTTTAGTTCCGTGTCGACCCAATTTTTTAGTGGAATCTCGAAGCCTCTTTTGGGTTGGTTAATAAGATCAGATGGTAAATATTTCTTTGCAAGATCTCTCAAAATATATTTGGTAGTAATGTTATTTACTTTAAACCTATCTGACAAGCCGGGTGCAAATTCTAAAATATCTTTAGAAAGAAACGGACTGCGGCCTTCCAATGAATGAGCCATCGTGGCAATATCCATTTTAGGAAGTAAACCGCTAAATAATATGGATTGAAAATCCATTAATAAGATCTTACTTAGGGAAGATAATTTAAGGTCGTTAATATCATCCAGATTGGCAGTTATCTCAATTAATGATGGTTTGTGCAGAAACTGATCTTCAAATCCAACAAAAATATCCGATGTAGCTGAGTTATAAATTTCTAAAGTTTCATTATAGCTCGCAATTTTTAACAAACGATATACATAGTTGTATTTAGTTTTTTTTTCATTGGCAATTGGTAGAACCTTCAGCAGATTTTTTGCGACTCCCTTGGTTAGGCTGTTGCAATTAAAAAAGTCGATGTGTTTAAACGGTACGTATCGTCTGTACCCCCCCAACAATTCGTCGGCTCCATCGCCGTTCAATACAACTGTAATGTGTTTTTTAGCCTCTTTTGAAACGTAATAACTGGGAATTGCCGAGCTATCGCAATAAGGCTCGCCGTAATTGGCCAGGATTGGCACGATATCGTTTTTAAGATTAGAAAAAGACAGGTCAACTACTGTGTGATTGGTGCTGTACTTATTAGCTACTTGTTTGGCTAATGCCGATTCATCATATGCTCCGGGCATTCTGACTGTAAAGGTTTTTAGACTTGGGGAATTTTCGGCAGCGATTGCCGTTACCAAACCACTGTCAATACCGCCGCTTAGAAACGAGCCCACATCAAGATCTGAACTCTCTATCCGGCTTTTTACAGCGGTCTGTAATTTACCGTCAAGCTGTTCTACGGCGTCGTTAAAAAAAACATCATTCTCCTTTTTGTAATATGAAGCAATATCAAACCACTTTACGCTGGAGGTTTTGAGCGTTTTTGTGTTAATCTGCAAAAAATGACCATTTTCAAGTTCAGACACATTTTCGTATGGAGTGGCCTTTCTGTAATGGTAACCTATATACAGGTAATCGGCTAATGAATCATAGTTAATTTCGGGCTGAACTACTTTATACAGAGTATTCAGCTCTGAAGAAAAGACACATTGATTGTTCTTGGTGTACACATATAAAGGCTTTTTTCCGGCGCGGTCCCTGGCAAGAAAAAGTTCTTTTTTATTAGAATCATATAAAGCAAAGGCAAACATTCCGTCGAATTCATTCAACATTAGCATTCCGATGGTTTCGTACAAAAGAAGTATTGATTTTGTATCTGAATTTGAAGCAGATGCTAATCCGTATTTCTTTCGCAGCTCAAGGTGATTATATATTTCGCCATTAAACACGATATATAAGCCATTATGGTGCATTGGCTGCTGACCGCTCACCGTTAAGTCCTGCACAGCCAGACGGGTGTGATACAGTTCTAAGCTGTCAACGCTTATATGATTCTGCTGGTCTGGCCCCCGATGTTCCAACCCTTTAAAGATGTCTTTATAATTTCGGGAAGTATTATAATTAAGGCTTCCAAATATTCCACACATGTCTGATAGATTTAGTTTTACAGGTTAGGTTCCCTGCGCAATAAGAATGAAAAATGATAGTCTGAGGAGCTTTGTATTTGTGCAACCGCGGATGCCTGGGAGGTAGACCCTATTCGACAAATAGGCTTTTCCAGTAGTTTTGTTTGATTTCTGACTTTGTCAATCCAGCAATACTGCCCGGGCATATTGCGCCCGATAACCATTTTTACTATGGTTACGATCAACGCGAATGGTGTCTTTAACAGTATTGTAACTCTGTGACCATTTATTCTCTCCAACACGTTTCAATAGCAAAGTATCGCCTTGCAGAAAAACTCTACTATCTTTTCTGATCACAATAGCTGTATTTACCGAGCCATTATTTAATAGCATTATTTTACGGTGATCTACAGTTGCACACGATGCTAATAACACAACAAGTGATACAAGCATAAAAGAAATGGATTTGCTCATGTTTTTTTGTTTATAATAAATCAGTTGATAAATAAGATGTCTTAGTTTCTTAAGACCGGAGGTATTGTAATAGCTAAGAAGACGAACCCGTCTGGACGAATTTATTTTTGCTAAGCAGATGTTAGGCTCTGGCTGCCTCTGCGAGTATTTTAGTAGATTGCTCCTTTGGCTTTTTTATGTCGCTATATTGATCGATCACATGCATCCATTTTTCCATCACTATAGCTTCTGAAAAATTAGATTCTACATATTTTCTGCCGTTTTGACCAAGCAAGATTCTTTGTCGGTCCGACATGTTCATCACATCAGACATCCGGCTTGCTAATTCGTACTCGTCGCCCAACTTATAGCAAAAGCCAGAATTCGAAGCATTAATCAAATCCGTAACACCTCCAACGGCAGTAGCCACTATTGGTTTTTCGTTGGCCATGGCTTCTAAAATGGCATTCGGCATGCTTTCTGTAAAAGATGATACCACAAAAGCATCCGATTCCTGTAAATAATCGGTCGCGTTTGATTTAAACCCCATTAAATTCACTTTATCTTGAATCCTTAACTGTTCTACAACTTTAAACGGCCATTGCTGGTCGAATAAATGACCGATGATATTAATGCGGAAGTTTTTATTTTTTAGTAGCCCCAAAGCTTTGAATAAGGTTAAGTAGTCTTTTTCAATTCTAAAATGGGCCACACAGACCCAAACGAAGGGCTTATTTTCAAACTCTAAAAAGTCATGCCCGCTACTGGTTGGGATGGAAATTGCATTATTTATGACCACTCCCTCTTTTTTAACAAGTCCCTGATTCTCAAAAGAAAGCTTGGAGGAGTCTGCGTTATAAACAACCACATCATCAAGCGCAGATGTAAATTTGAATGGGATATACCACTTGCGTGGGATTTCTGCGGCCCTGATAGACGATACTAAAGTAAAGTCAAAAAGCAGTTTCAATAATCGCGCAACTATGATAGCAATAAACATAAAAGCGATAACTACTTCGGGATTAAAATCTTTGATACTTCTATATAACTGCCGAAGATTTAATAAAAGGTTCCATCTCCATGTTTTTAAATAAACCACTTTTATACCCGGTTCTGGTATCTGAATATCAAGATCACTCTTGGGTAGCAATGAAACGATTAGAATATCATTGTCCCTGGTTTTCAAGAACGTGGCTAGCTTAATAAGCTGCGTTTCGGCTCCACCTTTGCTTAAAGAAGAGGTGATAAATAAAATTTTTCGATTCATTTTGGCAGATAGTATTTATTAAAGCACCATTTTGCGTGCGCTGGACTGATGTTCCTTCTGTTTTTTTAACCATTGACTCAGCACCAGCAGCTTCCAGATTTGAGGATACCGGTTCCACTTACCAGACAGATGTTCATTAATAATTTCTCCGGTTCGGCGAACGCAAATTCCAGGAATATTTTTTAATTCGTTCTCAGACAGATTGTCCAGAACGTATTCTTTTAACTCATTTCTAAACCACTCTTTAAAAGGCATCGTAAATCCAGATTTGGGTCTTTTAAACAACTCTCTTGGCACATACTCGTACAGCAGGTCTTTTAAGATCCTTTTTTGTACACCATTTTTATATTTAAAATTAGTGGGAAGACTTCTCGCGAATTCCACCACCCGATAATCCATCAGAGGTGAACGGGATTCTAAAGAAAAAGCCATAGACGCTCTGTCTACTTTCGTATTAATATCTTCATTCAAATACGTTTTTATATCGAAATCTGAAAGATTTTCCAAGAGCGATTTTGAGGAATTTTTCAATGTCTGAAAGAACATGTTCTTGAAACCCAGATGTGGTTTATCGATCCATGAATTTTCCATTCCTCCTATTGTTTTGATATAGAGCGTCTGAATATCTTTCATAGAAATACCCATCGCGATAAGCTTATGAACATAATTTGGAGATAAATTGATAAACCATGCGGCAAGTTCCCGTATTGGCAACGGAAGTTTCAATAACGGGTTGACCATATTCATCCACTTGTATCTTTCGTAGCCGATGAAACCTTCATCACCACCATCGCCACTTAAGGCTACGGTTACCTGTTTTTTGGTATACTTACTTAATAACATGGTTGGAATAGCACTGGAATCAGCGAAAGGCTCGTCAAAGTGAGAGGAAAAGTCTTTAATCAAGCTAATGCCTTCGGCATAATTACATTCAATAGTATGATGTTCTGTTCGTAAATGTTTAGCGACCTGCAGCGCATAGGCGCTTTCATCAAATCCTTTTTCGTTAAATTTTATCGAGAAAGTTTTGACATTATTTACCATTCCAGAAGCCAGCGATGCTACCAGGGATGAATCTATACCACCGGAAAGAAACACGCCCAGCGGCACATCTGAGTTCATCCTTATTTTCACAGAATCAGTTAACAGCTCTTTCAGATGTTTTTTACCATCTTCATAAGATCCAATAAATTTATTGCTCCAGGTGTAATCCAGGTCCCAGTATTTTTCAGTGTTTAAAATTCTGGAAGAAAGATTATAGGTAAAAAAATATCCTGCAGGCAGTTTCTTTACCTCTGCCCAAATGGATCTGGGTTCGGGAATATAGCCCCAAATCAAATATTCATTAATTGCCTGCTGATCAATATTAAAATGCCGGCCTAAATTTATCTGAGAAGGCTGACTTGCAAATTCGAATTCGCCAGCCCGATCACAGTAGTAAAGAGGCTTTTTCCCAAATCTATCACGGGCACCAAACAATATTCGTTTACTCTTATCATAGATTACGAAAGAGAACATACCGTTTAAGTGTGTAACACAGGATTTTCCATATTCCAGGTATGCTGCACAGAGAACCTCTGTATCAGAACTTGTATTAAATGTGTATCCTTTGGTCTGAAGATCTTTTTTGAGGTCTTGATAATTGTAGATCTCCCCATTAAAAACAATAATTAAGTGCAGATAGGAGAATGGTTGGTTTGAACGTTCATCAAGATCAATAATCGCAAGTCGATTATGCCCCAGAACGAGGTCGTCAATAAATTTAACTTCCGAATAGTCGGGACCGCGAAATCTGATCCTTTCTAATTTGGCTTCTGTTATTTCCTGACTGTACTTTATTGTTGAGCCATAAATTCCGCACATAAGTAAATGCTTTAGATAAATGAATAAAGGATAATGACTGGTCAAAATAGGACAAGGCCCATCTGTTTTTATAGGTATAGATTGCTTATTGGATATATAAAATTTAGAAGCAAGAGCACTAAGCAATTAAGCTTTCATAACGGGCTACTACTTTATCAATTCCAAAACGCGCATTAACATCTCTTTTTATTGCTGCAGAATCCCAATTTTGGTTACAGGATTTAACCGTGTATTTTTTAAAGGTCTGCAAATCATCTTGCTGAATAATATAGCCGTTAAAGCCATTTTTAATAATGTTCGGGATTCCCCCAACAAGAAAGGAAACGACAGGAACTCCAACCGACAACGCTTCAACAACTACGTTAGGAAATCCTTCGGTGTAAGATGTTAAAAGCATTAGATCATGCTTTGCTAAGAAGCTGTTTATATCTTTTACCTCGCCAACAAGCTTAACTCGATTTTCCAGCTGTAATTCGTTGATTCTATCTAGGATCTCTGAGCGCAGTGGACCTTCTCCAGCAATATTTAGAGAATAATTAGTAGGCAGATCTTTGAATATGTCGAGCAATCTAAATAGGCCTTTCTCAATCGATAGCCTGGCGACCACAATTAGCCGTTTGTTTAACGGATTGTGGTTCTTTTCTTTTAAAATATTATTCGGAATAACAGGATTAGGAATAACCACCAGCTTTCTTACCGGTATATTGTATTTCCTGGCAAGCGATTGTTTCACTTCATCTGATTGGCAAACACCGATTCTAATTCTTTTATAGGTGGCACCAACAAAGAGGTCAAGCAGTTTTGCTCTCGGACCTGCAAAGGTTATCATGATGTCTATTACGCTGGTCTCTCTGCCGATTAAATATGGGATCTTAACGAAACAAGATATTATGGATAACAGCGTGCTTATGTGCCCGCCTGTGGTAAATACCGCATAAGGCCTTTCTTGTTTTATCAATTTATAGAGTTTAAAAAACGATTTTGAGGCTCTTATAGAATTAAGATTCACAACCCGTATTCCTTCTAATTCTGGCGAGAAGAATGGATTTCTTAGATCTAACAACACCAGGCTTACATCGAATTCAGCCTTATTAAAATATTGCGACAACAGCCAGTAAACACGTTCGGCTCCACCCGCTGTGAGCGAACTTAAAATGAAATATATTTTTTTCTTCATCAGATATTAAAATGTGAGACAGACCTAAGCAGCGTTAAATTCAGGGTTTAAAAGCAGAGATAGCCGGGATTATAGCCTTTAACTCCTGTTGATGGAATAAAAGCTCAACTCGCCTTTTAAGATGTTTACTAAATGCGGCAATTCATCAATTTTATATTTTCTTAACCAATATCCCAATCTGGTGATAGCATAACTTTGAACGCCTTTACCTGTCCGACGATTTTCAAAAGGTTTTAAATGCATCGTCCTGAATTTGTAAAGCTTAAGCTGAGTGTTATTAGTGCATGTCTTTTTTTGCTTATAGAATATCCCACCTTTCGAATCGAGCGTTATCAACAGTGAAATAATTAAAAACATGGGCAAGAGCGTCAAAATAGCCAGTAATGCAGCGCTAAAATCAAATAGCCTTTTCATCTTGTTTGGATTAATTTTCTGATGTTATTTTTCCTGGGTGCTATCAAAAGATGCTTACGAAAGGCTTTCTTGAATTGTATTTTTTTTGGTTTCTATAAAATACGCTAGGTATACCAAAATTGCCATTAAATACGGCTGGTTGATAATGCTTTGCAGGCTCAGCATAAAAACTGCCAGGATAATTATAGCCGATAACGCGAAAAAACGCTTTTCTGTTTCAGGAAAGACGTATTGTGTATTGAAGCGAAAAGTCGCAAAAATGCGATTTTTGCCTAAAAATGACCCCTTTTATGGGTACAAATGTGCCTGTTTTTACCCCTAGAGAGGTCATTTTCAGAAAAATTTTTTCACTTGGGTGGCCCTCCCCTATTGTGTAGTAGCTC
>CAMLLO010000019.1 GCA_946480915.1 uncultured Sphingobacteriaceae bacterium | reverse complement strand
TCGGGGAAAAAATGTCCGAGCACTTGCGGTTCAATATCAAAAACACCGAGTTCCCGAATGCCGGGTGTATCTATTAAATAACCTCCTTTAGGTAAGCTATGCATTTCTGCGAAGGTGGTGGTATGCTGACCTTTATCGCTCCAGTCTGAAACCGCTCCTGTTTTTAGGTGCAGATCAGGAATAAGTGCATTTATGAGTGTTGATTTTCCAACCCCCGAATGGCCGCTGAAGAGTGTGACCTTGTCTTTTAATAAATCTTCTATCTGATCCAAATTCGTGCCTTCAACGGCAGATACTTCATAACATGGATAACCCACTCTTTTGTAAATGCTTTCATAATCGGCAAGGACTTCCATGCCTTCTTCGCTAAACAAATCCAGTTTATTGAAAATTAAACCAGCTGGGATGTCGTAAGCTTCGGCAGTTACTAAAAACCGGTCGATAAATCCGAGTGAAGTGCGTGGAGAAGCGAGTGTAACGATTAGGAATGCCTGGTCCAGATTAGCTGCAATGATCTGCGACTGCTTTGAAAGATTTATGGATTTACGGATGATGTAGTTTTTACGGGGGATAAGTTTTATAATGACTCCGGTATTCTGCTCTGGTTCCATTTCAATCTCCACGATATCTCCTACAGCAATCGGGTTGGTAGTTCTGATGTCTTTGATGCGGAACTTGCCTTTTATGCGGCAGTCAATAGCCTCGCCACGCTCATTAACGACCTGGTACCAGCTTCCGGTAGACTTTGTTACTAAAGCTCGCATATCTTACAGATTTAAAATAATCCTTAAATTGTTTTTTAAGTCTTCTGAGGTCTCTTTGGAGATTTTACCTACTCGTTCTTTAATTCGTGAAACATCTAAGGACCTTATTTGATCGGTAAGTATGTAGGATTTTTTTTCAAGTCCGTTTTCTAATGTTGCTTCTACTGGCAATCGTAAGATTTTCATATCACCTCTTTCCTGTGATGAAATTGGGCAGGCAATAAAAGATGAATGTCCATTTGAATTGAGTAAATCACTTTGAATAATCAAAACAGGTCGGGTTTTGCCAACTTCAGAGCTATTTCCCGGATCCAGATCTGCTATCCAAATGTCGAACTGCTTAATCTCAGGATTATTCTTCATCTAGAAATTTTTGTAAGTCTACTAAAGATGCTTCATCAAAATCGTTTAATAATTCTTGATCGAAATTGTTTTCCTTAAAAAGAGCAATTTCTTTTTTAATTTGAGTCTCGACCCTTTTTCTCTTTATAAGGTTATTATAGGCTTTTAGAGCTGTTTTTAAATAATTGCTGCGACTGGTTTTTAATTCCTTTACCTGCTCTTCGGTTTCCTCGAACAGGTCATCGTCAAGTTTTAATAAAATGCTTTTCATGACAATTAGTTTTAGATATCAAATTTAGATATACTTATTAGATATACGAAATTTAGATTGGTTTATTTCGATATAGAAGAGGTACTTTGTTTTTTAAACCTGATGGCAGCGGCAGCCCCCGATTTTTCGGGGCTATAGCGAACAGCAGGGCTGCAATTGCAACAAAGACGAAAGCTGGTTTTCAAAAAAATAGAATTTGTTTTGTTAATCTAGAAATTTACTGCTTACTTTACGCCCGATTTAAAAATAATGAAAAAGTATATTTATACCATGAGTACGATTACTACCACCACGCTAGAATTAGCTGGAGGAAGTTCGGATATGGTGTAACTTAATTATAAAAAAGGAAACCAAAAAACGCCTTCCTCCGTTAGGGGAAGGCGTTTTTTGTTAAAAATTTAGGTTAAATGAAGGTTTTAAAATTCGGTGGTACTTCAGTTGGTACGGTTGATAGCATCCGCACGCTGATAGAAATTCTTAAGAAAGAAAAGTCGGAACGTCAAAACCCAGTAGTGGTTTTATCAGCAATGAGCGGAGTTACGAACTTGCTTATTTCGATGGCGGACAGAGCTGCTAATGGCGAAGATTTCGCGGCTCATCTTACAGAATTAGAGAACCGCCATTTTGATGTGGTAAAAGCACTGCTGGATGTTCCGCGTCAGAATCCAGTCTTTACTAAACTAAAGTTGTTTTTTAATCAGCTGGAAGATTTATTGCAAGGAATCTCAAGTTTGCAGGAGCTTACACCTAAAACCCGCGACCTGGTTTTAAGCTACGGCGAGCGGTGTTCAACCTTTATGGTGAGCAAAATAGCAGATCAGAATGTTGGGGAAGCGATTTATGCTGATGCTTCGGAATTGATCAAAACGGATAGTACTTATGGCCAGGCACGAGTGCAAACCGAATTGACAGAGTTGCTGATCAAAAACTTTTATGAGGAAAATCGCGGTAAGCTCATTTTTGTGACCGGCTTTATTGCGAGCAATGATGCCGGAAAAATAACTACACTGGGTCGGGGTGGCAGTGATTATACTGCTGCACTTATAGGATCTGCTCTGAATGCAGAAGAGATAGAAATCTGGACCGACGTAAACGGGATGATGACAGCAGATCCCCGGATGGTGAAAAAAGCTTTTCCATTGAAAGAGCTTTCGTACACTGAAGCTATGGAGCTTTCATATTTCGGGGCAAAGGTGATTTATCCGCCGACAATGATTCCTGCTTTTTTAAAGAGAATTCCGATTGTTATTAGGAATACCTTCGAACCTGATTTTAAAGGAACCATTATCCGTCACGATTGTCGTGAAGCTGATCATCCTATAAAAGGAATTTCGTCGATAAACGAAATCAGTGTGCTTAACCTTCAGGGAAGCGGCATGGTTGGCAAGGCAGGATTTAGCGGCCGGTTGTTTTCCTTACTTTCCAGGGAGCAGATTAATGTTATTTTAATTACTCAATCTTCGTCAGAGCATAGCATCACATTTGCCGTACATCCCGCAGATGCTATAAAAGCAAAACTGTTGATTGAGCAGGAGTTTGAACTGGAACTTGAAGCAAAGAAAATAGAGTCTCCGGTTGTTGAAGAAGACTTGGCTGCATTAGCTATTGTTGGCGAGAATATGAAACAGACTCCAGGTATTTCGGGCACCCTGTTTCATGCTTTAGGAAGAAATGGTGTGAACGTTCGTGCTATTGCTCAGGGATCGTCTGAATACAATATATCTGTAATTATTTCACGTCACGATCTTGAAAAAGCACTGAATGCGGTACACGATGCTTTTTATACCGATCTTAAAATTAATCTGAATATTTTCTGTTTAGGAACCGGCAATATTGGGACAACCTTGTTTCGGCAGATACAGCAACACTGCGAGTTCTTACAAGTGCAGAACGGCGTAACAATAAATGTTGTAGGCATCAGTAACAGCCGCCAAATGGTTTTAAATGCAAGTGGAATACCGCTTAGCCATTGGAAAGAAACTTTGGAGCAGGAAGGTGAAGAGGCAGATTTGGCTGCATTTGTTGCCCGAATGAAGGAGATGAATTTGCCGAACGCTATATTTGTCGACAATACAGCAAGCCTTAAGCCGATTGCTGTTTATGAAGATGTATTCCGTGCGAATATCTCGGTCGTTACTTGTAATAAGATCGGAAATTCATCCTCGTACAGCCAATATAAGAACTTTAAGGAGTTGGCTCAGCTGCATGGTGTCGATTTTTATTACGAGACAAATGTTGGAGCCGGTTTACCGATCATTCGGACTTTAAAGGATTTGATGATTAGTGGAGACAGAGTGATTCGTATTGAAGCAATTCTTTCAGGAACGATTTCTTTTATTTTCAATAACTTCAACGGCGGCATTACTTTTCATGATATTGTTAAGCAGGCTCAGGAAAAAGGCTTTACTGAACCTGATCCCCGTGACGACCTTCGTGGTACCGACTTTATGAGGAAAATGTTGATTTTGGCCAGAGACGCGGGTTATCAGTTAGAGCCTGATGAAGTTGAAATTCAGAATATGCTCCCTGAAGCATGTTTGAATGCTGCTACTGTAGATGAGTTTTATGCAGAGTTAAAGAATAACAATGAGTTTTTCGAAAATTTAAAGAATGAGGCTGCCGATAGCGGAAAAGTGTTACGTTATATCGGAATGCTTGAAGACGGTAAGGTTTCGATCTCCTTGCAAATGGTAGACGACAGTCACCCTTTTTATATGCTGTCAGGAAGTGATAACATTATTTCTTTCACAACCGATCGGTATAAAGAGAGACCTTTGGTAGTAAAAGGGCCTGGCGCTGGTGCGGAGGTTACCGCGGCTGGTGTATTTGCCGATATAGTAAATGTTGGCGCTCAGTATCCGAATTATTTTTAATCTCAGCCCGACCCATTCCTAAAGGAGATGAGGCACGCCGGGTTATTGTAAAATTAAAATGTTAAACTCTTCGGAATTCGGTTTTTCGGGATTCCGACTTTAATATATGAAAGAATCGATCAGAGTTTTTGCTCCTGCTACCATCGCTAATGTAGTTTGCGGGTACGATGTACTCGGCCTGGCGGTTGATGCTCCGGGTGATGAAGTAATAATGCGTAAAAAGGACGAGCCGGGGGTAATTATTACTAAAATTACCGGTGACGAAGGCCGTCTTCCGCTGGATGCTTCCAGAAATACAGTTAGCGCCAGTGTTCAGCATTATTTAGAATATATCGGTCGTCAGGATATTGGCCTGGAAATAGAACTTCATAAAAAGATGCCCATTGGAAGCGGCTTGGGCTCAAGTTCGGCAAGTACAGTTGCTGGATTATTCGCTATAAATACTTTGCTAGACAACCCACTATCAAAAATGGATCTTGTGCCTTTTGCGATGAAAGGTGAAGAACTTGCTTGCGGTTCGGGACATGCGGATAATGTAGCGCCAGCTATTTTGGGCGGGTTTGTATTAATCAGAAGCTATCAACCTCTGGATATTATCAAACTTCCATATCCTGAAGACTTGCATTGTGCGATTGTTTTTCCGGAAGTTGACGTGCCAACCCGGGATGCACGGAAAATGATACGCGAAAAGGTATTGCTAAAAGACGCTGTGGTTCAATGGGGAAATATAGCTGGTTTGGTAACCGGTTTATTCATGAAGGATCTGGACCTGATTGCTCGCAGTATGCAGGATGTTCTGGTAGAGCCGGTTCGCTCTATATTAATTCCTGATTTTTATAAGATGAGGGAAATTGCGCTTGAAAATGGGGCCATTAGCTTTGGAATTTCCGGTTCTGGGCCTTCAGTGTTTGCGTTTACAAAAGATGCAGATACATCGGCTAAAATTACGCAAGCAATTCAAAAGCATTTATCAAAACTTAATATAGGAAGCCTGGCTTATACATCTGCAGTTAATGCCGATGGACCGAAGGTATTGGGCTAAATCGTAAATCTAAATTCGTAAATCAATTGAAATTATATAGCACTAACAATCCAACATCAGCAGTAGATTTTAAAGAGGCAGTATTTAACAGTATGCCTCAGGATAAGGGTTTGTATATGCCTTTGACGATTCCGGCTTTGGATGCAGACTTTATCGACAATATCGAACAGTATTCCTTTAAAGAAATTGCCTTTAAAGTGGCAAAGAATCTTTTACAGGATGCTATGCCTGATGCAGATTTGAAATCCATTGTTGATGATGCGATAAACTTTCCTGCGCCGGTGGTACAATTAGAAGAAAATACCTACGTGCTCGAGCTTTTTCATGGTCCGTCTTTAGCGTTTAAAGATTTTGGTGCTCGATTTATGAGCAGGATAATGGCTTATTTCCTTGAAGAAGGGGAGAAGACTTTAAATGTTTTAGTGGCCACTTCCGGAGATACGGGTGGAGCGGTAGCCTTAGGGTTTTTAGGAGTGGAGAATACTCAGGTTACAATTTTATATCCCAAAGGGAAAGTGAGTCCGATACAGGAATTGCAACTGACCACAAATGGTCAAAACATTCGTGCTGTAGAAATTGACGGAACCTTCGATGATTGCCAGGCTTTGGTTAAACAGGCGTTTGTGGATAATGAGTTGAACGCCAAATATCGACTGACATCAGCAAACTCCATCAATATCTCACGTTTGATTCCGCAAACATTCTATTATTTTAATGCGTACGCGCAGTTAAAGCGTGAAGGTAAAACCGATGTAATATTCTCAGTTCCCAGCGGGAATTTTGGGAATATTGGGGCTGGTTTACTGGCCTGGAAAATGGGTTTACCAGTAAAGCAATTCATCGCGGCTACTAACGCAAATGATACCGTTCCTGAATTTTTCAAAACAGGAGTTTACCAGCCAAAGCCCTCGGTAGCTACACTTTCGAATGCAATGGATGTTGGAAACCCAAGTAATTGGGTTCGAATAATGAATTTGTTTAAAGATGATTTAAACGAGCTTAAAGGGGTAGTTTCTGCTGCGAGTTATACCGACGAGCAAACCCGCGATGCAGTTTATAAGGTATTTAAGGAGTATAATTACGTGGTTTGTCCGCATTCGGCAATTGCTTGGTTAGCCCTTGAAAATTATCGTAAGCAATCGGGAGATGAAACAAGCGCAGGGGTTTTTCTGGCGACGGCTCATCCATGTAAATTTCCTGACGTATACAATTCGCAGATGACAAGTATGATCATCGTTCCGGAACAGGTTGAATCTCTTGTAGGAAAGCCTAAACAAGCAGTGGAAATGAAGGCTGATTTTTCTGTGTTCAAGGATTATTTGCTGAACAATTAGTTCGTACGCCTAAATTATTTTTATGCGTATATTTGATTTATGAAAGCTAAGATTAATCTATCTATTGATGAAAAGCTTGTATATAAGATAAAAGCTTACGCTGAAGAAAAGCATACCAGTGTTTCAGAATTGGTTGAAGAGTATTTTAAACGAGTAGTTGAAAAGCCATCTAAAAAGAAGAATAGCCTTATTGAGCTAATAGAGAGTTTGCCAAAGCCTGAAATAAACCCTGATACGGATTTAAAAAAACAGTATTTCGAAGAGCAAGCATCAAAATATGGTTTTTAAACTTTTTCTTGATGCGAATGTTTGTTTAGATCTTCTATTAAGAAGGGAAAACTATTCTGATTCAAAAAAGATATTCGAAAGAATATCGTCTGGCAACTGTAAAGCCTTCATCACACCTTCCATCGTGCATATTATTGCGTATATTCTCCCTAAATATTATGATAAAAGCGTGGTTAAGAATATTGTGCTGGACTTATTGAAGAGTGTTAGAGTTGTCGATTGTAATCATGAAATAACGATAAATGCAGTCAATTCCCAGATGACAGATATCGAAGATGCCTTACAATATTATACCGCTTTGCATCACAAAATAGATTATTTTATTTCACTGGATAAAGAGTTAATCAAATCTGCTATTCCTATTTTACCAATTTATACACCAGCACAATTCCTGCAGGAATTTCCCGATTAAGACATGATTACTGCTATTATTTTTGACTTAGGAGGAGTCTTAATTGATTGGAAACCTGAATACCTTTTCAGTAAAATCTTTGGGAATGAGTCGGAGATGCGGCAATTCCTGGATACGATATGTACCGGAGAATGGAATGAAGAACAGGATGCGGGCCGTACTTTAAAAGAAGGAACCGAATTGCTTGTTAAACAATTTCCCGAGCATGCAGAAAGTATCCGAGCATATTACAGTCGTTGGGAAGAAATGCTGGGTGGATCTATCGAGGGAGCCGTCGAGATATTTAAAGAAATAAAAGCCGGGGGTAAGTATAAAACCTATGCCCTTACAAACTGGTCGGCCGAAACTTTTCCAATTGCACAACAGAAATACGACTTTCTAAACTGGTTCGATGGTATTGTTGTGTCGGGTGCGGAAAAGATGCGGAAACCTGATCCTTTATTTTATCAGCTAATTTTAGAGCGTTATCAGTTGCAGGCAGAACAAGTTTTGTTTATTGATGATAATTTAAGGAATGTCAAGGCCGCAAGGGACCTGGGCATTGAAAGTATTCATTTTAAAAATTCTGAAGAATTAAGGGGGGATTTAGTAAAGAGACGGGTTGAGTTAAGATAATCAAGAAAGTTCATTCTAGAATAGTCATCCAATGACTTCAGTCATCGGATGACTAAGTACCTAAAATATCGCCTCCGCAATTCTCTTAGTCGGTCCCGGATTACTCATCGTATAAAAGTGCAATACGGGCGCTCCAAACTTAATAAGCTCCTTGCACTGCTCAATCATAAATTCAATCCCAACTTCCTTAACATCTTTTTCAGACGAACAGCTGGTTATTGCTTTAGTCAGATCTTCAGGTAAATCCAAATGGAAAATCTTGGGAAGACTAACCAATTGTTTTGAAGAAGTTATAGGCTTCAATCCCGGTATAATCGGAACATTAATTCCATTCTCGCGACAAAGGTTTACAAAGTCGAAGTACTTTTGATTGTCAAAAAACATTTGGGTAACAATGAAATCGGCACCCATATCGATTTTCATTTTAAGATAATCGAAGTCGGTTTTCATATTAGGGGCTTCAAAATGTTTCTCAGGATATGCCGCTACTCCGATACAGAAATCCGATTTATTTGCTTCATTATGATCGTGAAGGTATTTTCCCCTGTTCAGGTTTACCACCTGATCAAGTAAATCACTCGCAAAAGCATGTCCGCCTGGTGTTGGAATAAATCCGGCATCGCCCTTGCGAGCATCACCTCTTAAAACCAGCACATTGTCAATCCCAAGAAATTGAAGATCAATCAATGCGTTTTCCGTTTCTTCTTTAGTAAACCCACCGCAAATTAAATGAGGTACTGCATCAACTTTATAACGGTTGATAATGGCCGCACAAATTGCTACAGTACCCGGACGCTTACGATACGATACTTGCTCCAAGAGGCCGTTGGGATGCTGTTTATAAATAAAATCCTCGCGATGGTAAGTTACATCAATAAAAGGTGGCTTGAACTCCATCAAAGGATCTATCGCATCATAAATATTTTGAATACGTTGCCCTTTTACAGGAGGAAGAAGTTCAAAGGAAAAAAGAGTCTTTCCGTTTGAGTTTTTTATGTGTTCGGTGATTTTCATTAAGTTGCAGGTTGTGTGTTCTGGGTTGAAGGACTGGATTCAGAGTTGTAGTATCTGATTAAGCCATTCAATAACTTTCTTACAGTTTCTAATTTTATTAAAACATTGTTAAGGTCGGATTCTAAAAGGTATTTTAAGTCAAAGCTTACATACAATTGAGTTTCCGCTTCATATAAGGAGCCCCGTGCAATATAAAAAAATTGAATACTATCTTTTTTGTGGTTTCTGCCACATCCTTCGGCGATGTTTGATGGTATTGAAATCGCGCATCTTCTTAGTTGGGTGGTCAGTCCAAATTGCTCGTCTTTCGGAAAGTTTTTACTAATCGTATATATTTCAGTTACCAGAAGTCTGGCTTCTTTCCATACATCCAAATTAGTATACTTTTTATAATCAGCCATCTATGTCTTACAACTTATAACCTCCAACCCAGAACTATTAATATCCCAAATTCGGGCTTAGCCATCGTTCCACCACTTCCAGATCCATGTTTTTGCGCTTGGCGTAATCTACTACCTGATCTTTGGCGATTTTACCTAAACCGAAGTAGCGGGAATCAGGGTGTGCGAAATAAAAGCCGCTTACAGCTGCTGTAGGATACATGGCAAAGCTTTCGGTAAGTTTTATACCGGTTGTGTTTTCAGCATCTAATATTCTAAAGAGAGTTTCCTTTTCAGTGTGGTCCGGACAAGCAGGATACCCTGGAGCCGGGCGGATACCAACATATTTTTCTTTTATAAGCTCTTCATTGCTTAAACTCTCATCTTTGGCATATGCCCAATATTCTTTTCTTACAAGTTCGTGCATTTTTTCAGCGAAAGCTTCCGCCAGGCGATCTGCCAGAGCTTTAACCATGATGCTGTTGTAATCATCATGATCGGCTTCATACTGAGCCACCAGTTCGTCGCATCCAATACCTGTGGTAACTGCAAAGCCACCGAAGTAATCCTGAATACCTGTTTCTTTAGGTGCCACAAAATCCGACAGGGCATAATACGGTTCGCCGGCAGCTTTTTCAACTTGCTGACGCAGCGTGTGAATAGTAACTTGTTGTGGGTTGTGGGTTGTGGGTTGCGAGCTTCCTTCAACATTCAACCTATCACCTTCAACTTGAAGTACAATATCATCTCCAACAGAATTAGCCGGCCAAAAACCGATCACTCCTTTTGCTGTAAGTAGTTTTTCGTCGATAATTTTCTTCAACAGTTCCTGAGCGTCGTTGAAGAGCTTTTTGGCTTCATCACCTACAAATTTATCTTCAAAAATTCGCGGATAACTGCCTCTTAACTCCCAGGTATGGAAGAAAGGGGTCCAGTCGATATAAGGAACCAGCTCCTCCAGCGGATAATTATCAAAAACCTTAGTTCCTAAAAATGCAGGTTTTGCAGGCACTGAGCCATCCAGATTGATTTGAAATTTATTCAGACGAGCTTCTTCGATCGATTTGAAGTGCTTTTCCGAACGTTTATTTAAGTGGGCCTCACGAGCTTTATCATATTCTCCGCGGATCTGGTTAATATACTCATCGCGATTTTCGTCGCTCATTAAAGTACTGCAGACGGTCACGCTACGGGATGCATCAAGTACGTGAACCATAGGGCCAGAATAATTTGGTGCAACTTTCACTGCCGCATGTATACGCGAGGTAGTGGCCCCGCCGATGATCAAAGGAATTTTGAATTCCTGGCGTTCCATCTCTTTGGCAAAATGCACCATTTCATCTAATGAGGGGGTGATTAGTCCGCTCAAGCCAATAATATCGACATTGTGTTTTTTTGCTTCTTCGATGATCTTTTGCGCCGGAACCATCACTCCTAGGTCGATCACTTCGAAGTTATTACATGCCAATACCACACCCACAATGTTTTTTCCGATATCATGCACATCGCCTTTCACCGTTGCCAGCAAAACTTTTCCGGCATTTTTACGCTGATTGCTGTTAACATTCGTGCGTTTCTCTTCTTCAATAAAAGGCAAAAGATAAGCTACTGCCTTTTTCATTACCCGGGCAGATTTCACCACCTGTGGCAAAAACATTTTACCCTGCCCAAACAAGTCGCCTACAATGCCCATGCCGTCCATTAATGGACCTTCAATCACCTCGAGGGGCTTGTCGTATTTTTGCCGAGCTTCTTCAACATCATCATCCAAATAATCGATGATACCTTTTACAAGCGAATGCGAAAGTCGACTTTCAACGCTTTCTTTACGCCATTCTTCATCTTTTACTACAATTTTGCCTTTAGTTTTTATGGTATCAGCGAATTCAACCAACCGTTCTGTTGCATCCGGGCGACGGTTCAAAAGGACATCTTCAACTAGTTCTAAAAGATCTTTAGGAATTTCTTCGTAAACCTCAAGCATACCCGCATTCACAATACCCATATCCAAACCTGCTTTAATAGCATGATACAGGAAGGCTGAGTGCATGGCTTCGCGAACTGTGTTATTTCCCCTAAAGGAGAATGAAATATTACTTACACCACCACTTACTTTCGCTAAGGGCAGATTTTCCTTAATCCAGCGGGTTGCGTTGATAAAATCAACAGCATAATTGTTATGCTCTTCTAATCCGGTGGCAACCGTTAAGATATTAGGATCGAAAATGATATCCTGCGGAAGAAATTCCACTTCGTTCACTAAGATATCATAGGATTTTTTACAGATCTCAATTCTGCGTTCGAATGAATCGGCCTGACCGTCTTCGTCGAATGCCATTACTACTACAGCTGCACCGTATTGTTTTATTTTTCGGGCATATTCTTTAAACTTTTCTTCGCCTTCTTTAAGCGATATTGAGTTTACAACCCCTTTCCCCTGCAGGCATTTCAATCCGGTTTCGATCACGCTCCATTTAGAGGAATCGACCATGATAGGGAGTTTTGCAATATCTGGTTCAGAGGCGATGAGATTGAGGAATTTGGTCATTGCCGCTTCAGAATCAAGCATCCCTTCATCCATATTTACATCGATGATTTGGGCGCCGCCTTCAACCTGCTGACGAGCTACAGTTAAAGCACCTTCAAAATCTCCACCCAGTATCAGTTTTGAAAACTTAGGAGATCCGGTAACGTTAGTACGCTCGCCGATATTAACAAAATTGGTTTCCGGAGTTAAGGTAACCGGCTCCAATCCGCTTAAGCGCAAATATGGCTTAGGTTCCACAGGAACTCTTGGGGGATATTTAGCTGCCTTTTCGGCGATGCATTTAATATGCTCAGGAGTTGTTCCACAACATCCGCCAACAATATTGACAAATCCGTTTTGGATAAAATCTTCAACCAAATGGGCCGTTTCGTGGGGGACTTCATCATACGCACCAAACTCGTTCGGTAACCCAGCATTTGGATATGCTGAAATATAACAAGAGGCCTTCTGAGAAAGTTCTTCGATGTGAGGACGCATATCTTTAGCACCAAGAGCACAGTTTAGACCGATACTTAAAAGGTTTGCGTGAGATAAAGAGTTCAAGAATGCTTCCACTGTTTGTCCGGAAAGCGTGCGGCCACTGGCATCTGTAATGGTACCAGAAATCATGATCTCAATCTTGCGACCGATCTCGTTTTCGTAATTCTTTGCAGCGAATAAGGCAGCTTTAGTTATCAGCGTATCGGTAATCGTTTCGAATAAAAGTACATCTGCGCCACCGTCAATTAACCCTTTGATCTGCTCATAATACGCGTTAACTAATTCATCAAAAGTTACGGCACGATATCCCGGATCGTTCACATCAGGCGACATAGACGCCATTTTAGTTGTTGGTCCGAGAGCGCCGGCAACAAAACGCGGTTTATCTGGATTTTTAAGCGTGAATTCTGCGGCAACTTCTTTTGCAATGCGTGCACCTTCAAAGCTCATTTCATATGAAAGATCTTCCATCTGGTAGTCTGCCATCGAAATGCGCTGTGTGCTGAATGTATTCGTTTCAATTATATCGGCGCCAGCGCTTAAATATTCTGCATGAATAGCCTTGATAATATCCGGACGGGTAATGTTTAAAAGATCGTTATTTCCGCGGACATCGCAGGGGTGATCTTTAAAACGTTCGCCGCGAAAATCTTCTTCTGTTAACTGGTAGCGCTGGATCATTGTACCCATTGCTCCGTCTATAACTAAAATTCGTTTCTTTAATTCTTCTCTAATGCTCATGAAATAGTATCAAGTATTTAGTATCAAGTATAAAGATCTAATCTGTCAAGAGGCTTTTCTTGATAGATGCTATTTTACACTCCATACTTTTAACAAGCTTATTTTTGAAAAGTCGGTATCCGGCTTTGACATTCACTTATCTTTCTTCATCCCTAAGTATGGAATCAGTTAGAATTTAGCACCTTGTAAGCACAGGTTGCTAAGACTTCGCAGGGTCTAATCCCTCCGTCTTTCTGAATAAGCACTGCAAAAATGCAAGAAAATTTGGTAAAATGCAAATAATAAAAGGGATGCAGGTATGAACTATTCCGTTCTCCTGCATCCCTTTGGCTTGAATTTTCAGACGACCTTTTATTTTCTGCTTCCGAATAAACGTAAAAGCATTAAGAACAGGTTTATAAAGTCGAGGTATAAAGATAAGGCGCCCATAATTACCATTTTATTGGCAGATGCATCGCCATATTCAATTCCAGCTCCAATACGTTTCAAGCGTTGAACATCGTAAGCAGTAAGACCGATAAATACTGCAACTCCAATAAAGCTTATGATATAATCTAGTTGCGAACTTCCTAAGAAGATGTTTACCACACTGGCAATTATAATTCCAAGGAGGAACATCATTAAGATCGAACCAAATTTGGTGAGGTCGATATTGGTGGTGTAGCCGGCAACTGCCATTGCTCCGAATAAAACCGAAGCGGATAGAAAGGCGCCAACAACTGAGCCGGCAGTATAAATCATTAAGTTAAAGCTTATGCTAACTCCCATAACCACGGCGAAAAGTATGTACAGGAGAGCCACTATAGGGAATGACAGTCTATTCATTCCGAATGATAAGATGAGTACAAAGGCTAAAGGTGCAAATCTTGCAATGGTACCCAATGTTGTTATGCTTCCTGTTTCGAAGTCGACCAGCCAACTTAATAAGTACGTGTCGGTTGAAAAGAAATATGTTGACGCTGCAGATATACCAAGCGCTACAAACATCCAAATAAAAACATTCGGTAAAAAGTTGCGGGATGTGATTCCTGCCCCTGTTTGAATAACAGGATTTTCATTCAGGTTAAAGGTGTTTTGATCTGACATTATTAATGAGTATTTTCATAAAAGTATGCTTTGTATTGGATTATTCCAAAAACGTATTTTTTTCAATACTTTTATGGGTAAGTGAAACAGGCTTTGATAAAGAGATCAAAAAAATACTAACTCAGGCGCTTAACCAGCTGTTCTTCAACCTTTTTAAAGAATTGCACGGGTTTAAGAGATCTCCACGATATATTATCAAGCTCTCCGCCAAAATTGATGTAATAATCAATATTGCTGCTTTTAAATTCATCAATTACGTGTTCTCTGAAGTTAACTCCCGCAATCCAGCCATCTTCTACATCCTGAAACCATTCCTCATAATACAAGTCATCCGAAGAGTGAAAGTTTAGAATATTCTCGCCCACTAAAATGAACTTGTTTATGCCTTCATCAATCATCAGTTCGAGAATTTCTCTTTTAAGGAGCATGATATCGTTGTAAATAGCATCGTTCCACTCGCCAATGAATTCTATAATGGCATACTGCCGATCATAATCGACAAAGAGCGCTTTAATGTACAAGGTTTGGGAGCCAAAGGAGTCCCACTGCGGATGGATGTAATAGTTGTAAATCTTTTTATCGAATTCAAACTCACTGTATTCCGTTTCATAAAACGGCGAGCGCTCATCCTCTGCCGCTATATAATCATCCCGCCACCGATAAAAAGGTTCTATTTCGTGCATAATTCAAATGTGCGGATTTGCAAATTTTAAATGTGCAAATGCCTTTGCATACGTGTTATTAATTGTGTAGAAGCATGATGCTTTAGACGTTTTGTCGAAATCTGCACATTTGCACATTCCTTGATTTGCAAATCTATTTATCTGTACCTCTATTTATTCTTGTATTTCTCTACAGCTTCTCTCACATTTCCATATTCATCCAGTAACTTTTGTGCCGTTTCTTCGTCTAAACCAGTGGCTTCCATTACCATATTTACGGCGCGTTTTACAAGTTTATTGTTACTTAACTGCATGTCGAACATTTTATTTCCCTTGACCCGTCCTAATTGAATCATTACCGTTGTGCTGATCATATTAAGTACGAGTTTTTGGGCAGTCCCTGATTTCATCCGGGTAGATCCGGTAACAAATTCGGGCCCTACTACAACTTCTATCGGATATTTAGCCTCCGCAGCAAGCGGGGTCCCGGCATTGCAAACAATACATCCGGTTACAATACCTGCTTCATTAGCACTTTTTAATCCACCGATCACATACGGAGTAGTGCCTGAGGCTGCAATCCCGATTAATACATCTTTGTCGCTTATGGTAAATTTAAGAAGATCTTCCCATGCCTGTTTCGTATCATCCTCGGCAAACTCTACCGCTTTACGTATAGCCGAATCGCCACCTGCAATAATTCCGACTACCCAGTCGTGAGGTACCCCGAAGGTTGGCGGGCATTCTGATGCATCCACAATTCCCAGTCTGCCGCTCGTTCCTGCACCGATGTAAAATAGCCGACCTCCCTGCTTCATTTTGGAAACAATTACATTAACGAGAACTTCAATTTGGGGAATAACTTTTTCGACAGCAAAAGGCACGGTTTTATCCTGCTGATTAATTCCCACCAATAATTCAGTCACCGATTTTTTTTCCAGATCAGTATATAAAGAGTCTTGTTCTGTCGTTCTAATCATAAGTTAAAGGTCGGAATATATTCAGAAAAGGCGCCTTAAAAAAAGCTTTTTTGTGACAATTTTTAATCAATAAATATCAACCTCAATTATTACTTTTAGAACGCTCTTATCTCATGCAATCATCCACTAAAAGTAACTTATTTGTAGCTTCCTGCTATGCAGGAATATTGGCTCTCGGCATGCTCGTTGGCCCAAAATTCGGACATGAAAATCACAAGTCTAAAAATGCCGCGTTCGTTCCATTTCTTTCCTCAGAAAAATCAGAAAAGGTTGAACAGATCTTAAATATCATTAAAGAAAATTATGTTGATCCTGTAAAGGTTGATACCCTTCAAAACCTTGCCATTGGCCAGATTTTATCGCATTTAGACCCGCATTCGCTTTATTTGCCCCCGGTAAAAGCCATGGATCAGTCTCAGAGCCTGGAAGGAAGCTACAGCGGGATTGGAATTGAATATTTGTTGGTTAATGATACGATTCTGGTTACGGCAGTGAAGGAGGGACCTGCACGGAAGGCTGGAATAAAAGCGGGTGACAAGATTCTGAAAATTGGCGACAAGAACGTAGCGGGTACAAAAACAACATCAACTGAGATCGTTTCGCTTATTAAGGGGCGCACCGGGACGATGGTTACTTTGGGCGTAAAAAGACGGAATTCTCTGGTAGTAAATTCTGTATCCGTTAAACGGGATAAAATTACGGTTAGCAGTATAGACGCGGCTTATATGCTGTCGCCAAGTGTGGCTTATGTAAGGATTAGTAAATTTGGCGCACACACAGATGAAGATTTTTCGGCGGAGGTAAGTCCGCTGCTGCAAAGCAATATGAAAAGCATGATATTGGATCTTCGGAATAATGGCGGAGGATATCTCAGTGCTGCTACCGCACTTGCTGACGAATTTTTGCCCGATAAACAGCTAATAGTTTATACGAAGGGGGCGCATGAACCCCGAACAGATTATTTTGCTACAAAAAGCGGAAAGTTTGAACAGGGAAAATTGATCGTATTGATTGATGAAACTACCGCTTCGGCAAGTGAAGTTCTGGCCGGCGCAATTCAGGATTTGGGTAGAGGAGTTGTGATTGGTCGACGATCATTTGGCAAAGGTCTGGTGCAAGAGCAGTTTAGTTTTGGTGATGGATCTGCACTTAACTTAACCATTGCCCGCTATTATACGCCTCTGGGCCGATCGATTCAAAGACCCTATAAAATGAGTTCCGACGCTTATTTTGCCGAAGCCTCTACCCGCCTCGAAAAGCCCGAGGTAAATGTAGACGGAACATTAAAAGATAGTTTATTTGATAAAAGCCATTCTTATACGACGTCCTCAGGTCATGTGCTATATGGCGGTGGTGGAATTATGCCGGATATTTACATTCCCGTGGATACATCGGCCTATAATGCATTTTTTTACTCTTTGCGGGCCAGGGGGATTTTGACTGAATTTTTATTCAGCCATGTTGTAAACAGTTACCGTCCGGCTACATTAAAGCAGGTGATAACAGATTTTTCATTAAGCGAGGAGCAATATCAACAACTGATTTCTTTTGCTATAAAAAATGGCGTAAAAGCATCTCCCAAAGCCGCCGCAATCGCTCGAAAAGCTGTGGATAAGGAAATTAAAGCTTCCTTGGCAAGGTTTTATTTTGACGATGAAGCTTATTATAAAGTTGTAAACGCTAATGATACAGCCGTTTTAAGGTCGCTTCAGGCACTGAAGTAGCTTTATTAGCGTTTGTCAGCACCTTTTGGCATAGAGTCGACTGGCATATTGTCGATGGTACTATCAGTATTCATAGATGTATCGGAATTTAACTGATCCTGAATCATCGAATCCGCAGCCCTGGCCGCGGCAATTGAGTCTTGTGTGTCTGAATTGCCTCCGGAGCCTCCGCATGATACCAGCGCAAGACTGCAAGACAAGAATGCTATAAAAAAGAGTGTTTTCATACCTCAGATGTTAAGTCAAAAGGCAAAATTTAAAAACTAATTCAATAAAAAGTGCCAATAATCGAAAATACCATTGGCAATTCCTTAAAAATGCAAGCTTACTTTTGCCTGAAATATATTTGAATAGGAACACCGCTAAAGTCAAAATGTTCTCTCAGCTTATTTTCTAAGAAGCGCTTGTATGGATCTTTTATATACTGGGGAAGATTACAGAAGAACGCAAACATTGGCGACGAACCATTTATTTGTGTGATGTATTTGATCTTCACATATTTTCCCTTCAATGCCGGTGGAGGATAATTTTCAATAATTGGAAGCATCACCTCATTCAATTTCGAAGTCGGAATTTTTTTAGTTTTATTTTCAAAGACTTTGGCAGCAGCTTCTACCGCCTTAAAGATTCGTTGTTTTTCGACTACCGAGGTGAAAACAATAGGCACATCAGAGAATGGTGCAAGACGTTGCCTGATTTCATCTTCAAATTTCAAGGTTGTTTTATTGTTTTTCTCGATCAGATCCCATTTGTTCACCAGAATAACCACACCCTTTTTATTTTTTTCTGCCAGATGGAAAATGTTTATATCCTGCGACTCGATTCCTTCAACAGCATCAATCATCAGCATAATAACATCAGCTTCCTCTAATGCTTTGATGGTACGCATGACAGAATAGAACTCGATGTTTTCTTTAACCTTTGTTTTTTTTCGTAATCCGGCTGTATCAATCAGCATGAATTCGTGACCGAATTGGTTGTAGTGAATGTGAATTGAGTCACGTGTGGTGCCTGCAATGGGAGTAACGATATTTCTATCCTTCCCGATAAGAGCATTGATCAAAGATGATTTACCGACATTTGGTCTTCCAACGATCGCGTATTTTGGAAGGGTTGAATCATCGGGTTGATCTTCTTCAAAGTGAGAAATCACTTCATCCAGAAGTTCTCCGGTTCCGGAGCCGGTCATGGAAGAAATGGAATAGATCTCTCCCAAACCAAAGCTGTAGAAAGGATGAAGATCATCCAGGAGTTTGTTATTGTCTACTTTATTCGCGACAACAAGTACGGGTTTTTTACTTCTGCGAAGAAGGTCTGCGATGCTGTCGTCCAGATCTGTTGGTCCGGTTGTAACGTCAACCATAAACAGAATTACGCTCGCTTCTTCGATGGCTATTAATACCTGTTCGCGGATTGCTGCTTCAAATACATCGGCCGAATTGGCTACGTATCCGCCTGTATCCACCACTGTAAAGTTCTTTCCCACCCATTCTGCCGATCCGTAATGGCGATCGCGTGTAACACCACTCTGATCGTCTACAATTGCTTTGCGCGATTCTGTCAAGCGGTTATATAAAGTGGATTTCCCAACGTTGGGCCGTCCAACTATAGCTACTATGTTACTCATTCAATTTTTGATTTTTTGATTTACGAATTACGAATGCAATTCAAAATCATGTATTTGGTAAATTCACTCTTATTACGAATGCAAAAATCGTAAATCTTAATTCGTAAATTGTAAATTTTTAGTCTTCGTATCCAAAGCTTTTCAGATAATTCTTCCTGTTGCGCCAGTCGGGTATCACCTTCACGAACATTTCCAGGAATACTTTTCTCTGAAGAAACTCTTCGATGTCTTTACGGGCATAGGTGCCAACTTTTTTAAGCATTGCGCCACCCGGGCCGATCAGAATATTTTTCTGCGAATCACGTTCGACAATTATTTCGGCACTTATCCTGGTGATTTTTTCTTCTTCTTTAAAGGCCGTTATAATTATCTCAGTGCTGTAAGGGATTTCTTTCTGATACAACTTGAATACCTTTTCCCTGATCATTTCCGATACAAAGAAACGCTCGTTTCTGTCGGTAAGTGCGTCTTTCTCATAATAGGCAGGATGCTCGGGTAATTTATCCAGAATGAAATTCATTACTGCGTCCACATTATAATCGTGGAGGGCCGACGTGCCGAAAATAACTTCCGGATTGAGTGTTTCTTTCCAGTGTTCAATTTTAGCTTCAACCTCTTCCTGGGTAGACGTGTCGATTTTATTAATGACCACTGCAATGGGTGAAGAAGTTTTCTTTAGCTTTTCGATAATGTCATTTTCATCAAAACGCTCATTTATATCGGTAACTAAAAGAATAATATCGGCGTCTACAAGCGAATCGTTGACTGCTCCCATCATACTTTCCTGCAAACCATACTTTGGTTTTATCACTCCGGGGGTGTCAGAAAATACGATCTGATAATCGTCTTCGTTAACAATTCCAATGATGCGATGACGGGTAGTCTGGGCTTTTGGCGTTATAATCGACATTTTCTCGCCGACAAGCGCATTCATCAGGGTAGATTTCCCTGCATTAGGCTTTCCAACAATACTCACAAATCCGGCTTTATGCGACATGAAAAATTATTTTAAAAAACATTTGGACTGCAAAGAAACGAAATATATCTTTGCAGTCCAATTCAGGGAGTAAGGAAATAAGTAATAAAGCCTAAAACCAAAGATTGCTAGAGTGCGGGGTGGAGCAGTTGGTAGCTCGTCGGGCTCATAACCCGAAGGTCATCAGTTCGAGTCTGGTCCCCGCTACCAAAAAGAGGTTGAAAGACACTTCTTTTTTTATGGCCCGTTCGTCTAGGGGTTAGGACGTTAGATTTTCATTCTAGAAACAGGGGTTCGATTCCCCTACGGGCTACTGGAAACAATAGCAAAAACACTTAAAAGCCTGCAAATCAAAAGATTGCAGGCTTTTTTGTTGGAATCAAATCACCAAAATATGCATGATTTCGCATAATTCTGGTGAGCAATTCGGTGAGCACTTTTTCCAGGAAGAGGTGCTCACCAGAAACGTTATAAGATTCTGACAATCAACCTGTTCACCCATTGAACATCTTGTAGGCCGGGGCTGCAAAAGGTAAATTTGTTTCACCTATGGAAATATAAAGCCGAAGATGTTCCGCTTGAGGAAAGCAGTCAAATGTTTTACGGTGGTTTTAAGTACATCAAGAACCTGAAGAAGATTGTAAACAGTTCACTGGCTCATGGTTGGCTGTCAACCAATCCCTTCAGTAATTATAAATCGACGGCAAGGGCAGGTGAGCGGGTTTATCTTACGAAAGAGGAACTCGATACCAAATTTAACCTGCGAAGAGAAAGCAGTAAACCGGCTTTCGGCGGCATAAATTCTCCTTCCTTCGTCAGTCCGATTTATTCCACGACCAGTTGACAGCTTTATCTTCTTCAGTAAGGGGTGGCTTAACAGTTCATGAAGCTGGAATTTTATCTTCGACTGAGGTATGGATAATTTGAACTTTTTTTGCGCGGGCACATTTTGTAGTCCATCTCCTTGACCTTGCTAATAGTCATTTAATGATGGTACAAAGGCATAAATTGCATTTGTGTTCAGCTAATTCCATAACAGTTCTTTTGTCCAATCAGGTTTCATCCCTAAAGCATTCGGATCAACGGATGGATACATGGCAAGTAACTCTTGTAGTTTTACAGAAAATGAATTTTCAGGTGCTATAATGTTAACCAAATATCTCATAATGCAGAGATGCATGTACAATTTTGATGTATCGTAGGTACATCACTTACCCATCTGCAGGGAGGCTTTGGAAGCAATTTAGGAGTGCCTGGCAGATTCTTATTCCATAAACGACTATGATGAGCACAATAATTTCTGATTTGAGCAATTGATTGCAGCCAACTTGGCAAGAAGGTGTGATTTACTGCACCCAATTCCTGAGCAATGGTATCTTTTGATTTAATGGTGTTTTTAAGATTCCCGTATAGTTTAGACAGAGAACCGAAGCTTGTCAATTCCAGAGTTTTCCATGCGGGTGGAAATCGCAAATCCTCCTTGTATTTTTTCTTATGTTCTTTGATAAAGATATCCTTTGAACGGTCAACCTCCTCTTTAATGCTCGCCAAAGTTTCTATTATTGCTCCCGAATCTTGAAAAATTGTTGTATTCTGAAACCACCAAGGGTCGAATTCATGCGAAAGGCTATAGATAAGCTTGGTGCGAAGACTGATTTCGATTTTCTCGATGACATCAAAAAGTAAGATTCTCAACTCCCGGTCAAAATTGTATAGGGAAACCACATCTTCAAACTTGCTGTTTGCTTTAAATTGATGCTTTTCCTTATCAATTTGCATGGGCCACCAATAACCTGCAAGTCTATAATAACTTACATGCGACAAATAATGCCTTGCCAGTTCTTCGTCTGTCACGCAACCGCTGTATATGCTCGTCTATGGTAAACGTTTTCTTATCGTAAATCATAATTAATCAGAGGAGTCATAGGAAATCTATAGTATGTTGGGGAAACCCTATAAAAGCAAAAGACTCGCCCTGGTACGCAATCCTTTCGGATTTAAGCGTGGCGAGTACTGTTGATGCAAAATAATACCTTTTTTGAATCCTGTAAACATTTTCAAGTTAAATTTTTACTCGCAATTAGTTTTCAAGATTGTCCATTGCATATGATGTCTTAATGGTCATGGTGCTGCCTGATAAGATAAAATACAAATTTTCAATTCGCGAATCGCGAATAAAACACGCGCTAACAATATCACACACATATAGCACTTAAACCGCTATCAGGTGCGTGTTGAACAATCCTATCCATTGCGTGTCATTGATTAATCCTTGGGAAAAGGAGTTAGAATTGATTATACGATCGATTTCTAGGTCTCATACACTTGCCTAAAGCCACAGGAGATTCTTCCTAAGAGCTAATTTCAAGCTTATATCCTTTCCCGTGAATATTAACAAGTTTAACTGTAGAATCATTTTCCAGTTTCTTTCTGAGTTTTGATATAAACACATCAAGGCTACGGCCGACAATTATGCCCTCATCTTCCCATATCTCTTTTTGCAACCTGTTTCTGTCTATGATTTCATTAGGAGCGCTTGCAAAAATGTATAACAATTTAGATTCTTTCTGAGTGAGTTCTATTTGTTCAGTATTATTGATAAGGTATTGCTTGTCGTTGTAAAAATGATATTTCCCAATTCGGATGAAATTGTCTTGAAAGCTCTTGTCGCCTTTATCTGATATACTTTTCTTTTTGTGGTAAATCTTCAGTCCTGAAAACACTAAAACCAACGCAAAAAGGGCTATTCCGGTAGATACAAACTTCTTTGGTAAACCTAAAAGGCTGGCCCGTTGGAATGATATATTGATTAAATAGCACCCTTTGGATTGCTGTCGACCTTTACAGGGTACGATATTCTTCTGCTCAGTTTTTAGTATTGCATACCCAAATATCATTTCATTGCTTGCGCATTCTATCACGTTTACAATATAGTCAGAAGGAAGCTGATTGGCTTCAATCGTTTGGTGTATGATCTTTACAAGTGAATCAGGTTTAAAGGTAAACTGACTTGCAAATCGAATTTGATATTTATTTTCAGCAATCTGCTTTACGGGCAAAACTCTGGATGTACTATCACCGGAATGAAGCAGTACTTCATGTCCAATTTTCCTCATAATGATAATTTCTTTCGCCTCTTCAAAGTCCGTATCATTTAACGGGCTTCCGCTAAAGCCATAGAAAAAGATAAGCAAAGAGGCAGAAATAAAAATTGACAGGTACTTAAAATTCATATATAAAAGTACGCTATTCTATCTGATAGAAGATTAATTACAAGAGTCTTTACAACCGTTTACATTCTTTTTACAACTCTTTACACTCTACCGGCAAGCATAGGATGTAGCTTTACTCTATCAATATCAAAACCTTTTAAAATGCTTCAATAAATAAATTAACATACCAATGATGAAATACGTATTTGCTTATCTCCTGCTGTTTGTTTTTTGCGCTTACGGTAAAGGACAAAACAAAAAAGACCTATCAAAAGGTCCTATCAACTCCGAAACCAAAGGTGTAATTACCTCCCACGGCCCTACCACATCCGTTCGTACCATCCGGCAAGATAGAAAGGGCAACATGTGGCTTGTTTCAACCGAAGGGATTATCCGTTACGATGGAAAATCTTTTACCAATCTCACAAGTAAACTAGGTTCTCACAAATTCTGGGATGTTCTGGAAGATCGACGCGGAAACTTTTGGTTCGCGTCTATTGGCTCAGGTGTTTATTATTACGATGGAAAATCCTTTCGAAATTATACAACAAAGGAGGGGCTTGCCAGTAACTCCGTTTTCGAAATTTATGAAGATAAAGCCGGCATTATTTGGTTCGGCACTTATGATGGAGCAAGCCGTTATGATGGAAAATCCTTTCGAAATTTTAAAATGAAAGAAGCGCCACCCTCTACCCATGCTCCTGCTGATTCTGTCCGCTTACCAGTTTACCATAAAGAGGATTATCATCCGGAACTTTATGAAGTTTATTGGATGATTAATGAGACCAATAATCGTATTCATACAATCATTGAAGACAAAACAGGGAAATTATGGTTTGGCACAGGGGGCGATGTCTGCATTTATGATGGAAAAACATATACCAGTCTTACGAAAAAATACGGCATAACTCTTACAAGAGTTCATACTATAATCGAAGATAAAAAAGGCAATATCTGGCTCAGTGGAGGTGGCCTTTGGCGGTATGACGGCAGAACTTTTACAAATTTCACGCGGAATTCTGTTGGTTATGTCTACGAAGACAGGAAAGGAAACATTTGGACTAGTTCACGAAGTGATAATGGCCCAGATTGGGCACTTTCGCGTTATGATGAGAAATCCTTGTCTAATAAAAAGCCAACTGTAACCGAAATTAAGTCAGGAGAAAACGGTCTTTTTGGGATTTTAGAAGCTCGTGATGGAAGTATTTGGTTTGGCGCTACAGATGGGGTGTATCGTTATGATGGAAAGACCGTTAAAAGACTTTAAAAGTAAAAGGTTCCGAAATAATGTGTATTTGCGGCCTGTTAATTCCGCTACTTTAAAATCAATATGTTTCACCTTTAAATTAAAAAAATGAAAAGATCATTTGTGTTTGTTCCGGCCATCCTCCTAGTATTATTTCTACTAAATTCTTTTTTTGTACCAAAACGAAACGAAGCAAAAAAGAAATCAATAAAAGAGGGCAAATCATCGGGGATTGTCCCCATCGTTTTTAAATCTAATGATGGCGGACAAACATGGCAGGACATTAGCAAAGGGCTGCCTGAAAATTTGCAGAGGGAAGGTATGCAGAGTGATGGTTTCTTTACAAATGACAGTGGGCTCTATTTACGTGCCGGAAATGGGATATATCACAGTGAACCAAATTCCACAACTCCTTTTTGGACAAAAGAGATTTTCCCTGGTAAACAGCGTAGCATTGCCCCTGGCAAGAAGGGGATATTTGCCTATAATTTCAGGGGCCAATTTTTACAAAAAATAAACGGAAAGAGTGATTGGTCGCCCATGTACACAAATTTTCAAGAGCAAGCCGTACGCATTAACAGAACGATAGATTGGGCGTACACGAAATATAAAGAGAAACAAGTATGCAGCATTTTTGAAACCACCGGAGGCACAGTTTTCATCGGCTCCAACAACGCACTTTTTAAATCCACCAACAGTGGAAAAACCTGGAAATATGTGCATGTTGTAGGCTGGGTAATGAAAATGGTAGAGTCAAACGGTGTACTCCTGGCTGCCAGCACACAGGGAATATTAAGATCGACCGATGATGGTGAAAACTGGGATCGTGTGATTAGCGAAGGGGGTGCTGGTATCGCTGTGGAACGTATTGATGGAGGATTTGCTGCTATAGCCTACAATACAATAACCCAAACTAACAGAATACACATTTCACTGGATAGTGGAAAAACCTGGAATGTCATAGGTGAAGGACTTCAGCCTTCCTGGAATAGTTCATTCATCAAACAAATAGACTTACGTCAGGCTTCATGGTATATTTCGTCAATCAAACAAGTGGGTGAATATTTGATATGTGGTCGCTCAGATGGTATATTCCGGTCATCTGACATGGGTAAAACATGGAAACTGTTACTTCCCTCTGTAGAAAATAGGGGCTTCAAGTTATCTGTTTCAGGCAACGTGATTTATGCCATACCCAATAAAGGATGTTGAAACTCCAAACTTCCACAAAAACATATAGGTTCTCGAAGTTCTTAAAAATAAAAACCATAAAATGATAAGATACCTTTTCGTCTATACTTGCCTCCTGCTGTTTGCTTTTTGCACTTACTGTAAAGGACAAAACAAAAAAGACCTATCAAAAGGTCCTACCAACTCCGAAACCAAAGGTGTAATCACCACCCATGGTCCTAGTAGGATCGTTCGTGCAATTATACAAGATAGAAAGGGCAATATTTGGATGGCTTCATGGGAGGGTATTATTCGATACGATGGAAAATCTTTTACCAATATTACAAGTAAAGTGAGTTCGGCCCGATTCTTTTCTGTTTTAGAAAATAGAAAAGGAAATTTTTGGTTCGCTACAGTTGGCTCGGGTGTTTATTATTACGATGGAAAATCCTTTCAACATTTCACAACTAAGGAGGGACTTCGTAATGTTGTTCTTAGTATTTATGAAGACAAAAAAGGCAACATCTGGTTCGGCACTGGAGGTGGAGCAAGCCGTTACGATGGGAAATCTTTTCAAAACTCGAAAGAAATACTTTTCCTTGAAGACAAAACCGGTAAATTATGGTTTGGCACAGGTGGCGGAACCCGTTTTTATGATGGGAAAACATTTACCGTTTTAACACATAAGGGGAAACCCTTTAGGAATGTTGGTACTATAATCGAAGATAAAAAAGGTAATATTTTGTTCAGTGACGCTGATGGTCTTTGGCGCTACGATGGCAGTATCGTTACCAACTTAACGAAGAGGGGTGGTTTATATATAATCGAAGATAAAAAAGGAAACATCTGGAGTAGTTCTCATGTGGGCAAAAATTTTGTGCTTTTACGTTATGATGGAAAGTCCTTGTCCAATAAAAAACCCACTGAAACCATCGTGAAGTCAGCAGGAGAAAATAACGCTTTTTTTGGAATTTTAGAAGCTTTTGATGGAAGTATTTGGGTTGGCTCTGGAAACGGAGTGTATCGTTATGATGGAAAGACCTTTACGAACTTTAAAAGTAAAGAGGGTCAACCAACCGGCACCTTTACCGAGTCACGCGATGGGCAAACGTATAAAACGATCAGCTTTAAAAATGCTTTGACTGGCACCACGGTTACCTGGATGGCCCAAAATCTGAACTACAAAGTGCAGGGGAGCTACGCTTATGATGACAAAGAGAGCAATCGAAAAAAGTTTGGCTTGCTTTACACCTGGGAAGCAGCGAAAAAAGCCTGCCCCAAAGGTTGGCATTTAGCAACGGATAGCGAATGGTCTGTGCTGGTGACTAAATTCGGTGGAATGGACAAGGCCGGCGAAGCCCTGAAAAGCGTCAGTGGCTGGGAGGAAGACGGCAACGGCACTAACAGCAGCGGGTTTAACGCTCTTCCTGCAGGTATTCGCAAAAATAATCGTTATGAGCGGATGGGTCTTTTCGGTTTCTGGTTTACGTCCACACCCGCGGGTAAGGAAGGTACAGCGTGGGGATGGGACATGAGTTTTGCTAAACCACTTAAAACAAAAGTTTTCCGTTTCGATGGCTATGTTTCTTCTTACGCAGAGTCTGTTCGTTGCGTTCGGGATTGATTTATCCAATGAATGCCATGCGGCGGAAAATTAAGCAATACAGCTTGCAAACGAACAGAATTAACAGTGCTGTTTCTTATTGAAAAATCGACATTTCTCTGTACCATCTGTTGCAAAGCAACGTGTTAGCGGTCATTGCAGGGCGAGGCCCAATGACAAATAGATAAGAACTATCAATCACATTTTGAACTATTTAAAAATATTTCTCGCACATGCAAACTCTTACTTTTGTGACAATATTAATTTTTGGCACTACCTGCAACGGACAAGTCAAAAAAGACTTACCAAAAGAAACCGTAAGCGTATCAAAAATAATATCTGTCGGACAAACAAAACTTATAAAAAATCTGGGCTCACTAAAAGATAAAGGCAACAATGTTCATTGTAGTCTGCAGGACAAAGCCGGTAACCTTTGGTTCGGCACCACCGGAGATGGTATTTATAAATATGACGGAAAATCGTTCATTCAATTCACAGCGTCAAATGGACTTAACCATAATTCGGTCAACCATATGTTGGAAGATAAAGATGGTAAAATTTGGATAGGTACCGCCGCTGGACTTGTTCTTTATGATGGTAAAACATTTGCTGAAATCCAAATCCCCTTACGAAAAAATATGCCTCCCAACAAGTTCCGCAGCGAGCATACTGTGTTCAGTATCATGCAGGACAAAAGCGGAAAACTATGGTTCGCCACAATAGATGGTGTTTATATTTACAATGGCAAATCCTTTACTCCGTTTATAGTTAATGAAGGCGGAGGTGGTTTTTTGAGCAGTAACAATAACGTGGAATATATTTTAGAAGATAAGGCAGGTAACATTTGGTTTGGTGGACGGGTTAATAAGGGTGTATTTCGTTACGATGGTAAATCTATAACCAATCTTAAACCAAATGGTGACAATTGGGCTTGGCCCGTTTTGCAAGACAAAAACGGAAATATTTGGTTCAGCAATTGGAGTGGAGCCTACCGTTATGATGGCAAATCCTTTACAAGTTTTACAAAAAAAGATGGCTTATCCGGCGATATGGTTGCCCGAATTATAGAAGACAAAAAGGGAAACCTTTGGTTTGGTGGCGATGGACTTAGCCGTTACGATGGTAAATCTTTCACTCGTTTTACAACAAAAGATGGACTTCTCAATAACAGTATTTGGTCAATTTCGGAAGATAAAACTGGAGCTATTTGGGTGGGTACCAGAGAAACAATATTGCATCGCTTTGATGGAAAAATCTTTACCAGCTATACAGAAGAAGATGAACGAACAGAAAGTCTTATTGGGGATAAATGGAAACCCTTTGGCAGGCAATAGAAATTTGGATGGGCGCGTGAGGCAACGCTTGGTTTACTATACTGGTCGTAGCGTCTCGGAGACGCTACGACCAGAGGGATAATTTTTGAAACTAAATAATAAAAAATTATGAAATACGTACACGTATATACTTTGTTCTTGATGTTTGTTTTTTGCACTTCCTGTGGAGGGCAAACCAAACCAGACCTTCCAAAAGAAAATATCAAGTCCGAAATCAAAGACATAGTTACTTCCCTTCCTTCCTTCTTCTCTCTCCCTTCCCCCGGACCCAACGAAAAATATAATTACACTAAGTATGAGTATACTGATTCTATCGGTAAGCGCCTAATCATACAAAACAGTCTTCCAAAAGGTGGAGAAAAATATACTGACCTTAATGGTAAGGTATATGTTTATGCTATATTTTGGACTCGAATAATCAATGAAACAGCTAATCCTTTTAGATTGACGATTGATTTTCCTGTAGATTCATTTGAACTTCCATCTTCAGCCGGCCGCTACTTTAAATTATTTCTTCCTTCCGATACAATGATACTTGAAAAAGAACATTTGTTTAATTATGGTCTGCCAGTTTTGAACTCTTTTTTAGATAAAGGTCTTCAAAAAGCGTCTTCGTTGAAAAGAACTATTAATCCAAAAGAATCAAGTGCGTTTTATGTCGTAACGCTCTTTAATCGAGGAGTAGATGGTACCTTGCGAACAGGACTTGGCCTAAAAGGGCAAAATCTTTTTTATAGAATTAACGGTAAAGAAATTCATTGTGGAAGTATTAATTTAAAAAATTTGATGTTACAGAAATAAACATAAAGCCAGCGCACAATCAATGTGTATAAGAAATAGCGGGCGTCGGTATCTTTGTCGTGGGTGGTGAAATGGAATTCCAGAGCTAGAATATTTGAGCCTGATACCGTAGCAAACGCCCCTTCAAATTGTCGCTAATCACCTCTGGAACTGTTGTACCTGACAGGTAAGTTTGTATGCAAATTTTCACTATACTTAGGATAATGTAGAACCGACACACGAATCTGGATTGAAATAAAAAGTTAAGAAACGGGCACCTAAGAAAAAACCTCATGACAAAGAAAAATATCTGCAACCGCGGTTCTTACTGTACCAGAATGGAAGCAGGATGCAATGGCGGAAGCTTTTTGGCTGGAATAGCTGAATGTGCTCCAACGCCCGTGATGTTTTGAAGGGTCTGTAAAAACGGGTTCAATGGGGATTTTTAAAAATCCCTATTCGTGTCAGTGATCTTGTTCAGTTTTGAAGATATTTAACTCTGAGCCGATTCAAATATTTATTTGAATCTGAATATTAATTGCCCAGCTTCCTAAGTCTCAAAGTGTTAATACAAAACTAGTCCCAACGTTCTCAATAGTTTCGACCTGAATTGTTCCCTTATGCAAGGTTACGATTTGCTTGCACAAATTTAGTCCGATACCCGAACCGGATTTTTTAGTACTAAAGAATGGTATAAACATTTTATCTAGTACTTCAGGTGGGATCCCATGCCCGTTATCGGCCACTTTGATCACACATTTTCTGTGAGCATCTATTTCTGCTGACAATTTTATTTTTGGCTGCTCGCTCGCTTTTACCGCATCAATGGCATTAACAATGAGGTTGATTAACACCTGCTCCAGCAAACTTGAATCGGCCTCTAATTGAACAGAAGGGTCCTTCAAAATTATCTCCAGTTCTATGTTTTTCGCTGCAAGAGTCGGCGCCAATAAATTGTTCTGGTTCTCGAATAACTCCCGAACATAAATTTTTTGAAGATTAAGTGTGGTGATTTTATTAAGATTTCGGTAAGTGTTCGCAAATTTAAGCAAGGCTTCGCTGCGATTACGAATGGTATCTATTCCCATTTGTAAATCCTCCTGATAAGATGGCTGATGTTCATTGTTCCGGATAGAGTCTTCAACCAGTTTTTTCAATGTTTCTGCAAGTGAAGAAATAGGTGCAATGGAGTTCATGATTTCGTGAGTCATCACCCGAAGTAGTCTCGACCATGCTTCCGCTTCGGTTTCCTCTATCGCTTCATTGATATTTTGAAAGGTAACTAACTTAAATTGCTGCTGGTCAACCTGAAAAGCGGTTGCCGAAAGAAGCATCTTCACTTGTTTATTACCCTGGGGTAGCGAGATCAATTTACTCTCGCCTATGGGGGCCGATTCAATTTCGGTCAACAGCCACTTATTCCGCCTATCAAGTGAAAAGATATTTTTAAGGTGCGGTAAATTTAGCATGTTTTTAATTGCCTCATTCATCCATACTACCTTGCCATCTGATAATTTATACGACAAAATCCCGGTATCCACGATCGAAAGGATCTGCTGTAGATATTGGTATTGGGTTTCTTTTTCTTTTGCAGCATTTTTAAACGACTCACTTATGCTGTTAAACGATTCACGTAGGGGCTGCAGCTCTGCAGGTGCTCGCTTTGCATCAAAATGCCTGGAAAAATCCCTGAAGTGGATTGCCTCTTTAAATTGTTCAAGTTCGCTGAAAATTCTTTTTTGATATTGAAATATATCGTAGAGCAGATAGAAAGCAAAAAACAATATGAGTATGCAAACCCAGTAATAATGGTTAATGCTCAACCAGCCCAACATGGCGAGACTTAGTGAGAGTAATACAAGGCGCAGCAGCAGTTTACGTTCGTAAGGCTTAGCCATCAGATATCATATTTACTTAAACGACGATACAGCGCTGTTCGCGTTAGGCCCAGTTCTTTGGCCGCTTTAGTTATGTTTCCGTGATTTTTGTCGATTACTCTGAGTATCGTACTTTTTTCTAAATCGCCTAAATTGGTTTCGGTGGGTCCGGGAATATTGGCCGTCTGTTCTATGGGGGAAAACAGGAAGTCTTTCGCTTGCAAAACAGAATCGTCAGCCATGATTACTGCGCGCTCTATTACATATTGAAGTTCGCGCACATTGCCAGGGAAGGAATAACTCAATAACTTATCAATCGCGTTGCGATGAAGTTCGAAAGCCGGCTTCATATACTTTTGGGCATATACCTTACAGAAGTGTTCGGCAAGTAGGAGAATATCATTTCCGCGCTGGCGCAAGGGAGGAACAATGATTTCGACGGTATTGATGCGATATATCAGATCCTTCCTGAAACGGCTTTCATTTGCCAAGACCGACATAGGAACATTAGTTGCACAGATCAAGCGGATATCTACATCTACTGGCTGATTAGTGCCAATTCTTGTAACCTGCCTATTCTGCAAAACGGTTAATAGTTTGGCCTGCTGTTGTAAAGAAACGTTTCCGATTTCATCCAAGAATAAAGTACCACCGTTAGCCGCCTCGAACCTGCCTATTCTATCTTCCCGGGCATCAGTAAACGCACCTTTTTTATGACCGAAAAGTTCGCTTTCAAACAAAGTTTCGGAAAGGGCACCAACATCAACCTTCATATAGGGCTTATTTGCCCTAAGTGAATTTTCATGGATTGCTTTTGCAATTAGATCCTTTCCAGTACCATTTTCACCAAGGATCAAAATATTGGCATCGGTAGGAGCAATCTTATTTATTTTGTGAAAAATCTCCCGCATCTGATCTGAACAACCTAGCAACTCATTGCCTATAATAGCAGCAGCTTTTGAGCTAATGACCTTAGGACTTCCTGGCCGTTTGTTTAGCGTTTCCTGAATAGTATCAACCAATACGTCATTGTGCCAGGGCTTAACCATGAAATCTGATGCCCCTTCCTTTAAAGCGCGTACTGCCAGATCAATATCGCCATAAGCTGTTATCATAATTATAGACGCATCCGATTTGAACTCTTTAATTCTCCTCAACCAGTAAAGTCCTTCATTTCCGGTATTGATAGAGCTGGTAAAATTCATATCAAGCAATATTAAATCAAAAGGTTGCTTTGCCAGCAGAGAACGAATGTTCTCAGGATTCTTTTCCGCGACAATTTCCTTTACCTGCGGCTTCAGTAACAAACGTATTGCTGTTAAAACATCAGGGTCGTCATCGACAACTAAAATCGCGGCATTTTTCAGATTCATATGCTAAAACTATAAAGCTTTTATTAATAACAATCATTCCACGCTTATAAAATTATGGTTTTTAGGAAATTACGATTTTCGGCCGTGTCAATGTTGTATCGTTTCCGAACAACTGCTGTAACAGTTGCGAACGAGCAGATGCTTAGAAATGGTGGTAAGTCTTTATTTTTCAGTTATTTAATATTGTGGCACATTATTCATAGACTCTGATACAGCGTTAATTAATTGTCATGGATAGAATTGTAAAAAAGAAAAAATGGAGTAGCAAACGTATCCTTACTATAGCAGGAATCCTTGGCATCATTACACTTTTCGGAAGCAGTTATTTCCTTGCCACAGGAAAATCGCGCTTGAATGTAGATGTTGAAAAGATCACAATAGCGACAGTTACGAAAAATTCTTTTCAGGAATTTATCCCGGTGAACGGTATAGTAATGCCACGCAGTACTATTTACCTTGATGCATCGGAAGGGGGGCGTGTAGAAAAGCTTTTTGCAGAAGACGGAGCCTTTTTAAAGAAGGGTCAGCCTATTTTACAGTTAGCTAACCCCGATTTGGAATTGAGATTAGCGAATCAGGAAACGGCGGTTTTCGACGTATTGACTCAGATGCAAAATACAAGGAATAATTCAGATCAAAACACGATACGCCAGTTAAACCAAATGGCGGAAGTTGAAAACGGGTTGGCAGAGTCGGAGCGTATCTATAAACTCAACAAACATTTATATGAGCATCAAGCTATCGGTTCCCAGGAATTCAAATCTTCCGAAAACAACTATAAATATCAGGTAAAAAGAAGAAATCTCACCAGGGAAACTTTGAAAAAAGATTCGCTTTCAGGAAAGCAGCAGATCAGCCAGATGCATGCTTCATATGCGAGAATGCAAAATGCACTAATGTTAATGCAGCGAAAGGTAGGTGACTTAGTTGTTCGGGCGCCGGTTGACGGACAGCTCACTTCAATGGATGCGGAAATTGGGCAGTTAAAAAGCACAGGTTCACGTTTGGGACAAATAGATGTGGTAAGCGGATTTAAAGTACGTGCAGATATTGATGAGCATTATATATCCAGAATATTCACAGGTTTAACAGGTGAGTTTGATTTGGGCAATAAATCTTACAAGCTTCGTGTGAAGAAAATCTACACTCAGGTAACTAACGGTCGTTTCCAGGTGGATCTGGAGTTTACAGACAAAGTTCCGGCTGGTATTCGCCGGGGACAAAGTTTACAGGTGCGCCTCGCTTTGAGCGATGAGACACAAGCCTTACTTTTATTGAAAGGGGGCTTTTACCAGCAAACCGGAGGCAACTGGATCTATAAACTGAATGAAGCAGGGACGGTAGCGTATAAAGTTGATATTCAATTAGGTAGGCAAAATCCTGATTACTATGAAGTATTGCAAGGTTTGAAGCCGGGTGATAAAGTGGTAACTTCAAGCTATGAGAATTATGGAGATATGCAGGAATTGGTGTTGCAATAGATATCAGAACTTAGCTGTCCGCTTTGAGCAATGAGCAATGAGTCGTCAGCTATCAGCTTTGAGCTGACTTCTGAAAGTTTGCAGCTGACCGCCCTCACAACGTTCGAATATAAGAGTAGATCATTTTACGAATTTCAATGAGTTCGGTATTGAGTTCTTTATAAATAAGGTCAGTTATATAGCCAAGGTCTTTGGCGAGTAAGAGTTGATACTCAAGTTCAGAAGAAGATCCGGATGAAATAACTAGAAACCTCTTTAATTCGGGATTACTATTGCGTCCACAACCTTCGGCAATATTCGTCGGGATCGAGGAACTCGATCTTCGAATTTGTGAGGTTAAACCATACATTTCGTCTTTTGGGAAAAAGGAATTAGGTTAAATGATAAATTTTCAGAGTAAGCGAATGACTGCATTTCCAAAAGATAAGTTGTTTAAAGTCTCTCATAGTGATGTTAAGCTGTGGTAAAATTAAGTTAAACTATAAAAAGATAGAAAATCCAATAACCCAATATACAATAAGCGGTGGCCCAAGCTGACCGCTGAAAGCTAATAGCTGCTAGCAAATAAAAAGTATGATAAAAATAACCGACCTCGAAAAAGTATACCGCACGGAAGATATTGAAACCGTTGCTCTTAACAAGCTCTCTTTAGAAGTTAAAGAAGGGGAATTCGTCGCCATTATGGGGCCTTCAGGATGTGGCAAATCTACACTTTTAAATATCCTGGGGTTGTTGGACGATCCTGATGGCGGAAGCTTTCTCTTTAATGAAACCGAGATAGCCAAATATAATGAACGCAAACGAGCGGAGCTTCGCAAACGAAACATAGGGTTTGTTTTCCAGAGCTTCAACCTGATAGATGAATTAACGGTATTTGAAAACGTCGAACTACCTCTGATTTATCTTAATGTAAAAACCTCGGAACGCAAGCAGAAAGTGGAAGCAGTGCTCGAAAAGATGCAGATCATGCACAGGCGAAATCATTTTCCACAACAACTCTCAGGCGGTCAACAGCAACGGGTTGCAGTTGCCCGTGCAGTTGTAAATAACCCCAAGCTAATTCTTGCAGATGAGCCTACGGGTAACCTGGACTCAAAAAATGGCAACGAGGTAATGCAGTTATTAACTGATTTAAACGAGCAGGGCACAACGATAATTATGGTAACGCACTCGGAGCATGATGCAAGGTATAGTCACAGAATAATACGCTTGCTGGACGGGCAGGTGGTGATGGAAAATTTAATGGTTTAGTTGGTTTTTAGTTTGGTGAGAACCTGGCAGGTCAAACCTATACCTGCCGGCTCTTCTCAAAATACATTTATCTAACAAAGATCCGCTATGGTAAAAAACTACTTCAAAATCGCCTTTAGAAACATATTGCGTAATAAAGGGTATTCGGCAATCAATATTATCGGTCTTGCAATTGGGATGGCTGCTGCTATGCTCATTTTGCTGTGGATAGAAGACGAATTGAGCTACGACGAGTTCCATGAAAACAAATACCGGATATACGAGGTGTGGAATCGGAAGTCAAACGAGGGTGAGATTTCATGTTCAAATTCTGTATCGGCCCCAACTGCTAGAGCAATCGAGAAAGATCTGCCTGAAGTGGAACGAGCAGTAAGGGTAACGCGAGGTGGTAATTCTCTACTTTCGGTTGGCGATAAAAAAATCATCAGATCCGGAAGTACGGTTGATACAGGCTTCCTCCAAATGTTCAGTTTTCCAATGCTGAAAGGCAACGCCTCCACAGCGTTGAATGACACCTATTCGGTAGTGATTACCGAAAAAACGGCCAAAATTTTATTCGGCAATGAAGCTGCGATGGGGAAAATCATCAGACTAGGCGATAAAGAGAATTTCACGGTTACTGGTATCCTAAAAGATTTGCCGACCAATACGATATTCAAATTTGATTATTTATTGCCCTGGTCGAGTTTGAAATACCGGGAAGGAACAGATCTGGGCTGGAGCGACAATAGCACACCAACCTACATACTGTTAAAAGCCAATGCAAATTTTGCTTCCGCAGCTTCGAAAATAAAAACCTTGCGGCAAAAGTACAGTAAAGAGGCTATAAAAATGAACTGGGAGCTGTTCCTTTACCCCCTCAATCGCTGGCGTTTGTATTCAAGCTTTACCAACGGCGTGGAAGACAACGGCGGCCGCAGCACATTTGTAAAACTATTTGGCATTATAGCCGGGTTTATATTATTGATTGCGTGCATTAATTTTATGAACCTGAGTACCGCACGAAGTGAAAAGCGGGCGAAGGAAGTAGGAATACGAAAAGTAGCAGGTGCTCAGAAAGGGTCTCTTATCAGCCAGTTTATAGGAGAATCGGTTTTTATTGCCTTCTTGGCTGGCCTTGTAGCGATCATCATTGTTCTGATAAGTCTGCCTGGCTTTAACCAGCTTACGGATAAAAAACTATTCATAAACTTTGGCAGTACCGATATTTGGCTTGCAATCATCGGGTTCATCCTGTTCACCGGTTTGTTAGCAGGCAGTTATCCGGCATTCTTTCTCTCATCTTTCCAGCCCGTTGCAGTATTAAAAGGCACATTTAAAAAAGCTCATGCATTGGTAACGCCAAGAAAAGTACTGGTTGTTTTGCAGTTCACGTTTGCTATCATTCTGATTATCTGCACCATCATTGTTAAACAACAGATAGACTATGGCCGGAACCGAGAGACTGGGTATAATAAAGATAATCTCATTTGCCATTTTATTACCGGTGATATACCTGTGAACTACCAACTCATAAAAAATGAATTGCTTTCATCAGGTATTGTCAAGTCAATTACTAAAACAAATTCTCCGCTTACCGATATATGGAGCGATGGATGGGGACAGAACTGGGAAGGAAAGGACCCTGAGGATAGAACATCTTTCGATCGCTACATGGCTGATGAAGGACTTGGGGTTACTGCCGGCTTACAATTTATACAAGGCCGCGATTTTGATTTGAAAAAGTTCCCGACTGATTCTACCGGGCTGATTATAAATGAAGCGTCCCTAAAATTAATGAAGTTCAAAGATCCGATCGGTAAGAAAGTGAGCGACCTTGGCATTGAGTGGCATATTGTGGGTGTGGTTAAAGATTTTATCCTTATCAGCCCGTACGAACCAATAAGACCTTTATTGATATGTGGTGCAAAAGAAAATTTCATGAGCTTGCAAGTGATGCAAATGAAACTAAACGGAAATAATTCTACCGCTCAAAACCTGGAAAAAGCCGAAGCTATTTTCAAAAAATACAATCCAGACTACCCATTTGAATATAAGTTCGTAGATGAGGCGTATGCAGAGAAATTCGACGATGAAAAATTACAGGGATCGTTAGCCGCATTGTTTGCAGGGCTTACTGTTTTTATTTCATGTCTTGGTTTATTTGGTCTTGCGACCTATATGGCTGAGAACAGGATAAAGGAAATTGGCATACGAAAAGTTTTGGGCGCCTCAGTAGTAAGTGTTACAAAGCTTCTTTCAAGAGATTTCATCAAATTGGTAATCATAGCAATTATGGTTGCGAGCCCAATTGCATGGTATTCTATGAATGAATGGCTGTCGAATTATGATTACAGAATAGAAATGCATTGGGGAATATTTGTTGTCTCCGGTTTGCTTGCGATTTCAATTGCTGTTTTAACTGTTAGCTTCCAAGCCATTAAAGCGGCATTGACTAATCCTGTGAAAAGCTTAAGAACTGAATAATAACCATCATATGTACAAGCATAACCTCATTATAATATACCGGAGCTTAAAACGGTTTAAAAGTACCTTCTACATAAACCTCATTGGCTTATCAACAGGCTTGGCTTGTGCCTTAATCATTTACCTCTGGGTGAACGATGAACTTTCATTCGATAAGTTTCATACAAAAGACAACCGTCTTTTCCAGGTTATGGAACGGCAAGAATTTGCTGATGGCATTGCAATAGAAGATATGACATCAGGACTTGTGGCAGAAACTTTAGTGGAACAAATGCCTGAAGTTGAATATGCAACAGCTGTTACAAGTATTCCCTTCACTCTAACAACTGATAAGGGAATTAAAGTAAAAGCACCTGGACAATTTGTAAGTAATGAGTTCTTCAACATTTTCTCTTTTGACCTTCTTCAGGGAGATAAGAATGAGGTGCTAAAGGATAAGAACTCTGTTGCGATATCTGAAGAACTGGCTCTAAGACTATTTAACACTACTCAGCATATCATAGGAAAGACCCTTGAATGGGAATGGGACCGTAAAATAAAAGTAACAGTTTCAGGTGTTTTTAAAGGTGTACCCCATAATTCTTCCGAGAAATTCGATTTTGTTTTCTCGTTTGAAAAATTTAAAGAGATAGCTCCATGGGTTAAAGATTGGGGTAACGATGGAACAAAGGCTTATTTGACTTTAAAGAAAGGTACAAATGCGGAAGAATTTAACCAGAAAATTTCGGGTCTGCTAAAAAGTAAAACGGGTGCAACTAACCGGTCTGTATTTATTCGCCCTTATTCTGAGGGATATCTTTATGGGAAATATGAAAATGGAGCACAGGCAGGTGGCAGGATTGAGTATGTGAAATTATTTTCTATTGTTGGGCTATTTATCCTGGTTATTGCTTGTATTAATTTTATGAACTTATCCACCGCAAGGGCATCGAGGAGAATGAAGGAGGTAGGAATTAAAAAAGTTGTAGGCGCAAGAAAAGTTACCCTTATCAGCCAGTTTTTGGTCGAATCGATGATGATGGCTTTTTTATCGCTTGCAATTGCCCTTGTACTGGTTTTCCTTATTCTCCCTTACACCAACCAAGTTACGGGAAAGCAACTTTCCCTTCATTTCGACACTCACTTAATTTTAACTCTTATTACCATCACTTTATTTACAGGAATTTTATCAGGAAGCTACCCGGCATTTTACCTGTCTCGTTTCAAACCTGTATCTGTATTAAAGGGGAGCTTAACCAATTCATTAGCGGATATTTTAGTAAGGAAAGGATTAGTAATCATTCAGTTCACAATTTCAATAATATTAATAGTGGCCGTATTTGTTGTCTATAAACAACTGGAATACGTTCAAACAAAGAACTTAGGCTACAATAGGGATAACATCCTATATTTTGAAACTGAAGATAATGTTCGAAAAAACCAGGAAGCCTTCCTTTCTGAAGTAAAAAAAATACCTGGGGTTAAGAATGCATCCAGTATTTGGGGAGTTCTCCCTGACTGCGATGTATGTTCGACAGGTGATATTTTTTGGGAAGGAAGGACTCCTGAGCAGTCGATAGCTTTTGAAATGCTAAAAGTTAATTATGGAATGATTGAGATGCTTGATATGAAGATGAAGGAGGGGCGGACATTTTCTAAAAATTTTAGTAAGGATGATTCAGGGATTATTTTCAATGAAGCTGCTATTGAAGTCATGGGTCTTAAAAACCCTGTTGGGAAAATAGTGCAGCAAGGAGATAAAAAAATGGAGATCCTGGCTGTGGCTAAAGACTTTCACTTTCAGTCGCTCCACGAAAAGGTAAAACCTTTATTTATAACTCTTCAGCCCGCTGAAACGGATATTATTATGGTCAAAATTACAGCCGGCAAAGAGAAGGAGACTATCACTCAGCTTCAGAAATTACATCAGAAGTTTAATCCGGGTCATCCATTTGATTTTAAGTTTCTAGATGAAGAGTATCAGTCTCAATATGTGGCCGAGCAACGGGTTTCTGTATTATCCCGTTATTTCGCAGCACTAGCGATAATTATTTCCTGCCTGGGTTTATTTGGGCTTGTAGCTTTTACTGCTGAAAGAAGACTCAAAGAAATAGGTATACGAAAAGTTCTTGGCTTAAGTGAGTTCGGCATTATGCGCCTTTTATCGAATGACTTTACTAAAATGGTATTGCTAGCTATTTTAATTGCTTTGCCGCTAAGCTATTTCATTGCTAAGCACTGGCTGAATGGATTTGCTTACCGGATTGATTTAGAATGGTGGAGTTTTGTTGGCGCCGGACTAAGTGCATTAATTATTGCATGGGCTACTGTAGGAATGCAAGCACTTAAAGTGGCAAAAGCAAATCCAATAAAGAGTTTAAAAATAGAATAAATAACAATCTAAACATATTATCATGAAAAAGAACCTTGCCTTTTTAATCATCCTTTTCCTTAGTTCTGCTGTAAAAGCACAATTTAATGGAAATAAGGAAGCCTACTTAACGCGGTCGTTAACTAAGGAAAATATTCAGAATGTCTACGCACGAACTTCGGGTGGCAGTATTCAGGTTACTGGTGTTAGTACAGGTGAGACCCGTCTGGAAGTTTATGTAACACACAATGGCAACTATGTCGCTGTTTCGAAAGAGGAAATTAAGAAACGCATGGATGAGGATTATGACTTATCCGTATCAATCTCCAATAACAAGCTTAGTGTAATTGCAAAGCCAAAGGATAGAAACATGAACTGGAAGCGGCAATTAAGTATTTCATATAAAATATTCGTTCAGCAGAATGTTTCCACAGACCTCGCTACAAGCGGGGGTAGTATCAACTTATCTGACCTGAAAGGAAATCAAAATTTTGCTACCAGTGGGGGCAGTCTTCGTCTTGAAGACCTAAGCGGAAAAATTAACGGCAGAACTTCAGGGGGAAGCATCGATGTGTCCGATTGCAGTGATAACATCGATTTACGAACAAGCGGCGGTAGTATTAAAGCAGAAGATTGCAGTGGTAGAATTAAGCTTGCGACCTCTGGCGGCTCATTAAGTCTTATCGACCTTGCTGGAACAATTGAAGCGAAAACTAGCGGAGGCTCTATCCACGGCGATAATATCAAAGGAGAATTAATTACCCATACTTCTGGTGGCAGCATTGGCTTGGAGGATATGGCTTGCAGCCTCGAAGCATCAACCAGCGGAGGCAGCATCCATGTAGAGCTAGTGAAGTTGGGTAAGTATGTCAGGTTAACTAATTCCAGTGGAAATATAGACCTGGAGATGCCTGATAAACAAGGACTCGATTTGAAGTTGTTTGCACAAAAAATCAATGTTAGTACATTAAATAATTTCAGCGGAAAGAAAGAAGATCACGAAATAAGCGGTACGCTGAATGGGGGTGGGGTGCCGGTAACTATGAAGACTGGGAGCGGGAGAATAAAGTTGGATTTTATTAATTAAACAAGACCGATCTGGAATTATGAGAAATTTACATTTAGCGTTTATTACGCTATGTTTCAGCCTATCGCTCACTGCCCAAACTAAGTCGCCTGATATTACTGACAAGGCTAGTTGGGAAGTGATTAACCGTACTGCAAAAGCGATAGGGAAAAACGGAAAGAAATTTTTCTTAATTCTATGCCTGGAGATGGCTGCATGATCTTGAAAGATTATGAATTTTCTTTGGGAGTATTGAGGTTGATATCAAAGGTAAAGATGCCATGGGCGAAAGCTTTGTTGACTCTGCAAATCGTCTTGCTCTTCTCTACTTTATCAGACCGGTACTCCTGGCATTTGTTATCTCGATACCCATTGCCTGGACAATCCTTAACAAATGGCTGGAGGGCTTCGCTTATAAGGCAGATATTGACTGGACAGCATTTATGCTGAGTGGTTTAGTTATGACGGGCATTGCCCTTATTACGATATGTGCCCAAACATTGAAAGCTGCTAACGCAAATCCTGTTAAGAATCTAAGAACCGAATAAAGGCAGAACATGCAATATAATATCAACAAACTTTATGGAAAAACTTTCAACAATATCGATGTATTAGTGAACGGTGGTTTGGGAGGGGTTGAGCTGCATTTGAAATAACAGATGGGTGCCTTTCAGGCATTAAAGAGATTGACCAAAAGCGTGCAGTGGCTGTTCGGATTCGAACACAAAAGAGTATAGTGCCTTTGTAAGATTTTGATATTCAATAATTTATAAATATGGCATCAAAATTATAAGATGACAGTGGCAAATCCTGTGAAGTCATTACGAACGGAATAAGCTCATTTTAAAAAAAGAGTATAAAATCATGATGCTATATTATTTTAAAATAGCCTGGAGAAATCTCAAAAGTAACAAGGCTTTTAGTTTCATTAATATTTTTGGATTGGCAGCAGGGTTAACGGGCTTTATAATCATACTGCTTTACCTGAACTATGAGCTGAGTTATGATACATGGGATAGTTCTTTAAAACGGGTCTATAAAGTATCGCTTCGTACAGACGACGACATTCGGCCCACTACACCAGCCCCCTTGGCAGAGCTTCTGAAGGAACAGGTACCCGCCATAGAAGTAGCCACGACTATGCAGCCCGCCGCTGATTTTGAAGTATTGCTAAGCACAGCGGAAAAAAAGATTTTCCAGAAAGGAGGAATAGAAGCCGATTCTTGCTTTTTAAAGGTATTCCCATACGAAATAAGTAACGGAAATGCAGCCACTGTATTAGATAAACCAAATGCTATTATAATAAGCCGGGATGTTGCCGGAAAACTATTTGATCGTGCCAATCCTATTGGTAAAACTATCAAACTGTTTAATTCTTTTGAATGCGAGGTAACCGGCATTATCGAACGGTCGACTACACCCAGTCATTTAAATGCGCAATTCATTTACCGCAGTCCTTACGAAAAGTCAAATAATTTTTGGGAGAATTATTCTTATCTGACTTATGTAAAGACAAAATCAGAAAAATCGGGGCCTGAGCTTGAACAGGAAATTAATACGGTTTATTATAATGCCCGCCTGAAGAAAAACAACCAATCCCTTAATGCTTTTCGGAAAGCCGGGCACCAGGAAGGCTTGTTTGTTGATGCTGTTTCAGATATACACAATTTTCCAAAGCACGGATCAAGTAATTTTATCACCGTTTCCGTGTTGCTAGTATTGGCTTCATTATTACTACTTGCCGGGGCCATTAACTTCAGCAATCTTTCTATCGCAGCTTCGGTAAGAAGAGCAAAAGAAGTTGGTGTAAGAAAAGTATTAGGTTCAGGAATGAGGCAATTGCAATGGCAATTTATGTGTGAAATTGCGCTTCAATGTTTTTTAAGTCTCTGCATAGCCCTGCTTTTGGTTAACCTTTTACTGCCTTACTTCAATAGTTCATTTAACATTAATCTCAGCTTCTTTCAATCCGGTACATTACTGTCTCTTTCCGTGCAAATTACATTGTGTTTGCTGGGCGTAATTATTCTTTCCAGCCTGTACCCATCTTTTTTTCTTGCCCGCTATAATATTACAAAGGTTTTAAGAGGCGATTATACAAGAGGGACAAAGGGGACTGCTTTTCGAAATTCACTTATAGTGGTTCAGTTTGTTGTTGCTGCCTTTTTTATTATGAGCACGTTGGTAATAAGAAACCAAATGCGTTTCATGCAAACAAAAGACAAAGGTTTTATACCCGACCAGGTAATGCGGCTCGAAGCACCTCAAAAAGTACGGGATCAGGATTTTGATCTGACAAGGAGTGTCTTATTAAATATATCCGGTGTGCAGTATGTATCTAAAACCACTACGGTTCCGGGTGATGCAAGCAGTGATACTTCTACCATTAATTTTAAATGCCGTGAGAAAGAGTACAGGATGGTATCAGTTAAGGTAAGTGATGATTACTTTAAAACTCTTAGCATTGGATTAAGGGCAGGAAGATTATTTGATAACCGCTATGCGGATCAAAACACCCGAACTGCCGTCATTAATGAAAGTGCAGCAAAAAAATTAAATATTGAAAACCCCATCGGAGCGACGATATCATTTCCTTATTGTGATAGTGTTGCCGTTCAGGTAATTGGCATTGTGAACGATTTCAACGTATCAGGCTTTGAGAGACTGATACAGCCAACTGTCTTCACAATCGGCAATAAAGCCTGCAGGTTTCAATCAGGAGGGGGCATATTGGTAAAATTAAATGGCGCACAGGTCAAAAAGTCTGTTGATGCTATTGAAAGTGCCTGGAAAACCATTGATCCGGATACTCCCATCCGGTATTCTTTCCTGGACGACAACTTTCAGAGACTTTTTGCCGCACATGTAAGGCTGCAAAAGATTATTACCTTTTTTGCTCTTCTAGCGATTCTCATTTCCATCATGGGATTATTTGCCCTGAGCGCATTTTTAGTAAGCCAGCGGACAAAAGAAATAGGGATCAGAAAGATATTAGGCGCCGGTATCAGTGACCTGAGCTTATTACTTAGCAAGGATTTTATACGCCTCATCCTGGTCTCAGTATTAATTTCAATGCCATTAGGCTGGTGGGCGGCTAATGTGTGGCTGCAAAGTTTTTCATATAGAATGAATATCAGTGGGTGGATATTTATTGCAGCTGGGGCGATTATAATTGCAATTGCTGCAATAACGATCAGTTTCCAGGCAGTTAAGGCCGCTATAGCTAATCCCGTAAAAAACTTAAGATCTGAATGAGATGCTAAAAAACTATTTCAAGACTGCCTGGCGCAGTCTATGGAAAAACAAGGTCACCGGCCTGATAAATATTGCTGGTCTTTCTGTAGGTATGACTGCTGCAGTTCTGATTATGGTTTGGGTGCAGAACGAATTGAATTTCGATAATTATCATAAAGATGAAAACAGGATCTACCGCCTCACTACTCGTCTTCCGACTACCGGTTGGACTTGGGAAACTACGCCTTTGCTTTTAGCCGAAGCTATAAAAAAAGAAGTACCTGAAATTGAAAAAACTTCACGGTTATATATAACTAACCCGCCGGTGTTCAATATCAACAATAAGCAGTTTTATGAGAAAGATTGCGCGTACGTAGATGATCAGTGGTTTAGTTTGTTTGATTACGAATTTATAGAGGGCAGCCCGACTTTATTCAATCAAAATATTTTCAGTGTCATTCTTAGCTCATCAGAAGCCAGAAAGCTTTTTAATAACAGCCCCGCGGTAGATGAAACTATCCGTATAGACAGTATAAATTATCAGGTAACAGGAGTTGTAAAGGATGCACCTGTCAATTCTAGTTTTCAATACAAAGCATTTATACCCATCGCTGCTATACTTACCAATAAACGAGTACGTGAAAATGATGAAAATTGGAGCAATGCCAATTATTTAACCTTTGTCAAAGTGGTTCCGGGGGGCAGGCTGGATAACATTGTGAAGAAAATAACCGACGTGATGAAAAAGCATGAAGACTCCTCCATCGGCATGATTTCACTAAATGAAATGCATTTTGAGGATGAAATACAGAACTCGGTTTTTATTCACGGTAATCGCAGTACGGTCTACGTATTCTGTTTTCTTGGCTTTATATTATTGCTGGTAGCTTGTATAAACTATGTAAACCTTACCACCGCAAAAGCCAGTTTACGTGCCCGGGAAATAAGCGTTAGGAAAATCAGTGGTGCACGAAGGTCTGATCTGTTTTTTCAATTCGTTATTGAGTCTATACTGATTAGTTTAATTGCCCTGTTAACTACGCTTGTTCTGGTAAAGCTGAGTCTACCTGCTTTCAATCAAATTACCGGAAGAACTTTTGCCATGCCTATATTATCAATAGGATTGTGGAAAGTACTGGCAATTACTGTGTTTACTGCTACTTTACTTAATAGCATTTACCCGGGAATAATGCTCTCTTCTTTTAAACCAATAAAAGTATTTAGTGGTCGCTCCCTTCTTAAAATGAAAGACACATCTTTTAGAAAAAGCCTTGTAATACTTCAGTTTACGGTTTCGATTGTACTTATAGCCGGTACTATTATTATTTACCGGCAAATGCAATTAATACAAACAATCAATCCGGGTTATAATAGATCGCAGGTTTTGTCTTTTCGATTGCCATCTTCTGTTAGCGGCGAACGTCAAGAATTGCTGTTGCTAAAAATAAAGCAGGAATTATTTTCACAAAGCGGTATTGAAAGTGTGTCAACTTCCAGCCAATCGGTAGTAAATAATGGAAGCATGTGTACAGACTGTGCAGACTGGGAAGGGCGGGATGCCAGCTATAAGCCGGTGATTTCGCAACTTTCTGCAGATGCTGATTTTCAAAAAACTTTGCAATTGCAAATGAAAGAAGGCAGGTGGTTTCGGCAGGGTGAAACTAATTCCAAACATGACTTTATTGTAAATGAAACCGCTGTGAAATATTTAAAGCTTCCGGCACCCGTAATAGGTCAGCCTTTCACTTTTCGCGGTGTAAGCGGCCAAATAGTTGGTGTTGTCAAAGATTTTTCATTTAAGAGCTTACACGAAAAAACGGGTTCGCTGGTCATATTTAATAATTCGGGATGGAGAAATCAATTTGTTGTCCGAACTGGGTCTAATACATCAGTCGGATTACAAAGCATTGAAAGAGCCTGGAAAAAACTGGTACCCGAAAGTCCACTGGAATATATCTTTTTAGATGATGCATTTAATAATCTTTACAAACGCGATCAGCAAACCTCTTCATTAATCCTGGTGCTTGCCGTGATAACAATTGTAATATCTGCATTAGGATTATTCAGCCTTGCGGCATTAGCAGCAGAACAACGGACAAAAGAGATTGGCATCCGAAAGGTGTTAGGTGCTTCTATAGCCGGAATTACTGCTTTACTATCGAAGGACTTTTTAAAGCTGGTGTGCGTTGCCATTCTAATCGCTTCGCCGATTGGGTGGTGGGCGATGGAAAAATGGCTTCAGAATTTTGCTTATAAAGTGGAAATCCGGTGGTGGGTCTTTGCTTTAGCCGGAGTAATTGCATTACTAATAGCTTTAATTATCACCTGCTTTCACACAATCAAGGCAGCGCTCACTAATCCTGTTAATAATTTAAGGTCTGAATAATCGAGATGCTAAAAAATTACTTCAAAATCGCCTGGCGGAATCTCATCAGAAATAAGGTATCCTCCCTGATCAATGTCGGCGGCTTAGCGGCTGGCATCGCAGTTGCCATCACCATAGGTTTATGGATATGGGATGAGCTGTCATTCAACCGAAGCTTTAAAAATTACGATACGATTGCGCAAGTTTACAGCACAGGATCACTGGATGGTAAATGGAAAACATCCGCGTATAAGCCTCAGCCTCTTGCTCAGGAACTGAGGACCAGATACGGAAGCAGCTTTAAACATGTCGTACTATCGCGCCAAACGCAAAGTCACCTTATCACTGTCAACGGACAAACCATCACCAAAAGCGGCAGATTCATGGGGGCCGAAGCTCCGCAGATGTTATCGCTCGAGATGATATCCGGCAGTCGTTCTGCACTCAATGATCCCAGCACGGTGATCATTGCCGCATCTATGGCAAAGGCTCTCTTCGGCTCCTCGAACCCCATCAACAAAATTGTTAAAATTGATGATTTAACGAGTGCGAAAGTTGGTGGAGTATATCAAGACCTTCCCGGGAATACGGAATTTGGAGAACTCGACTTTATTGCTCCCTGGGACTTGTTGCTCACTACCGAGCTCTGGCTGGCCAGGAGCAAAAATGACTGGCAGAATACCTCGGTTCTTATCTATGTACAAATTGCCGATAACACAAGCATGGATGCAGTCTCCAAACGGATAGAAAAAATTATTCATAACAATTCGGATGAGGAAAGTAAAAGATTTAATTCTAAAACCTTCCTTCACCCAATGAACCGCTGGCACCTTTACTCCGAATGGAAAAACGGAGTTAACACTGGAGGACGGATTCAGTTTGTGTGGCTATTCTCCATCACCGGCGCCTTTGTATTGCTGCTTGCCTGCATCAACTTTATGAATTTGAGTACTGCCAAGAGCGAAAAGAGAGCTAAGGAAGTGGGAGTGAGAAAAGCCGTTGGCTCCGCTCGCAAACAACTGGTGACTCAGTTTCTGTGCGAATCATTCCTTGTCAGCCTTCTTGCCTTTATAGTTGCCTTAGGATTAGTAGTAATTACCATGCCCTGGTTTAACCAGGTTGCAGGTAAGCAAATGAGTGTTTTATGGACAAATCCTTACTTTTGGTCGGCCAGCTTCATTTTTATTTTCCTTACCAGTCTGCTTGCAGGCAGTTATCCGGCCCTCTACTTGTCTGCATTTAATCCAACGAAGACCCTGAAAGGCAATTTACGCTTTGGTGGTTCTGGTTCCCTGCCGCGTAAAGCATTAGTAGTAGTTCAATTTACAATATCTGTAGCATTAATCATCGGAACCATAGTAGTTTACAGGCAGATACAGCATGCAAAAAACCGTCCTCTGGGCTATGATACGGGAGGATTGGTGGGCATACGCCTGGCATCAAAAACCCTGCGATGGAATGCAAAGCTTTTAGGCGACAAATTAAAGGCAGATCGCACAGCCGATGAATTCGCCTTATCCAACAGTCCAATCACAGAGATATGGTCGCGCAGCGGCGGTTTCGAGTGGAAGGGCAAAGCTTCAGACAAGCTATGGAACTTTGGAACCTTCTGGGTATCGCACGACTTCGGAAAAACTGTGGGCTGGAAGATTAAAGAAGGACGCGATTTCTCCAGGAAATTTGCCACGGATTCAACCAGCGAATCGAGCAAGCTGGGGCCGGTGTATAGTATGATTATCAATGAAGCTGCCGCCGAATACATGAACCTAAAACACCCGGTAGGCGAACTTATCCGCTGGGACGAAGGAAAACTTCAGATAATTGGGGTGGTAAAGAACCAGGTCATGGATTCTCCTTTCAGTTCCAGCCAACCAACCGTATACCTGGTGAATTACGATAACGCCACCAGTTGGATGTACCTGAAGCTAAATCCGGCTCTGAGTGTTGCAGATGCAATCTCTCGACTAGAAGCCACCTATAAATCCCTGGTTCCAGATCTGCCTTTCAGCTATTCTTTTGTAGATATGGAGTATGCAGAAAAATTTGCGATGGAAGAGCGTACTGGTAAACTATCCACCATTTTTGCGTCGCTCGCGATCCTGATTTCGTGCCTCGGTTTGCTCGGATTAACTTCATACGTGGCCGAGCAGCGGAAAAAAGAGATTGGAATTAGGAAAGTTCTGGGAGCTTCAGCTGCAAGCTTATGGCGGCTTCTTTCATGGGAATTTTTGCTGCTCGTATGTATCTCATGCCTTATCGCATTTCCGATAGCATGGCATTTCCTTTCGGGATGGCTGGATGGCTATGAATACCGAATAGGACTATCGTGGTGGGTTTTCATGCTTGCCGCAGCGGGCGCAATTAGTATTGCTCTGATTACCGTGAGCTACCAGGCACTGAAGGCTGCGATGGTAAATCCTATTAAAAGTTTAAGAACCGAATAACTTGAAGCTCATGCTAAAAAATTACTTTAAAATCGCCTGGCGGAATCTATGGAAAAACAAGGCATACGCTTTCATAAACATTTTTGGGCTTTCAATCGGGCTGGCTTCGGCTATGCTAATTGCTGGTTATGTTTGGGCTGAGTTGCGTGTTAACAAACAACTTAAAAATTCAGGAAATCAATACATCCTGCAGAGTAAATGGAAAGACCCGAATATGGGGATAGAGCAGACCACTGTCGGGGCACTGGCCAAGGCATTAAAGGAGCAGTACCCAAACCTCGTGGCGAATTACTTTCGTTGGGACGGCATAGGCTCAAATGTTTCTAAAGGGGATAAAATTTTTAGAGAGAGCCTGCAGCTAGGCGACAGCACCATTCTTTCCATGTACGGTTTTAAGCTAATCCATGGCGATGCAAAAACTGCTCTCAATGCCCCTTATACTGTTATGATATCGTCAGGCCTCGCTCTTAAATATTTTGGTAAAACGGATGTAATTGGGGAAACGCTTAGTATTGAAAGTTTTTCAGGGACTAAGCACGATTTTTCCATCACCGGAGTAATGGAAGCACCCGGAAGGAATTCGGTTACTTATTTCGGGGGCGAAAACAATCAAGTGTTTATTCCAGCAAGCTCCTCGAGCTTTTTCGGAAGGAATATGGATGTGTGGTTTAACCCTTACATTCTGAGCTATATCGAATTACAAGAGGGGGTAAGTCCGAAAGCTCTCGAGGAACCTATAGCGCAACTTATAAAGCAACGTACGCCTAATCAGTTCAGAAAAAATCTAAAAGTAGAGCTAGCGCCTTTAGAAGATTATTATTCCGGCAATGGCTCAGTAAGAAAGATGCTGCAAACCTTATCCTTTATAGCATTTTTCATTCTGCTAATGGCGATTATCAATTTCGTCAACATCACAATCAGCCGATCGGCTACCCGTATGAAAGAGATAGGTTTAAGAAAAGTAATGGGAGGGGTGAGGAAACAATTAGTGTTGCAGTTCTTCAGCGAATCTATATTGGTTGTAGCGATATCAGCTGGTCTCTCTTTGATTTTCTATCAATTATTCAGGCCTTTCATAAGTGGTTTATTGGGTACAGATATTCCGGTTCTCTCCTCTTATCCTTCAAGCTATATTTTGGTGCCTTTTATTATTGTCTTTATTGTTGGAGTCCTTGCAGGGATTTATCCCGCTATTTTACTATCCTCGTTAAAGTCTGTTGATTCGTTAAAAGGCGTTTTAAAGACTGCGAAAGAAAATATTCTGCTTCGCAAAGCATTAGTAGGATTTCAGTTCTGTATTGCATTAATTGTTTTTATCGGAGCCTTGATTGTTGCAAGCCAGGTGAAGCTGTTTCTGAACAGCGACCTTGGCTATAACAAAGATTTTATTGTTTCGGCACAAGTGCCCAGAGACTGGTCAAAAAAAGGAGTGGAGCATATGGAGACCATCCGTGATGAGTTTGCGGCAATGCCTGAAATAAAAAGTGCTACGTTATCTTACCAAATCCCGAATGGCAATCATGAAAGAAAAATAAATCTATACAAGGCATCTTCAAATGCAGCCCAAGCGGTAACCTCAATACGCTTGGGCGCGGATGAAAACTATGCAGATACTTACTCCATACACCTGATGGCTGGTTCCTTTCTTCCCGACAATAAAAGTGAATACGATTTATCCAAGATCGTAATAAACGAGACACTGGCAAAGGCTCTGGGCTGGCATAACGCGGGAGAAGCTATAGGGCAACAAGTAAGAATGGAAGAAGATTCACCTGTATTCACTGTTATCGGTGTTGTAAAAGATTTTCATTTTGAATCCATGCAGCAAGCCGTGCAGCCGATCGCGTTTCAGCATATAGGCAAGACCGAAACTTTTCGATTTTTGTCTTTTAAAATAAGCCCCGTAAATACTGCAGAGGCAATTTCGGCGATTAAAACAAAATGGTCTAAACTGCTTCCGGGATCGGCCTTTGAGTTTTCTTTTATGGACGAAACTTTAAAGGCCATGTACAGCACCGAAATTCAGTTAAAGAAAGCCGCTTATATTGCAACCGTATTAAGTCTCATAATCGTGCTGTTGGGTGTCCTCAGCCTTATCTCTTTAAGTATCCAAAAACGAACAAAAGAGGTTGGGATCAGAAAAGTATTAGGAGCCTCTATCTCATCTATAATTTCGCTTTTCCTTAAAGAGTTCTCGGGAGTAATCCTGGTAGCCGGGATAATCGCTTGTCCGGTAGCCTATCTGATAATGCAGAGCTGGCTGGAGGATTATGTGTACAGAATTGACCTGACGGGACAACCTTTTTTAATTGCTCTGTCTGCGCTCACTTCGATAACTGCTTTGCTAATCATCCTTCAAACTATCAAAGCAGCGATTGCAAATCCAATTAAAAGTTTAAGAAATGAATAAAAGAACACCGAGCTATCAGCCTAATAATTCGATACCAACTGATAGTTAATTACTCACCAGAAAGATATGCTACACAATTACTTCAAAATCGCCTGGCGGAATCTCATCAAACGCAAGTTCTATTCCCTGCTAAACATCTCGGGGCTCGCGCTTGGTATGGCATGCTGTATTCTCATTTATCTTTACACCAGCTACCATTTAAGTTTTGATACCTATCATAAAAACGCAGACAGAACTTTCAGGCTGGTTTATGATATCTACTTTAACAAGACCGAACATAACAAAGCAACATCGGTAGCCATTGTAAACGCTTTAAAAACGGATGTTCCGCAGGTGGATCAGACTGCCTTGTCTGTCAGTAAACAAAGCTACGTAGTTGACGTGAACGGCGATTCGCGAAAGCGCTTCAAAGAGGAAAAAAACATTTCATTTGCCGATTCAGACTGGTTCAAAATACTTGAGTTTACCTGGCTGGAAGGAAACCCGCGAATGCTTAATCAGCCTTACACGGTGGCTTTAACTGAAAAACTAGCGGAAAAATATTTCGGAACGTCCAATCCCGTCGGCAACACTCTAGTGATAAACGGGCAGCAACTGAAAGTTATTGGTGTACTAGCCGACAAACCGCACAATACGGACTTAAAAGCTGAGATGTATATTTCTATGCTCTCTTTCAGACCGCTGGCAAAATGGGAAGACAGTTTTTTTACAGACTGGTCCAACCTTTACTCCGGCAATTCGGGCTTAGTAACCTTAAAACGTGCTGACCAAAGAGAAGAGGTAGAAAGGGCAATTCAAACTTTAGCTAATAAGTATATGGGGGAGAGCTCTAAATATTTCGGCTTCAAACTTTTACCGCTTAAAGAGATGCATTTCAATTCCGACTACGGCGGACCTATACAAAAATCATTATTAACTACGCTGGCTATCATCGGAGCACTTATTCTTTTCATAGCCACCATAAATTACATCAATCTGGTGGTAGCGCAGCAAACCCGCAGAAGCATCGAAATTGGTACTCGCAAAGTATTAGGAGGATCGGCAAAGCAGCTCTTCACGCAGTTTATGGCGGAGTCCTTAATTACCTCAGCTCTTGCTGCATTTATGGCAATTATTTTGGCATTGTCACTTCTACCGCTGGCGAACAATTTCCTTTTTATGCATGAGCCGGTACACATTATATCACCTGTAAATATGGCCTTGTTTCTGGCAGTGATGCTGATAGTCATTACACTCGCCACAGGCATTTACCCCGCACTATTTCTTAGTCGGATAAATATCTTTAAAGCGTTGAAAAATAATGTGGGCAACTTGTCGACGGGCATTGGACGCAAGGTACTGGTGGTTTTCCAGAATACAATTGCCCAGACCTTAATTGTGTGCACCATTATTATTGTAGTGCAAGTAAATTACCTGAAAAACACCGATAAAGGGTTTAGTCGAGATTTAGTGATCTCGGTTTCACTGGGCGAAACCACAGAGTTGCAAAAAAACAGGCTGGCCGAGAAGCTGCAACTCTTACCAGGCGTAAAATCTTTTAGTTTCTGTAATAAGCCCCCCTCGAGCGACAGTCAGAGAGGAGCGACTGTGCTTTTCGGTAAGCGCGACTGGGAAAAATGGCCAGCACGTTTCGCCATTGGTGATTCTGCTTATTGTAAAACGTTCGGAATAACTTTAGTCGAAGGAAGAAATATTCGCTCTAAAGGTATGGTCCCCGAATTCTTGATAAACGAAACGATGGCAACCATGCTTCAACTTAAGAAGGGCGAACATATTATCGGAAATACCTTATCGGCCGGTGATATCAAAGGAGTTATTGTAGGAATAGTAGAAGACTTCAATGTAGCATCCCTACTGCAACCTATCGCCCCGACTGTGATTTTAGAGGAATCTGATAACTTACGCAACAGTATTGCTATTAAGCTATCCGGAAATTCCGACAAAACTGTAGAGCAGATAGGAGCAGAGTATCAGAAGGTATTTCCTCAGGAGGTGTTCACATATCAATATGTCGACGAACAAATCGCCGCTTTATACAAACAGGAAAGCCTTCAGCAAAAGCTGATTTGGGTAGCATCCGGCATCGCCATCTTCATCAGTTCTTTAGGTTTACTGGGTCTCATCTCACTTATTACCCTGCAACGCACAAAAGAAATTGGTATCCGTAAAGTTCTTGGAGCATCTGTTGCCAGGATTGGCTTTATGCTTTCAAAAGATTTTGTAGTTCTGGTTTTATTTGCTCTTGTCATTGCTTCGGCTTTGTCGTGGTGGGCAATGCATCAATGGCTGCAAAATTTCCCTTACCGGATAGAAATACAATGGTGGATGTTTGCATTGGCAGGAAGTGTTGCGATTGCAATTGCGTTGGCTACGATAAGTTTCCAGGCGGTGAAGGCTGCTATGGCAAATCCGGTTAAAAGTTTAAGAACAGAATGATAAATTTCGTATGAAATGCTAAAAAACTACTTCAAAACCGCATTCAGGTATCTCTGGAAAAACAAAAGTGTTTCCCTCCTAAATATTATTGGTTTAGCCTTGGGATTGGCTGTTTGCATGCTGATTGCTTTCTATGTAATAGATGAGTTAAGCTACGACAAGTACAACGAGCGGGCAGAACGGATATTCCGGCTTGAGTTTCACGCCAAAATCGGCAATGAACTTCATGTAAGAACAGTTCCGGCCGCTATGGGGCCAGCGTTAGTTGAAGAATATCCTAAAATTGAAAAATTTGTGAGGATACTTGAAGATAATGGCGGGAGTAAATTATCTGTAAAAAAAGGATCTGAAACTTTTATAGAACCGAACGCCGTTTTTGCAGATTCTACCCTGTTTGATGTGTTCACACTTCCCATGGTTTCGGGCAACCCCAGGGAAGCTTTAAAGCGGCCCGGCTCCATCGTAATGGCAGAGAGGATGGCAAAAAAATACTTTAACAGCACCAATGTTATCGGTAAAACACTCACCATTAATGAACATGATACTTATATCGTAACAGGCGTAATCCGAGACATGCCTGCACAATCGCATGTGCATTACAATTTCATTCGGCCCATGTCTGAGGTGAGAGACAGCAGGGGTAAGTGGTGGCTTTCAAACGGTTTTGTCACCTATATCCTGGTTAAACCTGGTACAACTGCCCTTACTATCGATAACTATCTGAATGATCTTACAAAGAAATATATAGAACCTCAACTGACAGAGGTTACAAAATTCACCATCTCAGATCTTGCAAAAAAAGGTGAGTTCATTAACTATGCTTCTATTCCATTAACCGATATTCATTTGCACTCCAATGTGACCGATGAAAAAGAAGCCTCGGGAAATATTCAATATATCTACCTGTTTGTTGTAATAGCTTTTTCAATTGTGTTTATTGCCTGTGTTAATTTTGTAAACCTTTCAACTGCACATTCCGCAGGGCGGGCAAAAGAAATAGGCATTCGTAAAGTATTAGGGTCACAAAGGTTCCTCCTGATATATCAGTTTCTAATAGAATCAGTGATCACATGTTTTATCGCATTGGTTTTGGCACTGTTTATCGCGGCTTTTTTATTGCCTTTTTTTAACCAGCTTTCTGGCAAAGAAATAACATTAAAAGTGATATATAGTCCACTGGTTTTATCATTCTTAATACTCTCGGGAATGTTTATTGGGATAATGGCCGGAATATACCCTGCACTATTCCTGTCCTCATTTCGGCCGATGCGTGTATTAAAAGGGAAATTAGCTTTGGGGCTAAGAAGGAGCACATTACGAAATTTTCTGGTTGTCTTTCAATTTACAGCAGCCATCGTTTTGATAATAAGCACCCTGATAGTATTCCGGCAGTTAAACTTTTTGCAGAATAAAAAGCTGGGCTATAACAGGGAACAAATATTAATCATTCACAACACATATCCACTTGGAAAATATGCCAAAGCATTCAGAGACAGGGTGCTTCAGTTACCCGGTGTTGAGGCGGCCACCATGACCAGATTTTTGCCGACTAACATCAATAATGATAAATTCTTGTTTTCAAAAAACGCTGCAATGGGCGATGATGTGGCAATGGGTTTAGTGAACTGGTTTGTGGATGCGGATTATATCCCCACTCTGGGAATGAAGATGCTTAAGGGACGAAATTTTTCAGCACAAATTGCCAGTGATTCATCTTCAATTATCATAAATGAAACAGCAGAGAAACTGCTGCAATTCAAAGACCCCTTAAATAAGTATTTGTATGGAAATCAGGAAAAGCTTAAAATTATAGGCGTGATGAGGGATTTTAATGCCGGTTCGCTTCACAGTAAGATAGAACCACTTATCCTAAGGCTCTCTCACGAGACAGGTAGTATTGCATTTCGGGTGTCAGGCAAAAATTTGCCTGAACTTATCGAAAAAATTAAAGGTAATTATTACTCCATCGATAAAATGGCTGGCCAACCGTTTATGTATTCCTTTATGGATGATGATTATAACAGCCTATACATCTCTGAACAGCACGTCAGTAAACTATTCCTTGTTTTCGCTTTCTTCGCAATTTCAATAGCATGCCTGGGCTTATTGGGTTTAATTACCTATACCGCCCACCAGCGCAGTAAGGAAATGAGCATCCGCAAAGTATTAGGTGCTGGTGTCCGCAATATCGTTTATATTTTAACAAAAGATTTTTTGAAGCTTATCAGTCTAGCCATAGTTCTTGCTTTTCCTATAGGATGGTGGTTAATGCACCAGTGGCTTCAGGATTTTGCTTACAGGGTTGAAATCCGATGGTGGATATTTGCAACCGGGGGTATCTTGGCGCTTATCATAGCTCTCGTTACAATCAGCTCCCAGGCGTTAAGAGTCGCCAGGTCTAATCCAGTAAAAAGTTTAAAAAGTGAGTAGTTGACCCATTTGCTGTAGCAATCCTGTAAGGATTTTGCTGGTCTGATTTGCAATCCTGACCTTCAATAACGACAGGTTTCCAATCTGTTATACGTTAAACTTTAATAATATCTGGTCTTTTAGGTTTGAAAATCCAAATTTAGAGACGCAGGGATTTGCAAATCCTGACGAGCTTGTCGAGCTTGTTTTTCCGTATATGACAAAGTTTTTACAAGGGCCCTTCTTCGGGACTTGTTCGAGACTGCTTCGGGACAGCTTCGGAAATTTCCGAACAAGCCCCCCTCTTTTTCCGAACAAGTCCCGAAGAAAGTACCTATAATTTCGCAATCTTCGGCAAACTCTCGCAAATGTCGGCAAAGTACCGCAATGAGCTGAAAAACTGATACGGTCAGCAAGCTTTCAGCGTATGTTTGTTAGGTTTAAGAACGGAATTAACCCTTGTATGTAATAACACCGGACTACAGGTGTACGGAAACGAACAGTATTTTTACCCTCTATGATAATAATAAGCTATACGACAATGTATTACGTTTTTGGCATCAATTGTATTAATATTATTAGTAGCGAGCAGAAATAAACTCTTATTAAAATTAAAATGAACCTAATTCAACTTAATCACATCTTCCACTGGGTAAACCAGGGCAGCAAACGAACATTCATCTTAAAAGACATCAATCTTGAAGTAAAACAAGGTGAGTTCATCTCCATCATGGGCCCCTCCGGAAGCGGAAAATCGACCCTACTTCATATCCTAGGAACATTAGAACAAGCCAGCGAAGGCGAATACTTTTTTGAAAGCGAAGCCGTCCATCAAATGAAAGAAAAGCAACGTGCGGCTTTGATGAAAAAGAATTTGGGCTTTGTTTTTCAGGCCTATCATCTTATAGACGACTTAACTGTTTATGAAAACATCGAAACACCTTTGCTTTATCTTGATGTACCCTCATCAGAAAGAAAAGCCAGAGTGGCCGACATGTTAGATCGCTTTCAGATAGTGGGTAAAAAAGATTTATTTCCCGCACAATTATCTGGAGGTCAGCAGCAACTGGTGGGAATAGCAAGAGCTTTAATAGCCAATCCTCGTCTGATTTTAGCTGACGAACCCACCGGTAATCTAAACTCGAAGCAGGGAGAAGAAATCATGAAGGTGTTCAGCGAACTCAATAGAGATGGCGTAACAATTGTACAGGTAACTCATTCAGAAAAGAATGCGGAACATGGTTCAAGAATTATTAATCTTTTAGACGGGCAAATTACTTCGATCGCTGATGTGCCTCTAAGCTAGATATGAAAACATTGCTGTCCACTTTTTTGCTTTTGATCTGTCTTGGCAGTGCTGGTACTGCCCAGCAACAAGGTCAGAACTCCTATAGCTTAAAACAGAGTATTGAAATAGCTCAGGCAAATAACTTACAGGTTAAGCAGAGCGAATTCCAATCGCTTAGCGCAGGGGTAGCGTTAAAACAAGCAAAGTCTAATGTATTTCCCAATGTTTCTGCAAATATAAACCACGGGCTGAATCAGGGACGAAGTATCGACCCGTTTACAAATGGGTATGTGAACGAAAATGTTAGCTATGCAAATTATGGTCTCAATGGCGGAGTGACGCTTTTTAGCGGATTGATTGTCCGAAATCAGATCAAGCAGAGCTCTTACGAGTATCAGGCGAGTATAATGGAGCAGCAACAAGCAAAGGATAATCTCACTCTGAAAGTTATAATCACTTACTTTCAAATTCTGAATAATGAGGATCAGGTTAATCAAGCGCTCTTGCAAAATGAAGTCACTCGCAAACAGATAGACAGACTACAAATACTGTATAAAGAAGGTGCAATTGCGCCGGCACAATTATCAGACCTGAAGGGTCAGTTGGCTAATGATGAATTATCGCTGATTAATAGCCGCAATAGTTTAAACAGTTCCAAAATCGCTTTGGCCGAACTGATGAATGTGGCTTATACCAGGGAATTTAATGTTGATCGTATGCAGGGTGATGAGTTTTCTAAAAAACCTACGGATTCTCCCGAAGATATCTATTCTCTTGCTTTAGAACAATTAGCATCCATTAAAGGAGCTGCTTTGAGGAGAAAAAGCGCAGTACAGGGCATTAAAGTTGCTAAGGGCTTAAGTTCTCCTCAATTGAGTTTGAATAGTAATCTGTTTAGTAATTATTCTTCAGCTGCTACCGGCAGTAAACTAATTTCAACTCAAAATTTACCTACAGGCGATTATGTAGAATTAAGCGGAACAAAACTTCCTGTAGTGGCGCCGCAGGATGTTTTTGAGAGATCGAAAATTGCTTATAGCAACCAGCTGAGGAATAATTATAGCTCATCATATAATTTGAGTTTGCGTATTCCAATCTTTAATTCTGATAGAACACGTAACAGAATTGCTCTTGCAAAGATTGAATTGAATAATGCTGAACTGGTAGAAGAAACCACTAAACTTCAACTAAAACAGGCTGTTGATCTGGCCTGGATCAATAAAACGGCTGCGGACGAGAGGCTACAAGCTTTAAATAAACAGGTTGTTGCTTTTAAAGAATCATTTAAATCGGCCGAAATTCGTTTTAATGCGGGCGTTGGCACCGCGGTCGATTATACCATTGCAAAAAATAACTTAGACAGAGCCAGCATCAATCTTATAAATGCTAAATATGATTTGCTACTTAGAGCTAAAATTTTGGATTATTATAAAGGTGAGCTCAGTCTATAGTTTGCAGAAAGAGTTGCATTTCTTTTCGGCATACGAATCCGTTTGATTTTACGCACAGTTATTAGGTTTTAGATATTCTAATTTTTTGATGTTTCTGTAGCATATATACAGTGGAACTATACCGATTAGTCCAAAAGAACAATCTATCAGTTGCCAGAAGAAAGGGATTTTTCTTATCGGCCCGGCGATGAGAGCCAATGGAAATACCATTATGCAGGCGATCATACCAAATTGTATTACCCAAATATTTCTCACCGGATCTCGCAGAGGGCCAATAAATGCTGTCGCAATTACGATATGTGCAAAGGCCAGCCAATCTGTTCCATAAGCGAGATATGGAAATTTATCATTTGTTGTTTTAACTGCGCGATAAATGGTACTGAGCCAATCTTGAATGGTCAAGGGAAAGACATCCAGGTAATTCATCGCGATAGCCAGCTGACTTTCTATGGGAAACGCGGTAATTCCACTCAGGATAAGGGCCACGATAAAGAAGATTATCGATCGTTTAATTTTTCCTCTTAATAGTTGTTCCTGGGTTTTCATGTAAACTATTTAGGTTGTTGATTCTGCTTTCTGCTTGATAACCCGGTTGCGGTGTTCGATTAGGTTCTGCATATAATTTCTAAGGAAGAGCGCATCTGCAAGCTTGCCGAGTATGCCTAAAGGTGATTCGTAAACAAATTCATCTGTCATTAGAGTATACCCATCCTTTTGTTCAAATACATGCCTGTGTTTCATCATCTTGAAGGGACCGGCAAGCATTTCGTCGGCAAAGATTTCAGGAACGCTGCATTCGGTTATCTTACTCGTCAACTTCATCATTACACCGAAATGCTTTGCTTTCCAGGTTACCGTTTCATTAAGTCCGATGAGACCGCTTGTAACTCCAGCGATTGCTCTTTCGCCGGTGTGTTTCATTGTGTCCAGGTGAAGGTCAATGCTTCGTGCAAGATCGAAGCAGCGTTCAATAGGAGCATTTATTTGGGTACGTAGGATGAATGTTGGCATAAAAAATGGGATTTAAGCCTGCTATAGGCCATACTATCTGTTTTATGAATTCATTATGAAAAAGCAAAGGCATTGGTATCACTAACCAAAAGAATACCCATGCCCGGGCCAGGATACTGTTCTGTAAAAACCAGACTTTCTGACTAAGTAGCACCTTCTCTACTAGGACGATGGTGCCTTGAATAATAAAGTACAAAAGGGGTAGCCCATACCCGCTGTTCACAGGGAGGCTTAGTGCCAGTTCATGGAGCAAGCCTGAAAATATAAAAGCGATCATTAAGCCTGCAGCACCTGCCGTTTTATCTTTTAAAGGTCTGAATATGGCGATTGAAGTCATCTCACTGAAAGCAAGGTTCCAGCGTTTGCTCCAAAATTCATTTAGGCTTTTTGCTTTTGCTGGAGCTTTGAATAAATAATAAGTACCGACGCCGGAAAGGCGCCACATACCAGCACTGATACTTAGCAGTCCGAAATGTAGAATTAAACTGAATGCCACCAATAGAATGGTAGTTATGATGATATAAAGAACATCGCCGTTGATGGGTAAGGTCACCAGTAGATGGACCAAAATAATTAGTACAAAACCAGCCAACATCCTGCTAATTCCAAATTTTATTTTCGGCCAGGCATCCGGCAATGGTCTGCTGCTAAGTGTTTCAAAAGGTTGTGCACGCATACCTGCCCACCCAATGCTAAATGCAGTCCATTGCACCAAAGTAAGGCGAAATGATTTACCCCTATAGCTTTCTGCTGCCGCGATTACTTTCATTGCAGTAAAGGTTGTGGCGATCAAAGCAAGCATCCGTATTATTGAATGCTCATTCGCAAAAATGATATGAATTATAAGGACACTTAACGCTAACAAACTCCAGCTTTGCCATATCATAGTTTTACGAACCAACCAATAACCGATAAGAATAATTGAAAGATTTAGTAGTATGAAGTAAGCCAGGTGCAATAGTAATGGATTCATCCTTAGAGTTGTTGATAGTTGTAATAAAAGGCCATACCGTAAACAATACTTAGGAAAAGAAACAGGGCAAGCAATATCATTTCAGCAAGTCTGTTCCATAGACCCGTTGGGAAGCTCCTCCGATCGAAATAAAAGAACTGGATTAATATTCTTGAAATCCAATAGATTGCGATAAAGCCGCATATCGCGCTAGCGAGTAACGAGCCGTTGGTTAAGTCTTTGTATGCGAAAACTGAGAGCAAGCCAAAGCTTAAGTTTATGAAAAGAATGTAGGCTGCATAGGTCCAGAACATCTGTTTGATTAATGTCTGAACTTTCATTAATTCCCTCTTCCAATTTAGGATTCTGGGAATTGCCAGACTTCCCAGAACCAATGCAATCTGAGCCAGGCCTGCAAAAAAGATGAATGTTTGAATGTCGGGTACGGGTGTTTCCATCGGATTAAGTTCTAATACTTAAAAGGTCTTTCACGGCATGCTCTGCTTTTGAAAAAAGAAAGGGATAGCCACTATCCAGAAGGCGCTTAGGTAAAACCCACCTGCTTTTTAAGATCAATTCTGTTTCTGTTCCGATCACCTTTGCGCCTAGTTCAAGTAACCAAGCCGGGGCCGGTAGACCAAATGGAACCCCATAAGCGTTACGGATAATTTTCATTAGCTGAGCGTTTTTTACAGGCTCTGGTGTCGTGCAGTTAACTACTCCATTCAATTCCCGATGATTCATTAGCCATTCAGTACACTTTGCGGCATCCTGTTCGTGTACCCATGATACGTATTGCTCTCCGTCTCCCTGTTTCCCGCCCAGACCCCACTTTACCAGGTTAAGCAAACGCGGAAAGGCTGCATCTTTGCGACCAAGCACAATGCCCATTCGTAGTACAATCTTTCGGGTAAGAGCCGTATTGGTGTTAAAGAAAGTTTCTTCCCATTGTCGACAAACATCAATTGAGAAGCCGTAACCTATTTCTCCGGTTTCCTCATCCTGAGGGCGATCTTCAGCATGTCTGTAAATAGTAGCAGAGGTGACATTAATCCACAGCTTTGGTGGGTTCTCCATCTCTGCGATCACACTTCCTAAAAGCGCTGTAGGAATTATTCTTGAATTGATGATCTCAGCTTTATTTTCTTCGGTATATCTGCAGTTCACATTTTTACCGCATAGGTTGATTAACAGATCTGCACCATTCAGGCTCTTTTTCCATTCTCCTTCTGTACGGCCATCCCAAAGCACCGTTTGTATGTTGCCCTTAGCAGCCTTATTCTTCCTGCTCAGGATAATTACCTCATTTGCAAGAGGCTTATAAAATTCGGCTAACACTCTGCCAAGGTATCCATTACCTCCGGCCAGCACTATTTTGTTGTACCTCATATTAGTTAGCTATTAAAAGGATTAATAAAAGAACCAGTATACGATAGAGCACCCAGCTGCTTGTTAAAAGCCAGTCAAGTTTTAGGAGCTTGCTTCTGCGGATGTGCTCCAATAACATCAGACCTGCTACTGCCATAAACCAGGTGGCGTAGAAGAGGGGATGAAGATTTAGCCATTGTACCAAAAGGAGTACCGGCAATAGGAGCAGGGCTCCTCCGAAAGAAATCGTCATCATATTGCCCAGATAATCCCAGCGTTTGTTCTTGTGAATTAGGCTAATGATAGCTCCCTGGAAAAAGATCTGACCTCCACAGATTAAATACTCCCGATACCAATTTCCTGCAGGGAGTAATCCAGTCATTAGCTCGGCATAAGCAGAAAGGATAAATGCAGTAATTATCCATGTTACTAAAAGATAAGCAATGCGGTAATCCAACCTGAATATTGGTTGAAGCTCAAAGCTGCTTGCTGCAGTTGGCGCAGGAATAATGACCCGGCGATTGAATGCAATAAATGCGTAGATCTTACTCATCAGCCACACGAAGGGACGGAATAAAAACAAAGGCTTAAGGACAGGGAAAGAAACAGCGAACACTTTGAAAAGGCTTTCTATTCCGTATGTGACCTCACCTGTTTCCTGATCAACGAGTGCGATCTCGTTTACTGCTCGCTGTCGGTCGAGCATGGGGCAAGCCTGAGCCGGAAGTTCCTGGTAGGCCGTTCTTCCATCGTTATCCAGCATTCCGCTTTCTACAAATGCCTGAGTATACATTCGGCACATGGGGCACTCGGCGTCGAAAAGGATGAGATGATTTTTAAGCGCTTTCATAACACTCTATGTTTATACTTATTGTACTTTCAGTAAAAATTGAAATATGTCTTTAAAAAAATATTCTACTTGAATATTTTAAAAATTGATCCCCAAAACCAGCTCTCTTCTGCTTTAAGCATGGTATCTAATGTTTTGTCTACGTTTTTAGCTAATTTATTAATGTCAGTAACCGATTTATTAAATGTTTTGTATTCCGGATCATTTACATCACCTTCTACCTTTGATAATTCATCCAAGGCTTTTAATACGGGGTCTAATTCTCTTTTTCTCCGCTCTTTAGCTACCTGACGAGCAATGTTCCAGGTGTCTTTATCAGCATAGAAGTATTCCTTCCGCTCGCCTGCTTTATGTTGCTTCTCAATCAATCCCCAGCTCATTAAATCCCTTAAGGTCATGTTCGCATTCCCTCTTGAGATACTTAATGTTTCCATAATTTCTTCTGTAGTGAGAGCTTCCGGAGAAATCAGCAGTAAAGCATGAACTTGTGCCATGGTACGGTTTATCCCCCACTCAGAGCCCAACTTTCCCCATGTCTCAATAAACTTTTTCTTTGCTTCTGCCAGTTCCATGGAACAAATATAGGGGAAGTTATTAAACTTTCAAAATATATTGAAAGTTTAATAAGTATCCTTGGGGTGTTAGCTCGTGGGTTTTTGGCTCATTGTGGCCACTTAAGGTTGGCTTGTATTTATAGGATGAGATAATCGGATAGTTCCCGATTATCTTATGGGATTTTGACTTGATTTGGATTTGGTCAAGCAAAATAGCCTAACCTAAATCTTAACTTTCAATTTTGCTTGTGTATAACGATAAATAATCCACCCAGCTGCTGCAAAAAGAAAGACTGGCCAGATGTGCACAATACCGATTATAATAGCTAGAAAGAAGTTAAACCCAGATGCAAATGCACCGGCAAAACGTTGATTAACCGGAAGCTGATAGGCACTTAAGTCGTTGTTGGGTATGATTTCTTTTCTTAATGAACTATTTTGATAAAAACGAAGGCTAACGGTACTATATCGCACGCTTACATCTGTTCTGCGATTATTCATTTTTCCATCAATGACAGCATCTTGTTGGTTGGCTAACTGAAGCACATCATTGGTTTTAAGCGTGTCTTTTTTGAGCTCTTTGTTGAGTATTTGCTGCCTGCTTTGTTGCTTTAGGGCACTTCCCAGAAAATCGAAAGTGCGGTCATCAATATCAACTGTTGCTGTGCTAATCAAAATGGCATCATGAGCTGCAGCTTGCACAAAGGCATCTAAATTTTCTGCAGGCACCCTTACAGTCATCCGGGCTTCAATATTATAAGTAGAAATAACCTGTATCGAATCATCGGAGACAGGTATCGATTTGCTGGCCATCTCCGACGTCTTGATGTCTGTGTGCATCACTAATCCACCAAGTTTCTTAACCCTCTGTTGGATATTGCTGCTACTTTTATAGACATCTTTTACTTTGAAATCGAGATCTGCTGTCTTGACTAGTTTGGCCTTGCTTTCAGGGGAATCAGCAACCAGACCGGGCATTATACCTACAGAATCAGCTGATGCTAAATCCGATTCTTCAGATTTGTTACTACTACATGCTGCAAAAGTTAGGGCAATACAAATCCCTAATGAGAATTTTGTCATTTTCATTTCGTTGTTGTTTAAATTCAATTGATTTGTCTATTTATTTCAAGAATGCTTTATGCACTGGGGCTTTAAATTGGAATGTATCGATGTCTTTGAATCCATGAGAACTAATAAACTCTTTAAATTTAGACGGGCTTATTTTGAACTGAAAGGGGATAGAGTCGACGTAAGTATCTGATAGGTTTTTCAGTTGATTTATTTCTGTTGAGTCAATGTAACTCCATGTCAGTTGCTTGTTCTTTTTTTCAAGCTTAGCAAGCAGCCAGCCATCTTCCTGCCGACTATTTAAGATCCAGGTATTTTTGTATCTTTTTAGCACGTGGTTCTCATCAAATTTAAACAGTGTATCTGTTTGTTCGCCGGTCCAATACAAAGTATCTCCCTGTCGTTTAACTGGGAAGTCGATCCTGCTTTTCATATCTCTTATCAGTGAATCTCCAATTAAAATATAGGTTGAATCTAGATCCATCACCGATACATTGCCGGGATAGTTGTTATGCAAGTAGATTCCCTTAGGATGGATACTTATCCGACTACTATCTCTAGCCGAACAGTACTCGCCTAAAAGATATTTAGGAAAGGTTAGAAACTCTCTGGTCTCTTCAGGTTGGGGGCTTACAAAAAGTACATTTGATATGGGTTTTTCGTCCGAACATGCTACAGTTAAGACAATACAAATCCCGGCAGTATAAAATAGCTTTTTCATACTTCTATTAATTTAAAAGAAAATTTGGAATAGTTTACAATGCCGCAGTGGTAAAACCACCAGCGGAATAAATCAGGTCTAATTAAATATTTGGGACTTTTTTAGTCGTCTTGCTTCCTTCGATACTTATGTCTTAGTATTTGTTGTTTCTTTTAAATTAATACTGAAATGCTAAATAGGTAACCCTAAAAAAAATCTTTCTAGTCAGATTTGATGTCAATAATTTCAGCCTCGGACCGCGATGTAATTGCGTGGAAATTTATGCTGATACGCTCCACGAATGATAGTGATTAATTTTCTTCTACGGCTTTGCGGTGAATAATGTATTATGTCACCGCAAATTTGCGGTGATTAGTGGAGTTTGTGGAGAAAAATAGATTCTCACCTTGTCAAAGCTGGATGCAGAAGAACTGGTTATAACCTAAGTGAGAGCATTAAGTACAATATTTTACATCCATAGTGCCTGTTCAAAGCACTTCAAAATAATCAACTCAGCTGTAACTCGTTTTATAAGTATACTTACAGCTGAGTTGAAAACGAATAATTGTTTTAGAGCTCTTTTTTCTTAAGCCTCGGAACCTGATCTTCAATAACTTAATGTTTCAACGACTCTCCACAACTTTCTTGCTTGATCCCCATTTATTTAAATGACTAACGTAAATATGTAGAATTAAATAAGGGTTAGCATAAAACCAAGTTTAAACCCTATTTTAGTTCTTCACCATCAATTTTAAACCATGGGATTATTTTCTAGCGAACCAACGAATTTTGAAATAAAAGGTCGGGATCTAATATGTCATAATTGTCGAAATGATCTGTTTTGGTCTCGAGAAGCTCAGCTTAACACTGCAATAGCTTCATTTTTTAGTTTGGACTGGACAAATAAAACGGCTACCTGTTTAGTGTGTGCCGAATGCTCTTATATTCATTGGTTTCTTGTGTAGCTAACGAAGTATAGTTAAGAGGGAACTATATTATTGAATTTCGAGATTTCGTTTGTTATAAACGGTTAACATAATTTTTACGATGTATCAAATCAAGCTTTTCAAAGGTTTTCTTGTAGGAATAGTTATTTACGTGTCTCTTCAGACGCAGGTTATAGCACAATTTGGCCAAAAACAACAGTGGAGTGCCGATGGTCTAGGGCTTTATAAATCAGACAAATCCGGAATTATTCTGCAACGTGTAAATGATGCAGGTAAACAAGAAGTAATCATCAGCAGTAAAGAACTTATTCCTCGAGGTAAATCTTCCCCTGTTCCAATCATAAGGTTTTCTTTTTCAGACGACCGCCAGAAGGTATTGATACAAACCAATACCAGGAAGGTCTGGCGCTATGATACACGCGGAGATTACTGGGTTTTCGATCTCAAATCAAGGACTTTTAGACAGGCAGGAACAGACAGACCCGAAGCTTCCTTAATGTACGCGAAGTTTTCGCCAGACGCAACAAAATTAGCGTATGTGAGCGGACATAACCTTTTTGTAGAAGATTTATCGACAGGACACATTAAACAATTGACTCACGATGGAACCGACAGATTGATCAACGGTACTTTCGATTGGGCCTACGAAGAGGAATTCGACTGCCGCGACGGATTTCGCTGGTCTCCGGACAGTAAGAAGATTGCCTTCTGGCAAATTGATGCTACAAACATCCGGAACTACCTGATGCTAAATACAACTGATTCTACCTACTCCTTTAATATTCCGGTTGAGTACCCCAAGGCAGGGGAGGATCCTTCATCATGTAAAATAGGTGTAGTTGGCCTGGAAAACGGTAAAGTAACCTGGATAGACCTGCCCGGCGATCCGGTTCAGCATTATATTCCCAGAATGGAATGGGTCCCCGGATCAGAACAAATCATACTACAACAACTTAATCGTAAACAGAATGTAAGTAAAATTTTCATTTCAAATGCTCAAACCGGGCGATCGAATGCGATATATAACGAACAAGATGCAGCCTGGATAGATATTAAAGCCAGATGGAGTGCCGAGGCTTCTGGCTGGGAATGGATAAATAAGGGTAAGAACTTTATCTGGCTAAGCGAAAAAGATGGGTGGAGACATATTTACAGCATCAATACCGATGGAAAAGAACGCCTTATTACCAAAGGAAAATATGACGTTATTACTTTAAAAGAGATAGATGAAGCAGGCGGATTTATTTATTTTATGGCTTCGCCAGATAATGCCACGCAATCCTATCTGTATCGCGTACACCTCACAGGAAAAGGGCAGGCTGAACGAATTTCACCAGCCAGCCAGTCTGGTACACATGACTATGAAATTTCCCCTGACGCAAAAATTGCGGTCCATCACTTTTCCAACAGTTATACAACTCCCGGTTCTGAAGTTGTTAGTTTACCTGATCATAAAACGATAAGCGGAACGCTTAAACCTCGTGGCGAAAAATCAGATGGTCCCGAATTTTTCAAAGTTAAGACCTCTGATGGAGTTGAGATGGACGGTTGGATGGTTAAACCCGAGAACTTTGACCCTTTAAAGAAGTATCCGGTAGTATTTTATGTTTACAGCGAACCGGCAGCTCAAACTGTAACCGATACATACGGTACTGGTATTAATTGGTTATATAAAGGCAGTATGGCGAAAGATGGTTATATCTACATTTCGGTAGAAAATCGTGGTACTCCGGCGCCTAAGGGAAGGGAATGGCGTAAATCGATTTACAAAAATATCGGAATACTGAATATCCGTGATCAGGCAATGGCGGCTAAAGAAATTTTGAAATGGCCATATGTTGATTCATCCAGAGTTGCGGTTTGGGGCTGGAGCGGCGGTGGTTCCACTACCTTAAATCTGATGTTTCAATATCCGGAGATCTATAAAACCGGAATCGCTATTGCTGCTGTAGGCAATCAATTAAGCTACGATAATATTTACCAGGAACGTTATATGGGACTTCCTCAGGAAAATAAGGAGGTTTTTATGAAAGGCTCACCGTTAACACACGCGGCAGGCCTTAAAGGTAACTTACTTTATATACATGGTACCGGAGACGACAATGTGCATTACCAAAATGCAGAGCTGCTGATTAACGCCTTAGTTAAGTATAATAAACAATTCTCCTTAATGTCTTATCCAAACCGCTCGCATTCGATTTCGGAAGGAGAAGGGACGAGGACCCATTTAGCTGATTTATACACAAACTATTTAAAAACCCATTGCCCGCCAGGAGGGAAATAAAAAAACGCTTATCTCTACCAAATATTAAATGCGTCATTATAATTCAATTTTTATTGCTTGTCTCGTACTGATATTTTTTCCGGACAGATCAAAAGCACAGTTGTTCAAGGAGACGATAAAATTCACACAAGCCGATTCTTTAAGAGGATACTTATCGCCGCTTAGAACGTGCTACGATATCAACTACTACCACTTGGATGTGACTGTAGATATCGATAAAAAATACATCAGCGGCACCAATGTATTCAGATTTACTGCCACAGAGGATTTTGATAAGCTTCAATTTGATCTATTCAGCAATCTTGACGTTAAAAAGGTAGAGTATAAAGGACGGCAGCTTCCGGTAGAACGGAAATTTAATGCTGTATTTGTCACTTTTCCCTCTAAGATTGAGAAAGGGAGTTCGGATGAATTTAAAGTGTATTATTCTGGCTATCCTACCGTCGCAAAACGAGCCCCCTGGGACGGGGGTATAGTGTTCTCCAAAGACGCATCCGGAAAGCCGTGGGTAGCATCCGCCTGTCAGGAGGTGGGAGCAAGCATATGGTGGCCAACAAAAGATCATCAAAAAGATGAGGTAGATAGTATGCTGATAAGTGTAAGTGTTCCATCAGGGTTAAAAAATGTATCCAACGGACGTCTCAGAAGGGTAACAAAGCTCAAGAATGGCTATACGCGCTTTGATTGGTTTGTAGCCAACCCCATCAATAACTATAATGTGGCCCTCAATATAGGGGACTATAAACATGTTCAAGACTCTTATGATGGAGAAAAGGGGAAGCTGACTATGGATTATTGGGTTCTGGCTCAAAATTCTGATAGAGCCAGGAAATGGTTTGGCTATGATGCAAAGCGGATGCTGAAAGCTTTTGAGTATTGGTTCGGACCCTTTCCCTTTTATGAAGATGGATATAAACTTGTTGAAGCTCCTTATCTTGGGATGGAGCACCAGAGTGCTATTGCTTATGGAAACAAATTTCAAAACGGATATCTTGGACAAGATCTGTCTGACACAGGATGGGGTTTGAAATGGGATTTTATTATTGTCCACGAAAGCGGTCACGAGTGGTTCGGCAATAATATAACTTCGCAGGATTTAGGAGATTTGTGGATTCACGAGAGCTTTACAAATTATTCGGAGTCGTTGTTTATAGAGTATTACTACGGAAAGAAGGCCGCACAGGAATATGTACATGGAACCAGAAGATTGATATCAAATGCTGCTCCGGTGAGGGGGCCGTATCACGTTAACAAGTCAGGGTCAGCAGACATGTATCCTAAAGGAGGAAACCTTCTGAATATGATCAGGGTAATTATAAACAATGATGAAAAATGGAGGCAGATACTAAGAGGTTTAAATAAGACTTTTTATCACAAGACCGTAACCGCGGAAGATGTTATTAAATATATAAACAAAGAGTCGGGTAAAAACCTGAATACAATTTTTGATCAATATCTTAATTATACCTCTATTCCTGTATTAGAATTCAGACATAAGGATGGAAAGATGCAATGCCGCTGGATAGCCGATGTGCAAGATTTTAATATGCCTGTGAGAATACGCGCAAAAGGGGGGGAATATCAATTTATAAATCCATCAGCTTCGTTCACACCCCTTGATATTCCGGCCATAACTCCTGAAGACCTTGAAGTTGATACATTTAATTATTACATCGGGGTGCTTATCAATTAATTTCAGTATGATTGATAATTTCATCTATCAACGTGTATCAATAATAAGATTCATCATAAATGTAATCGTAAATTGCCGTCTGTATTATCCATTGGGTCTGGATCGGCGACGTAATGTTTGAGTATTGCTGTACCTCTTATTTTTTTTGAAGCAGCCATAGGATAAGATGCTGCTATAACTGGTAAATTATAGGTGTTTGTCTGATTACTAAACCTTTAATTTTTACCATTGTATGTTAAGTTTTAATGTATTATAAATGAGCCTACTGCCTAAAATTCGCCAAAAAATACTCCAGCTAAGCATCATCTTAGTTTCGGTGCAATCCTATGCGCAACAACCACTATGGCTTGATGAGCAAGCTACGGAAGAAAACCGTATGCCCATGCACTCATCCTATTTTGTCTATGAATCTGACAACTTAGCACAGCAAAATGACTGGACCCAATCAGCCAATTATAAAAGCCTGAACGGAAATTGGAAGTTTTTTTGGGCCGAGCAACCGGCAGGTGTTCCTAAAGGTTTTGAAACTCCATCATTTGATGATTCGAAATGGAAATCATTAAAAGTACCCGGTAATTGGGAGATGAGTGGATATGGCTTCCCGATGTATACTACATCAGGATTTGAATTTACTTACCTGATGCCTGATAAAAAACCAGATCCGCCTCAGGTTCCGATGAACGTAAATAACACAGGCGTTTACAGGCGAGAAATAGTTGTTCCGGAGAGTTGGAAAAATAAAGAAGTTATACTTCATATAGGAGCCGCTAAGTCGAACCTCAGCGTTTGGGTGAACGGTAAATATGTTGGATATGGTGAAGATAGTAAGTTGCCGTCTGAATTTGATGTTTCGAAATATCTGGTTCAGGGCAAGAACCTGATAGTACTCCGCGTGATGCGCTGGTGTGATGCCAATTATATTGAGGACCAGGATATGTGGCGCCTCAGCGGAATTACCCGCGACTGCTATCTGGTGGCCCGAAATCAAACCCATCTTTATGATGTAGAATTAATACCGGATCTTGATAGTAAATATAAAGATGCAACACTCAGGGCAACACTAACCCTCAATCAGAAACCTTCGGTTCCGGTCAGGGCCGAATTGGAATTAAGAGATGGCAACCGTGTCATCGTATCACGCTCAATAAAACTAGATACATCTACTACCACCTTAACACTTCCCGTTACTTCGCCAAAACTATGGACTGCTGAAACTCCTGCTCTTTATGACGTGTTTATTCGACTTCGTAATGAAAAGAATGAGTTGCTTGAAGTGATCACGCAAAAAATCGGCTTCAGGAAAATTGAGATTAAGCAAGGCCTGTTTTTGGTAAATGGAAAACCGGTGATCATAAAAGGTGTAAACCGACATGAAACAGATCCTATTACAGGGCAGACAATCTCAAAGGAAGCAATGCTGAAAGATATTCAGCTAATGAAAAAGTTTAATATTAATGCCGTGCGTACCAGCCACTATCCTAATAGTGAAACCTGGCTAAACCTCTGCGATGAATACGGGCTTTATGTCGTTGGCGAAGCAAATATAGAATCGCATGGTATGGGCTACAGTATCACGAATACCATGGCCAACCGGCCAACGTGGCTGCAGGCACATTTACAACGTGTTGTACGAATGGTAGAGAGAGATAAAAATCACGCGTCAATTGTGATCTGGAGCATGGGCAATGAGGCCGGTAATGGATATAACTTTTACTCCTGTTACCTATGGATGAAAAAAAGGGATCCAAGTCGGCCTATCCAGTATGAAAGGGCCGTAGCCGATTATAGAACGTTTACCTGGGAATGGAATTCTGATATCATCGACCCTATGTACCCAAGTCCGGCAGCGATGCTTGCTTATGTAAAAAATAATCCTGAGCCCAAGCGGCCCTTTATTATGTGCGAATATGCTCATGCTATGGGGAACTCTTTAGGGAATTTTACAGATTATTGGGAAGTGATACGCGCAAATAAGAAACATTTTCAGGGTGGTTTTATTTGGGATTTTGTAGATCAGTGTTTTCAGCGTGTAAATAGCAAAGGCGATACGGTGTACACATACGGTGGTGATTATGAGCCTAAAGACGCAATAACCGACTGGAACTATGCGGCTAAAGGCATATTCTATGCAAACCGTACGCCTTATCCCCATGCCTGGGAAATGAAAAAAGTACAACAGGATATTCACACGAAGTTATTCAAAGGCAATACGTTGCAGGTTTATAACGAGAAGTTTTTTACAGATCTGTCTGATGTAAAACTTGATTGGGAAGTTGTAGTAAACGGAAAAAGAGTACAATCAGGTTCGCTTTCGAATGTTAATGTGCAGCCGCAGGAAACGGGTTCGTTTAAATTACCGCTAAAAAAGCTGCCAGGCGGAGAGGCTTTTCTAAATCTTTCGTATAAGCTGACTAAGGCACATCCCCTGGTTCCTGCCGGTCACGAGATCGCGGTGGAGCAGTTAAGCCTTGGAGGCTCTTATAAGAATGTAATAGAGGTTAAAGGCCGGTCTTTGATTACTAAATCAGAGAAAGACGGGGACTTGACCATCTCATCGTCGCAGTTGAAAGCTACCTTCGATCAGAAAACAGGTTTCCTGAAACAGTATGAAATAAATGGGCAGAAATTTATCGAATCAGGATATTCACTGAAGCCTAATTTCTGGCGTGCACCTAATGATAACGATTTTGGAGCACAGCTGCCTACAAAATTGAAGGCATGGAGAACTTCTACAGCAATACCTCTTTTGAGTAATCTTAGCTCAACTATAGAAAACAATGTGGCTGTAATTAGAGCGGAATACCAACTTGCCGAAGTTTTTGCCAAACTAAATATAGAATATAGGATCAATTCCCTGGGCGAATTGATGGCTCATCAAAAACTTTCCGTTCCGGATACTTCAAAAAAAGTTGAAATGCTTCCGCGATTCGGGATGCAATGGATACTTCCGGCAGGCTTTAATAATGTAGAATACTATGGCCGCGGCCCTCATGAGAATTATCAGGATCGCAATTTTAGCGCCCACCTTGGATTGTATAAACAAACTGTTGATTCGCAGTTTTTCCCCTACGTTATACCTCAGGAAACCGGAAACAAAACCGATATCCGCTGGTACACTGTCTATAATTCAGTTGGGAAAGGATTGCAGGTCAGCTCGGATATTCCTTTAAGCATCAGTGCGCTGCATTATTTTGATTCGGATTTGGATGACGGTGAAAAACGCGAGCAACGCCATGCAGCAGATTTGGTAAAAAGACCCCAGACACAATTAAATATTGATTATAAACAAATGGGAGTTGGAGGAATTGATAGTTGGCGGTCAAGGCCTATGCCCCAATATCAACTTCCTTATAAAGGGTATGAGTTCAGATTTATGATTAAACCAATTGTCAAATAAGTCAAGTTCTCTTTCGCGGATGGCTGATTCCACATGTATTGTGCGTCAAATAAAGGGATGGCTAATTCACTTTCAGCTTTACCGTAGACTTAAATGAGCCAGAATCAAGCAACCAATGGTTGGCCGGTCTCTTTTATTTCATTACGCAAGCCATTTGACCGTAATAATTGAGAAACGGCTTTCAACAGCTCAAGAGAGGCCTCTATCTCTACTCTTCGAATGGCGACGCTTTCAATATTAAATCCAAACGGAATAGATCTTTCCTGGCAATATTGGATCAGGTCTTTGGCAATTGTGGTGGCCAGTTCTACAGAATGGCTGACCGGATCGTCACTTAATTTAAGATCTTCTCTAATATCATCCGGGATATGAATCCCAAGCCATTCCATAAAATAAAGAGTTTTAACCGAACCGCAAATGGTGAGCGTAAAAATGATGGTAGGTAATTCCTGGTTCTTTTGCCGGCAAGCCAACAAAAGATCGTCCAACATTTTTTTGGTGTAGTCGACATTGAAAATGCATTGCGATATGAAATAAGACACCCCCGATTCTACCTTATTCATAATCCTGACCTCTTCGTCATTCAATACTGCATGTCTCTCCGGAATAGTTATAGCTCCGATTACAGAGTGTTCTCCATATTGCTCGCTCCAGATTCGATAGGCTTCTTCGAGACTGGTTTTCACCACATAATCGGGAGAGGGTAAACCAACAAAAACAGGATAGAAACGATGAGTTTTCAACCCTTGGAGCCATTGCGCTAACTCTTCCTTGGAGTATTTCCCGGCGGGCCGGTAGATTATTTTAGGCACTTCAAGATCTTGTAAATACTGACTTGCGTATTCAAAAGGATCGAGAGCGGTAGTAAATGGGAATGGTCTTTCTGCATCCGTTCTGGCTGATTCATCTTGTACGTCATATACAATCAGCGCATCAATATCTAAAGCACATAGGTCGTTTTTAGTTTTCGCAGCGATCTCACACACTCTTTCAGGTACTGTTTGTATTTTGGGCGGTGTTATTCCGTAAAGTAAAACTCCTGACTCTTTTCGTTTGATCTTTGTGAAAAACATTGCTGAGATTTTATTAGCGCCAAAATAGGAAAAAATAAATTTTTAATGATAAAGATTTGAATCGCCCGGTGATCAACATACTAGAAGGAATTGTTTAATACTTTTAGCTCCGAGTTTATTAAGAGGTTTTATTCAATTTTTGGTGCCGATCATCAACCGTACTGAAATATTCTTGTTTCGAAAGAAAATCGCAGGTAAATTCGATTCTTTGCGATGTGTCAGCAGCGTCTACTGATAGATCCGGGTAGTCTGGCGGTCACTTTTTTACTAAACCGATAAAGTACAGTGAAAAAGCTTCATTTTTGCATCATTTGTCCCTCCTGTTTGACTATTCTGCCTCTCTCTCAAGGGAGAGTAAATTATCGACCTTAGTATTTGTAATCAGGAACTTTTAACACTTAAAATAACACCTGCAGCTATAAGCTGAAATTGAACAGGGCTTATTTACTTGATTGTTAAACGTCAAACAGTACTGACCAAACTTAAACTAAATTCAATGGTAAACAAAGCACATCAATTATCTGAACTTTGGAAACACGTTTGTGCAGGGGAGCAGGAAGCTTATGCCTTATTACATTATGAATTATATCCGGGTCTTTTTGCATACACCAGGAGTATATTGAAGGATGAGGATATGACCAATGATCTTGTACAGGACCTGTTTGTGAAATTATGGGTGAAAAAGGGATCAATAGGACACATAGAGAATGTTAAAGCATATTTCTATCGCGCTGCCCGATCGTTATCAATTAACCTGCTTCGAAGCTTAAAAACACAGCAATCCCGGTTAGGAAATTTTAGCAGCGATGAAATTCAATTTTCCATGGAAGATCTGATCATTGCAGAGGAACAGAATGTTTCGCTGAAAAAGGCAGTTCATGAGGCATTAAATAAACTGCCTTCAAAGCAAAGAGAAATTATTCATTTAAGCTTTTTTGAGAGCTTAAATTATAATCAGATCGCCGATATAACAGGCATAAAATACCAATCGGTAGTTAATCATGTTTACCGAGCGGTACAGTTGTTACGTGCAGAATTTAAGGTGTCTGATAACGTGGTTGCAGCCTAAACTTTTCCAATTTGAGTAACTTATACATAAAACCCTCAACACAAAAACATAAAACTAGGTTAAAGAGCGGTCGAAAAAGGAATCTCTTGCGGGTTTCTAAGATATAAATCTCGTTCGTTCCTACGGATTCGATATTATCTCTGAATATAATTGGGCTACCTTTTAAATTGGTTAGCAACATCCCCGTTGCATTTTTTGGTTAGATCCGCTGCTTAAGTGGCGGATTTTTAATCATAAATTTAAGAGGGATAGATGCAATTTATGAGAAGACAAAGTTTTGTAGTATTTTGCAATACTATGGCAATTGAGAGAAGTTAAATTTGTCTGGAGATGCCCTTCCGTCTATGCGGATGATTGAATTTTATTTACTTTAATTGATTAAAGTAAATAAAGCTTTTAAACATATTAACATGATGAATATTCTTAAGACAGGCGTTCTGTTATTTACATTATCGATATTTTCATTAACTGTCAGCAGCCAGCAAATGGGGACTGACGAAGCAAAGTCCATGGAAAAAAGCAATAGTGCTTTTAAAGGCGGAATAAGAGGCTTAAAAGGCCCCGGGCTTAATCTTCCTCCGGAGAAGGTGGAATGGTGGAGGGATGAGAAATTTGGAATGTTTATCCATTGGGGATTATATTCCATCCCGGCTAGGGGCGAATGGACCATGTTTAATGAGAAAATATCTGCTGATGAATATGCTAAACTTGCTGATCAGTTTAACCCAAAATCGTTTAATGCGGAAGAATGGGCTACTATCGCCAAGCGTGCGGGAATGAAATACATGGTTATGGTAGCAAGGCATCATGATGGTTTCGCCTTATGGGACAGCCATTCCAGTTACCGTCACTTTACCAGCATGGAAACTGCTTCACATCGCGATTTTGTATCCATGTATACCGAGGCCTGTCGTAAAGCCGGTTTAGCAGTAGGACTCTATTATTCGCCGATGGACTGGCGGTTCCCAGGGTATTTTGATCCGAAAGGTCTGCCCGAAAATGCAGCACTGATGAAGCAGCAAGCATATGGCCAGGTTGAAGAATTAATGAAAAACTATGGTAAGATCGACATTTTATGGTATGATGGCGGCTGGCTTGCGCATAAAGGCGGAGACGCTGACGCAGCTTGGTTTTGGGAACCCCTCAGACTGAATACGATGGTTCGTAAATATCAACCAGATGTTCTTGTTAATCCACGATCGGGGATGTTTGGTGATTTTCAGGTCAATGAAGGTGGTGCGGAAGTAAAAGGTCCTATCATTGAGATACCATGGGAAAAATGTTTAAATCTAAATGGATCAAGCTGGGGATATAATAAAACAGAAAAGCTAATGTCTCTTAAAGAGGCGATTACCATGTTGGTAAATGTGGTAGATCGGGGCGGCAATATGCTGCTGAATGTCGGCCCCGATCCTGATGGCGTGATACCCGCGACGCATGTTGCCCGGTTGCAAGAAATAGGTGGTTGGCTGGAAAAGAACGGCGAAAGTATTTATGGTACACGCCCGGGCCCTTTTGAGCCTTTGGATAGAGTATATGGAAGTACCCAAAAAGGCAAGAATATCTATATTCATTTATTAACTCTCGCGACAGGAAGTACAGATCTAAAATTACCTGCAATTAATCAGAAACTTCTGAGTTGCAAATTAATAAATGGTAAAAAAATCAAGTTTAATCAGGATAAAACAGGCATCACTCTCAGTATAGATTCAAAACAACTTGATCCTGTAGTAACTACACTGGTGTTAAAAACTAAGTGACGGTTCAATAAAATTTAACGCATGTTAGTAACCTGAGTTTGATTTACTAAATATTCAAGCCCGGGTTGCTAAAATCGCCTATACATTTGCTCGCCTCATTGGTTTTGTGATATCGTCTTAGTAAAATCACTCAATTATGTGTTTAGGCATTGGCCCATTTCTTCCTGGAGTTAGGCTTTTGCAATATTTGCCCCTTCTGTTTGACCACTTTATCTCTGTTTTAATCTAGACTGTCTGCCGATATTCGGGATCCTAAACCGATAGTTTAAATCTATTATTCTTGATAGAAAAAGGAAGTATGCCTTATGAAAATTCGTTTACATAAGGACATAAGCCATTTTTTATAATAATTTTTTTTTCCTGCCTTATCAAATTATCTACCAGAGGAAATCTCTTACCTAATTGAAAATTATAAACCAACAAAAATGAAAAAAAAAGTAAGTTTAATTGTGTGCTCAGCCCTGATGCTGTTTGCCGGGGCCTGTACAAAAGATGTTAAAACATCTTTGCAAGAAGAAAATGTTTTAAGTCAGGGCTCAAAACAAGGCAATGCCCAAACTTTTGCAATAACTCATGCTGGTGGTATACTTCATACTGAAGCAGATTTTGAAAGAATGCGGGTTAAAGTAAATGCCGGTGCCCAGCCCTGGAAAGGAAGTTGGGACAAGCTATTGGCCAGCCCTCTCTCTTCCTCTACCTGGACTTCTCGCGCAACTGATACTATAATACGCGGTGGCACAGGAGATAATGTAGCATTACTTTATAAAGATGTGGCTGCTGCATATCAAAATGCCTTAATATATAAAATTAATGGAAATACGGCTAACGGAAATAAAGCGAGGGATATTCTGAATCACTGGTCTGGTACACACACTACCCTTACAGGGAATGCAGACCGCTACCTGGCTTCGGGTATTTTTGGCTACCAATTTGCGAATGTAGGTGAAATGATGAAGGGCTACCCGGGATTTGACGAAGCTCGTTTTAAAAATTACATGCTGAATGTCTATTATTACCCGCTGGTAGAACGTTTTCTTGTCGGAAATTCATTTGGCGGGGACCACAATGGCGCCTGTATCACTAATTACTGGGCGAATTGGGATTTATGCAATATGGCAGCCATGCTTGCCATTGGTATCCTTTGCGATAATCAGACAATAATTGATAAAGCAATCAACTATTTTAAAACCGGTGCTGGAAATGGGTCCATTTTACATGCTATACCCTTTTTACATGCTGGTGGTTTGGGTCAATGGCAGGAGAGCGGTCGTGATCAGGGGCATGCTCAACTCGGCGTGGGCTTGATGGGTGCTTTTTGTGAAATGGCCTGGAACCAGGGGATAGATATGTACACGTATAGCAGCAGCAGATTTATGCAGGGTTCGGAATATGTTGCAAGCTATAATAACGGCAATACGGGTCCTTTTACTACCTATAACTGGGGATCGGGGACTAACTGTTCGCCTAATTCTCATACCGTAATTTCGGCAACACAAAGAGGTGAGATGCGGCCGATTTATGAGATGGTGTACAACCATTATGCTAATCGACTAGGTGTTTCCGTTCCAAATACAGCGGCACGTGCTGCACTTCACCGTCCCGAAGGAGGTCCCGATGCTGCGGTTCACCCTACCACTTTTGATCAGCCAGGTTATGGCTCATTAACCTATTACCGCGACGCATCTTCAAAACCAATCGCTAACGGTACCTATAGTTTGCGAAATCGCGCAAGTGGTAAAATGTTGGATAATTATGGAGCTACTACCGACGGCGCCATCGTTAAACAATATACAGACGGAACCAGTAATAACCAAAAATGGATGGTTTCTTACAGCAACGGTTATTACAAATTAAGCTGTGTAACCGGTGGAAAATGCCTTGATAGTTACAACAATACAGCGAACGGATCTACTGTTCATCAGTGGGGCAGTGGCGGAAGTCCGAATCAACAATGGCAGATTGTTAATCTGGAAAATGGTTATTGCAAAATATTCAACCGTGCCAATGGTAAATGTTTAGATAGTGGTGGTGGTACTGCCGATGGAGCTAATATGCAATTTTGGCCTTCAAATACCAGCATCAATCAGCAGTGGGCTTTCGTAGCGCCCTAGTTTAATTAATACTATTTAAATTTAGGTAAGAGATGAAAGTGGACGCCTTAAACGGCGTTCACTTTTTCTGTTTTATAATGAACTGTCGTACCGCAATCCGGGTTGATAATTAAGACTTTGAGTAAAATTTGGTTCGCCGCAAGGAACCCTTCACATACTGAGTCAGAATAATCTATCGAAAGAAAATCAGCAAAGTCATACAACTTAAAAGTATTAATTGTATGTTTGACAGTTAATAAACCTGTTTCAAATTTAAATCAATCCGAAGTAAGCTATTATTTAGAAGTATCGATTTCTTCAGGACAAATTTGAGTTTGACCCCAAATTAAATTTGACTTATTGTTTAACCAGTTTCGAAAACTAACAATGATCAGACATACATCATATTCATTAAAAAGAATAATACTTCCCGCCTTATTCCTTTCACTATGCGGTCTTATAGGTCAGGCGCAAACCCGAAAAGATTTTCATAGTTGGGCGCCGACTCCTCCTATGGGTTGGAACAGTTGGGATTGTTTTGGGCCCACAGTAACTGAAGCTGAAGTAAAAGCCAATGCCGACTATATGGCAAAATATTTAAAGCCATATGGATGGAACTACATTGTAGTTGATATCCGGTGGTATGTAGGCAACGATAAAGCACATGGATACAATGAAAAAGATCCCGATTATGTACTGGATGAGTACGGCAGGTTCTTACCGGCAGTAAACCGCTTTCCTTCAGCAGCAGGAGGTAAGGGTTTTAAACCCCTGGCTGATTATCTTCATGGTAAAGGTTTGAAGTTTGGCATTCATATCATGCGGGGTATTCCGGTAATTGCCGTTAAACAAAACACACCGATAAAAGGAACCAGTGTATCTGCCAGAGATATTTATTCCGAAAAGGATCAGTGCCGCTGGCTACATGATATGTATACCATAGTTCCTGGAAAGGTAGGCGCACAGGAATATTACAATTCTCTGTTTGAGCTTTATGCCTCCTGGGGACTTGATTTCGTTAAAGTAGACGACCTTTCTTCTCCTATCTATTTTGAAGGCGAAATTGAGATGATCCGGAAGGCCATAGATCGTACCGGGCGCAAAATTCTATTAAGTACTTCGCCGGGTGAGACGCCAATTGCTCATGCGGATCATGTTCAGAAAAATGCTAATATGTGGCGTACTGTAGGCGATTTCTGGGATAGCTGGCAACAATTAAAAGAACATTTTGCTGTGTTTGAACGCTGGAATAGGTGGCGTTCATACGGCGCATACCCCGACGGAGATATGTTGCCCCTTGGCCGTATTGGCATCCGGGCAGAACGAGGCAACCCCCGCATGACCGCTTTTACGCGGGATGAACAATATACATTAATGACCTTGTGGAGTATTTTTAAATCTCCTTTAATGTTTGGAGGTAACCTTCCGGATAATGATCCTTTCACTCTCTCTTTGCTGACAAACAAAAATGTGCTGAAAGTTTTGAACGAAAGCACCAACAATAAGCCTCTTTTTATGGATGAAGATAAGGCCGTCTGGATTGCTGATGAATCGGGTACCGGAGCTAAATATTTAGCTGTCTTTAACACGATGGATCAGCAGAACGCAATTGAAGAGAAAGCTGCCTGGAACAGTGGGTTAATAACCAGGTCAACACCCGGATATAGTAAGCCGGTTGATGTTGATATCACGGATGCAAAAAAACTGTATCTGGTTGTAGATGATGGAGGTGATAATACCGATTGGGATCACGCCGACTGGATCGCTCCGACGTTATACAATGGTAAAGATTCTCTTAAGCTTAGCAGTTTGAAGTGGATAAAAGCTACCTCCGGCTGGGGAAAGCCAGGGATTAACAAAAGTGTTTCAGGAAATGCTCTTACAGTAAATAAAGTAACATACGCAGATGGCATAGGTACTCATTCCCATTCGATGATAGAATTTGATATCCCGGAAGGATATACGCGTTTTAAAGCAATGGTTGGCTTAGATGAAGCATGTGTAATTCAAAATGTGGGTGCCTCTGTTAAGTTTCTGATCTTTACTCAAAATCCATCAGGTCCTTTGCCTCCTGCCACTACAAGAATTCCGGTAGACTTGAAAAAACTTGGTTTTATGGCAGATTGTTCGATTACAGATTTATGGTCAGGAAAAGCGCTGGGCAAATTTTCAGGAGAATTTTCTCCCGAAATTAACAGACATGGAGCGGGCTTATATAAAATTACTAAAGCGTCAAAGTAGATAATTTAAATCAATATGTATTTCAACACCAAAGGGATTATTAGAAAAAACAAAGCCTGGAAATGGCTTTATTTAGGCTTTGCATTGAATCTTTTTACACCCACAATGGGACAGCAGGTCGCCGTAAAAGATCTTAAAGCTGACAAAGGAGTTCCATCTGAAAACTATAGCGCCTATTTGTTTACTTACTTTACGGGGAATGAAAAGGATGCAGAATCGATCCGTTTTGCAATTAGTAATGATGGTTATAACTTCAGAGCACTGAACAATAACAAACCGATTTTAAATTCAGCCCAAATAAGTTCCTCAGGCGGAGTGAGAGACCCTCATATTTTGCGTGGCGCCGATGGAAAAACATTCTATATGGTAGCTACTGATATGGTAGCAGCTAAGGGTTGGGATTCAAACCGGGCAATGGTGCTTATGAAATCTTCCGATTTG
>CAMLLO010000018.1 GCA_946480915.1 uncultured Sphingobacteriaceae bacterium | reverse complement strand
AACTGACCGGATTATCACCTGTTGAATATATCCGTTCCGTAAAGCTGGATAAGGGGGCTGTTTTACTCGAAAAGAGCGACCTGAATGTGGCGCAGATTGCCTATATGGTTGGATTTGCCACCCCGAATTATTTCGCCAAATCTTTTAAGGCGAAATTCAATATGCAGCCATCTGAATATATTGCTTTGAAAAGGAAGGTCGCTGATAGCAAGGTTAGAGAACTGAAGTAAAACAATCTTTTCCTTTTGAAGGCAAGTCGGATGTTTGCTGAATGGCTTTAAAATGTTCGGCATGTTCTAGTAATTTTGCCTTTTCTCCTATCAAGTGCTAATTTAAATTCCCTTTATCTTTAATTTACTATATTCTCTTTCTCTTTTGCTGCTAAGCTTTCGGGAGGCCCAAGATAAGAGCGTTTAAGATTCCCTGCATCAATAACTATCTTTTGTAAAACAACTCCCGGATCCACTCTCCAGAACTTTAGAACATGCTTACCAGTCGACATTACTTTGTGTGTTGTTGTCATAATCTTGATATTTTCGGCTACCGACTTTTCCCAGCTTCTATCAGAGTCCTTTTCATGCAGATTCACCATCTGAGGAGCTTCATCATCAATAGATATAGCATAACGGAGTCCCTTTGAATTGCTGAAGTTTATTGTTGGCGAGAGATACGTGTGAATTTTAATGTCTCCCTTTGTAAATAAAAGCATTTGGTACTCCAGATGTGGGGAGTCGTTTTTTAATATATCAGACGATGGGGTTGTTACAGGATATGTTGCCACCGCGGAGCTGGTTCTGCCATAGTCCGGAAGCACCTTCCATTGCACAAAATCGTCGGCAACGGCCCTGGTAAAGTTTGCAGCCTCGATAGACAGGTAGCCGTTTTCTTCAATGAAACTGCTTGTGCTTGTATAAGCAGCCACCTCGGGTTTATTCAGGTTTGCAAAAACAGTCACCTCTGTACCATTAGAACTTATTGTTATGCTTGCTTTTGAATTACCTTTGGGTGCTTTTGCCCAGTCAACGCTTACCCAGATACGGTCTTGCTTATCTAAGTTACCTCCAGCCGAACTAAGTTTTAGCCAGTCTTCTGAACTTTTAAGCTCATAATTGAGAGACATTTTGCCGCGGTTGAAAATCTCTATGTAATAGCTCTTCGGCAGATAGGAATTAAATCCTGGCAGTACTGCCTCTTGTTTTGAATTCGGCCACCAATTCTCAGATTCTTCAATGGCAATACCAAAACCTGCTGCTTCGGGAATAGTTATTTCCTGCACAGCCGGCATGATATTCCTGTTTGGCTGCTGCCAACTGGTGTAGCCGATATGGACCTGATCCATCATGTGGTTCCACTTCCCATTCGCAATTTCTTTATTATAACGGTTCGATATTTCCGAGTCTTTTTTGAAAAGTGCTTTCGCTTTTTCGGCTAAATCATTGGTATTTGCACGACCCTGCTTCGCATATAAGCGGTTTTTTGCGCTGGTAAAATAAAGCTCATAAAGATTGGCGCAGGCAATAACAGGGTGCAGTACCAATTGAAAATACGCGTCGTGATATTTTGTGGGTAAGGCGTTCTTGATCTTCTCGGCCCGCACTGCAAGTTCGTTATACTCATTAACAACGGTTTCAAATTCTTGGTAATTGCTAAGGCTGTAGGTGTTTTGATCCAGTAACTCTGGTTTTCGCCTGCCATTATATTTGGTATATAAAGAAATAATATCTGCTATTTCTGCCGCGTATTTTGGTCCGAACTGCTTTTCTACCCAAATACGCGTGTACTCCTGCAATCGTTCGGCGGGCCATTTTTCCGGGTTCCAGGCAAAGTCCAGAAAAAATTCTGTAGGAAATTCCATGGGTTTAATATCTCCAACATTTACAAGCCATAATCTATCAGCGCCGTACTCCCTCGCCAAATGCATCTGCTCCCATACTTTAGATATTGGGTTTGTGTTAAGCCATTTATAATTTCTTGGTCCGCCAACATAATCGAAGTGATAATAAATACCATATCCTCCTTTTCTTGTCTTTTCATTCAGATTAGGCAGCTTTCTGATATTCCCCCAGTTATCATCGCACAACAGCAAAGTTACGTCGTCGGGCACTCGCATACCGCGGTCGTAGTAGTCTTGAACCTCTTTATATAAAGCCCAGATCTGTGGGGTTTCCCCAGCCGGCTTTCCTGTTTGTTGCTCAATTATCTCGCGCTGGTCTTTCACAATCTTTTCGAGAAGAGAAATATTGCTTTCGCGGCTCATGGGCTCATCTCCATCACCACGCATACCGATGGTGACGATACTTTCATAGCTACCCATGCGCTTGATACCCGTGCTCCAAAAATCTTTCAGACTATCTGTATTTGTGCTATAGTTCCATGCGCCTTTTCCGTATCGGCCCCATTCTGCGTGGGCCCTCATTAAGGGTTCATGATGTGAAGTCCCCATAACCACCCCCATCTCATCTGCAATACGGGGATTTTCCGGGTCATCATCATTAAAAGCACTACCCCACATGGCGGGCCAAAGATAGTTTCCTTTTAGCCGTAGGATAAGTTCAAACACCTTCTCATAAAATTTGTGGTTAAAACCTCCGAACTTTTCTTTCGACCATCCGGATAGTGCAGGCGCTTCATCATTGATGAATATCCCCCGATATTTAACTGCAGGAGCGTCAATATGCACGATAGGTTCTACATAGAGATTAGGGCTTTCTACGACAGGGACATCTGCCCACCATGACCAGGGAGAAACGCCGATCTGGGCTGAAAGTTCATAAATTCCAAAAATAGTGCCGCGTTTATCACTTCCCGCTATTACAAGGGCTTTTTCTACTCCCTTCATCGGATTCAGAACTATCGTAGTAAGAGAGGCTTCCCATCTGCCTGCTATTGAGCTCGCATCAATTCTCTTTTCTTTAATCAAGCGGTCGATCACAGTACTTTTACCGATTGTTCCTATTATCACCAGCTCTTTTGCCTGGGGAAACTTATCAGCAGATGCCAGAGATTGGGATTTTGTTACCAGTTTTATATCATTTTGCAGATTTTTTATGGCCCGGAGAACGCCGGCAAAATCGTTACTGCCGTATACAATGGGTGCTGCTTTTCCATTTACAGCCAGCCCGAACGCACCTTTCACCTTTTTATGAGATACGAATGAAAGATCAGAAATTGCACTTGCCGCGTTAGTTTGGAAAAGGAATGCAAAAACCAGCCCGAGGATTGATAGTGCTCGTTTATTTTTTATCATTAGGGATTTTTTCTAAAGTCTGTTACTTTCTCGTAAGCTTTTTTGGGCTGAAGGTTTATATCGAATAGAAGAGGATAATTTTTCCTTCCGGGAACGGGGTAAGAATCCAACCAGGTGTATCGGTCGGATACATTCCAGAAAGTGACACTTGTAATATTTTTTTTGTATTCCCTGAAAATGCTAAACACTTTTCCGTACTGCTCCACCTGTCGTTGTTCACGCTCGGGTGTTAGAGTGTCATCTTCGTTCGCATGTTTTTGTCTCTTATCCTTTTCCCAGGGATATACCGACATATCCAGTTCAGTAATATGTATTTGTAAGCCCAAAGAGGAGTATAATTCGATCGCCTGGCGCAACTCCTTTTCAGAAGGTTCGAATATCGACCAGTGCGCCTGTAATCCAACGCCGTGAACGGGTACTTCTGCATCAACAAGTTTTTTCAGAAGTGTATAAACCTTATCTCTTTTCGCCGGCCGCTCGGTATTGTAGTCGTTGTAAAAAAGGATTGCTTCAGGGTCTGCCGCATGGGCATATTCAAACGCTTTGGCTATATAATCTTCACCGCATATCTGGTACCATAACGATTTTCTTATAAAACCACTATCGGCATCGTCAATCACCTCGTTTACCACATCCCAGGCATAGATTTTCCCTTTGTATCTGTTTACTACTGTGGTTATATGGTCTTTTAGTCGGTTTAACAGCACTTGTTTTGAAACGAGGTTTCCCTGATCGTCTTTAAACATCCAGTCGGGCGTTTGCTCATGCCAGCATAGGTTATGGCCGCGGACTTTTAGGCCGTATCTGTGGGCGAAGTTTACTATCGAGTCGGCACCCTTCCAGTAATAATAATTTTCGCGCGGATGAATCGGCCCCATCTTCATCGCATTTTCAGGTGTTATGCTATTAAACTCTCTTAAAATAAGCTCCCTTTCGTTTCCGCTTAAGGCCTGAGGATTGACAGCGACACCTACAGGAAAATAATCTTTGTAATAACCTTTCAACCCTCTGCTGGAATGCGCGGATTTCAGTGTTTTGCAGGCCAAGAACTGCAGGCAGATTAGTAAAAAAAGCAAAAAAGTTTTGGATGTTATATTCATTTAATTTTTTAATGAAGCTAAATTAATTGTTCACTGGCCTGAAGGGCACGACGCTGGCGCTACCAGTGCTTTATAAATAATCAGGCTAGAGTGCAATCTTTTAAATGGTTTTAAATTACTGTAAAACTAGCCCTGCCTTTAAGCATCAGGCGCCACGTTTGTCGAAACTAATAGAATGAATGTTCAGTGTTTAAAATGTTACATTTTCATTAGAGGGCACATCTACTTCTGATTGCTCGAGGGCACATACTCTCGAGCCGGGGGGAGAGAAGTCGAACAGAAATTATTTTGCATTCATTTCTATAAACACCGAAAAATCCATTTTGCCACAAGCAGCGATTTAGAAAAGATTGATCTATTTTTTGTAGATTACGTTGGTTAATATTTTGTTGCATTCTTTCGGAAGATGCGAGGCTCAAGTAAAAAATCAAGAAGAGTTATTTTAAACGTAGATTGCATGATATTCAACATTTGTCCCTGTCGACTTCATCTTTCTTTTATATTTTTGTTAGTAAACCAATTTTACATTCACGTTTCGACTAACTCTGGACGAACTCGTGAATTACTAAACTTATCATGCCAAACACATTTATTTTAAAACCAACTTTTTGTTTATTCCTTTGGTTTTTTTCTATACTTCAAGCCGGAATTGCTCAGGAACAAAAGATCAATTTTACATCACTCTCTACAAAAGACGGGCTCTCTTCGAACATAGTTACCGCCATCCTCAAAGATCGTTACGGATTGATGTGGTTTGCTACAGAAGATGGCTTAAATAAATATGATGGGACTACTTTTACGGTTTACCGGCATAATTCGGCTGACACGACCAGTTTGCAATCCAATATCATTACCTCTCTTCACGAAGACCGTTCCGGCAATATCTGGGTTGGAACTAATGGCGGATCATTAAGCCTGTATGATAGACAAAAGGATTGCTTTAAAAACCTGAACACCCATTTACGTGCCGCCGGTAACTTCAATATTATTTGGGCCATACAAGGTGATTACCTGGGGAGACTTTGGATATCAAGCAGTACGGGTGTAAGTGTGTGGGACACCCGGACAAAAAAAATTAGAACATTTACCATGGAATCTTTCCGTGGCTCGGGCCTGCAGAGCAAAACTGTGCTTTGTTTGTTTGAGGATAGCAAACGCAGGATGTGGGTTGGCTCTGACAATGGCCTGTTTTTGTATAACCGGGCAAAGAACTCTTTCTTTCGATACCAGCACATAGCTAACAACCCAGTAAGCCTTGCTGGTAATAATATTAAGAGTATAGTGGAGGATAAAAATGGGACCATATGGGTAGGCACCACAGAGGGCCTAAGTATGCTAGCGCCCGGCGGACGCGACTTCACAAACTACCGGCATATTGAAGGCGATTCTAAAGCATTAAGTAGCAGTGAAGTATATTCGGTTGCTACCGATTCAAATGGAAAACTTTGGCTCGGGACTGAAGAGGGCTTAAATATTTTTGATCCGCGATCGAAAAAAGTTACCAGGTACAGGCCCGATAGACGCGACATATATAGCCTGAGCAATAAATCCGTTCGCTGCGTCTATATAGACCGAGAGGGGATCTGCTGGATCGGCAGCTTCAAGGGAGGGATAAATAAGTACGATAAACATCTTAATCTCTTTAACCTGAAGCAAAGCAATCCTTTTGATGCGAAAGGACTAAGCGCCTCTATTGTTACTTCCTTTGCAGAAACTGAAAATGGTGATGTTTTTATTGGTACAGATGGCGGAGGTCTTAACCTGTTCGATCGGCGTACTGAGTTGTTCAGGCATTACGACATTCGGTCCAGGAAGAAAACGGCCCCAAGTAACTTGTCGATTCTTTCGCTCGAAATGAGTAAAGACAACAAGTTATGGATTGGGACCTATTCGGATGGCCTCTTTGTGTTTGACTACCAGACCGGAAAATTTCAACAGTTTTTAAAGAGTACCGCTGGCGGCCTGAGTGACAATAATATATTTTGCTTAACTGAAGATTCTAAAGGAAATATTTGGATAGGCACGAACGGCCTGGGAATAAATGTGTACGACCCCAAGACTAAAACCTTCAGTATTTATAGCAAGAATTCTAATTTTAAAGGAGCGATTCGCTTGCCTTCCAACGGATATATAAGGGCAATAGAAGAGGACAAAGCCGGTAACATGTGGATTGGTTCACATGGAACCGGAATTGCTGTTATAAACCCTCGGACAAAATCTACAGTAGTGTATGACAAGGCGAATAGCAAACTTCCCAGCGACCATGTTAATGCCTTGTTGTGCGACAGGCACCAGAATATATGGGCGGGAACTATTGGCGGTGGTTTGAGTTTGTTTGATAAGAAGACCAGGCAGTTTATTACTTTTTCTGAAAAGGACGGTTTGGCTAACGGCGTGGTGCATAAAATTGTTGAAGATCAGCAGGGAAAGCTATGGATGAGTACAAATAGTGGCATAAGCAGCTTCGACCCGAAAACAAAGACGTTCACAAACTATAGCCGCTACAACGGGATTCAAAACAGTAATTTTTATTCAGGAGCTGGATTGAGAACATCTCGCGGAGAATTGTTTTTTGGCGGTGTAGATGGGTTCAATTATTTCTATCCGGGGAATATAAAGACCAAACTAGATGTGCCTCCTGTTCTGATTACGGAATTGAAGGTCGACAACACATTAATTACTCCTGGAGAAGAATCACCCATCGAAGAACATATATCTATTGCTAAGGAAATCAATCTCGACTATAAGAAAAATTTCTCCATTAGCTTTGTAGCTCTTAGTTTCTCGACGCCGCAGCAGTACCGGTATTCTTACAAGCTGGAAGGATTTGATAAAGACTGGAATCATGTAGGAGATTCCAAAACGGCTTCTTACACCAATCTCGATCCGGGAGAGTATGTTTTCAAAGTTAGGGCTAGCAACGCCAGCGGACTGCACCTGGGAAAAACTACCGCCATAACTATTCATGTAAGGCCTCCTTTTTGGCTAACCATCTATGCTTATATATTTTATGTCCTTGCAATTATAGGCTCCTTGCTGTATATAAGATACATGGGCATTCAAAAGTTGAAAAGGAAGTTTCGGCTTGAGCAGGAAAAAAATCAGGCAAAGCAATTGATAGAGCAGGAACGGAAGGAAGCCGAACGCCTGCATGAGCTTGATATGTTGAAAATTAAGTTTTTAACCAATTTAAGTCATGAATTCCGGACACCTATCTCCTTGATAATTGGCCCTGTCGAAAGAATGCTTTCCGAGCAAAAAGATGAGCGCACCGGCAGTCAGTTAGCAATGGTAAAAAGAAATGCAAGACGACTTCTAAACCTGGTTAACCAGCTTCTGGATTTCAGAAAAATGGAAGAACAGGAACTAAGCCTGCATTTATCAGACGGCGAACTGGTGTCTTTTCTAAAGGAAGTTTGTGATTCCTTTAAAGACCTTAGTGAGCGGAAGAACATCAACCTGATATTTAAAAGCCACTTAGAGGCTTTTTACACATCCTTTGATCACGATAAAGTTGAGCGGATACTTTTTAATTTATTATCTAACGCTTTCAAATTCACTCCATCAGGTGGTATTATCACACTGGAGGTAGATAAAGAGGGTTGCATGGGGCTTCTTGCAGATTCCTGTATTACAATAAAAGTAACCGATACCGGGATTGGTATTCCTTCGGATAAAAAGGAGAAGGTTTTTGATCGTTTTTTTCAACAAGATACAGCTACTTCAATTTTGAATCAGGGTAGTGGCATTGGCTTATCAATTACAAAGGAGTTTGTGAAAATGCATGGTGGGACAATTCATGTAGAAAGCATACTGGAACAGGGAAGTTGTTTTATCATTCACCTTCCTCTTGCTCCTGTTGAGATAGCCTTGAAGAATACAGAAGTCCTGCCTGTAGAGACCGACGCGGAGCATATCCCTGAGGCGATTGACAGCAATTTGGTTGCTGATGGAGGGTCGGACGAATTAGAAAGACCATCCATTCTGCTTGTAGAGGATAATGATGACTTCAGATTTTACCTGAAAGATAACTTGAAAGCGTTTTATAAAATATATGAAGCGCCGAACGGCAAAGAGGGGTGGCAGAAGGCACTCGCATATCATCCTCAGATTATTGTCAGTGATATAAATATGCCGCTTATGGACGGAATAGAGCTTTGCCAGAAAATAAAAAGGGATAAGAGGACCAGTCATATTCCGATTATATTACTGACCGCTTTAACGGCCGAGGAAGAGCAGATTAAAGGCCTTGAAACAGGAGCAAACGATTATATGACCAAGCCATTTAATTTTGAAATCCTTAATGCCAAGATTAAAAACCTACTCCTTTTAAACCGAACCTTAAAAAATACCTATACCAGGCAGTTCAAAGTTCAGGCTCCCGAGCTTGTTATAGAATCTTACAGCGATAAATTGCTGAATAAGGTGGTTTTATATATCGAAGAAAACCTGAACAATCCAAGATTGTCTGTTGAAGATCTTAGTAAGCATGTAGGAATGAGCAGAGGTTCCTTGTATCACAAGATTCTAGAGCTAACAGGCCTGTCACCGGTCGAGTATATTCGCTCTGTAAAGCTAGATAAAGCAGCAGTTCTCCTGGAAAAAAGCGATATGAACGTGGCGCAGATTGCATATATGGTAGGCTTTGCAACACCTAATTATTTTGCTAAATCCTTCAAAGCTAAATTCCATATGCTGCCCTCAGAATTTATGAGTTTAAAAAGAAAGTCTGCTGAAATAAAAGTAAGTCAAACCGACTAATCAAGTGGCTTCAAAATGTTCTCCATAAAGTTCGTTACGTAATTAAGTAGCTTATTTTCAGTGATTTATGTATTAAAAACATTTGTCGCATTTATTTGCACAAAACTTCCCGTCGCCTATTTTCCTCGCATTTATATTTGGTGGTATAGACCAGGCCAATAAACTAACGATGATGAGAGCCTAGATTAAGTTTATTAAAAACCTAAAGTTATAACATCCTGATTTTGTACTTGAACTGATGCGTTGTGAAAGCAATTATGTTTCCACTTTCATCGAACCCCCTGCCAGGCGGTTTGAATGCTCATTCACCTTACGATAATTAGGATGAAAAACTAAGGGGTAGAACTAAGTTTCTTCACAAGGGGGGCGTGCAGACAATAAGAAGCTCATAATAGAATATAGGCCAGAATTGGAGCATCTTAATTATTGTATTAATAGCAATACGGATGCAGATACGAATAATACCTAATAATAAAACTATATTAATTTAACGTAAGATGTTAAGACATTTAAAACGACAATTCTTCTCTCGCCCATTATGGGCCCTGGTGCTATTTTCATCAGTTTTAGTGTCCGGATGCAAAGATGGGTTTGACGAATATTGGGACAAGGGAAAGCCGAAAGGTGGTTATCTCTATAACAAACTCAAGGACAATCCCGAGTTCAGTATTTTCGTTGAAGGGTTAGAGCGTACACAAATTGATCAGTTTGTGAATAAGGGCGGTTTGTACACAGTTTTCGCTCCGACTAATGAGGCCTTCAAGAGTTTCTTCACTGAACGTGGATATACTTCTATCGCTGATGTTCCGACCGATCAGTTGTTTAGTATCCTGAGTTTCCATATTGTTAACAACATGTGGTATTATTATGATCTGAAGGCACGCTATAACAGTGATGCCAAAAGTGAACTTTACCTTACCCGCAATAAAAAGTTCGTTAAAATTGATGTTCTTACCGAGAATACTTTAAAAATAAATGGGGTATCGGTTATAAATTCTTTAAGGGACATAGATGCCGACAACGGGGTAATCCATGGTATCGGACAAGTTTTAGTCCCTCTGCCCAACTTGGAGCAAGTCCTTCAGAACGATCAGGAGTTTGCTGAGAGTACTTTTTATAAGTTGATGCAGCTGACTGCCGATAGTGCATATGACAGTAGAAATAGTTATGACAGAGATCGTGATGGGCGGATAGACTCTGTTTTTTTCAAGACCTATCCTCTTTTAACGGACGTAAATACTTCATTGGAGTATCGCGCAAATAACGAAGTGAGTAATCAGGGAGGCGATCCTGTGTATACAACTGTATTATTGCCCTCTAACGCTGCACTAAACGCCTACCTTGCTCCTGCACTGGCCAGGGTGGGAAACGATATAAAACTATTATCCCCTTCATATGCCGAGGGAGTACTCGAATCGTATTTCCTCACCGGCAGGAATATTTTGGCCTCTGAGCTTATAGCACGGCCGGTTGTACTCAGAACCGTCAATAGTGAAACTGTTCCGGCTCTGCCCGACTCCAGATTTACAAGGAAGAATGTTGAAGCCAGTAACGGAATTGTTCACGTAATTAATATCACGTTCCCAGAATCAGACCGGTTAAAGAGTGCCATTGGGAAAGCTATGACTGATCCCGAACTTTCTATGTTTATGGCCGCTCTACAGCAGGCAGGTGTAATGGGCACCTGGGCTCTTTCTTCAAAAGACGGTACTTTCTTTGCTCCGACTAACGCTGCTTTTATAGAAGCAGGTATTGATGTAAAGAGGCGCCTCTTAAACGGTGCTCAACTTACTTCCACTCAATTCACCGCCCTTATCAGACATCATCTGATCAACTCAAATTTGAACCAAGCAGCCTTAACAGGTACCAAAGACAGTGATCTGGGTAATACACAGCAATTGGTTTTTTCCACCAGTAATGGTGTGACCACAGTTAGAAGTCAGGGCGGCATCGTTGCTACGGTTCAATTCCCTGCAGTAAGTATCGGACCATCGTCAAAGGGCTATGTGTATAAGGTAAACAAGGTTCTATTGCCATTTATGTAGATTTTGAGAGAAATTATAGTATTAAGCCCTTTGGGTAGATTTTAAAAAAGATTACTATGTTGAAGAAACAATTACAAATTACAAAAAGCCTTTTTATTCTGCTGGCGCTGTTCTGCTTCTGGCGGCCCGTAATGGGGCAGTCTGCTCTGATAAAGGGGAAGGTGACCGAAAAGCCTTCCAATTTACCGCTCACTGGTGCCACCGTTGTAGAAGTTAACGAGAATAACCGTCAGGTAAGTGGAACGGTCACCGACGAAAGTGGCAACTATTCCTTACGAGTATCTGATATCAAGAACAAACTTCGTTTCTCGTATATCACGTTCAACTCCAAGGAAGAGAATATCGGGAGTCGAACCGTCATCAATGCATCTCTAACTTCATCTTCTGAAGAATTAGAAACAGTAGCAATAGTGGGTAAGAGAGAGGAAAAGGTGCAAACAGGTTTCGGTACAACCAGTCCAAGAGACATCATCGGGGCGGTATCTACGGTGAAAGCCGAAGTGCTGGCAGAGCAACCCGCCACCTCAATTGACCAAATGCTGCAGGGAAGAGCCTCTGGAGTCCAGATTACGTCCAATTCGGGTGATCCGGGAGCCGGAGTGGATATCCGTATCCGCGGCGCAGGCTCGGTGGCTGCAGGAAACGATCCCTTATATGTAATAGACGGGGTGCCGATTATTTCAACTCCATTTGATAATACAAATGAGGGAGCCAATGTAGCCCGGATTAATCCAATCGCAGATATTAACCCCCTTGATATAGAGAGTATTGATATTTTGAAGGATGCAAATGCCGCTGCCATCTACGGTGCAAGGGCTGCCGGAGGAGTAATTATGGTTACCACTAAGCGTGGGCGCAAAGGCTTTACTAACATTGCATTTAATACTCAGTTCGGCCTTCAGCAGGGGCCTCCTTCTATTCCTGTGCTTGATGGTTCTGCGTATAAAGTAATGCGACTGGAAGCCGAACAAAACTTCGGTAACATCAATCCGGGTGGCGCAACATTATTGCCTCTGGTGGATGATCCCAGTTATCCAATGTACCAGTATTACCAGGCTAATACAGACTGGATGTCGCTTCTGAAACAAACAGGATCTAATCAGGTGTATAACCTTGCGGTTAACGGAGGAGGTGAAAGCTTGCGCTATAGTTTCAGCACATCCTATACAGACGTAACCGGAAGTATGATTAATACCGGCAACCAGAGGTTTACCGGGCGCTTTAATCTTGATTATAATGTGTCCGACAGGCTACGTTTCGGCTCGAATACCTCATTCGCAAGAAGTAAAGTGAATAATTACACCAATTACAACTTCCAGAATGTTTATGAGGTTGCGCTAATCCGTTCTTCGGCTATGCCCGCTTACGACGTAGATGTTGATGGAAACCCGCTGCCTACTTTTTTCTCTCTACCAGGGGTAAGCGGTACTGACAATCCCTTGGCCAATGCCACTACTGTCAGTAACGATGCATACAGCACCAATTTGAAGCCCAATATTTATGGTGAATATGATATTACCAAGGCACTGAAGTTCAGAAGCAATGCTTCGATCGATTTTCTCGGAGAAAGCGGAATGCTGTTTCTTCCACCCGAAGCCACAGGAGAGATATGGAATAATTCGAATTTTAACCGGGTAGATGCACGCGAGAATGAGCGGGTGCAAATGATCGTAGATAATTACCTGACTTATAATAAGCTTTTTAAAGAGAAACTCAAAACCCAGATTATTTTAGGTAGCACCTTTAATACATTTAGTTCTGATCGATTGCTTATAAGCGGATCGGGATCAGCCTCAGGTCAGGTGCAGACAATCGGATCTACTGCAAGTTACCGCGAGACGGTTAGCGAACGGGCGAAAGAAACCATTGTTTCCCTCTTCGCTAAATCCGATTTTGTATATAATGATAAATACGGGATTAACTTCACCGTAAGACGTGATGGCTCTTCGAAGTTCGGCAATGATTACAGGTACGCTGTTTTCCCTTCTGTTGGTGGTTACTGGAGGGTTTCTGGTGAACCATTCTTCGGAAAGCTAAAGTTTATCAGCGATTTGAAATTAAGAGCATCATGGGGTCAGTTGGGTAATTCAAATATTGCCAATTACGCTTATATCAGTCAGTTTAATTCCGGAAGTAATTACGGAGGGGCAAACGGGGTAAGCCAAAATAATCCTCAATTACTGAACCTTCGCTGGGAAACCAGTGAGACCACCAATTTGGGACTTAATATGGAGTTGTTTAAAAAGCGGCTCCTTATAACAGCAGAGTGGTATAATAAAGATACAAAGGACCTCTTATATCCCCTTATTGTTCCCGGCTCTGCTGGCCTGGCCGGAAACTGGATATCCAATTTCGGGAATGCAAATTCTTATTTAACCAATTTGGGTACAATCCGAAACCGGGGGCTTGAGTTTGATTTAAGCCTTGATGCCATCAAAGCTAAAAAGAAGAATGGCTTCACCTGGAATATGTCCTTTAATATTGGTCATAATAAGAATGAGGTAAGATCGCTGCCAGGAGGTACTTTAAACCTTACAGACAATTACGCACGTTTCTCTTCACAAGTTAAGCAAGGAGATCCGCTTGGTACGTATTACGGTTTAGTTTTTAAAGGTGTCTACGCTTACGATGCTGATGCCACCGTAAACGATGCAGATGGCAACATAGTTTATGAACTTGACGGAACTACTCCGCGTATCATGAAAATCGATAGCGAAACCGGTTTGTCCTTCAAAGGAGGAGACGCTATTTATGAAGACTTTAATCATGACGGAATTATAAACGGACAAGACCGGGTATTAATCGGAAATGCTAATCCAGACTTCTTCGGAGGATTTAATAATACATTCAGCTACAAAAATTTCGGAATGAGATTTTTTATTCAGTTTCAATACGGTAACGATATAATCAACGGAATGCGCTACAATCTTGAAAGTATGATAAATACCAACAATCAGGCGGTAACTACTCTGCAGCGCTGGCGCAAACAGGGCGATGTTACGACTATGCCCCGGGCTCTTCGCGAGGATGGCAGAAATACCTATGGTTCCTCCCGTTGGATAGAAGACGGTTCGTATGCACGGTTGAAGTTTGTTACACTGACATATAGGGTTCCCACAGAATTCTTGAAGGGATTCAAAGTAAAAGGCCTTGATACATTCATTACCGGGAATAATCTTTTGACTTGGACCAAGTACACTGGTGCTGATCCGGAAATAAAAGTTGGTAGTAACCCAGCCTTTATAGGAATAGACCGTGGACTTACCCCCCAGACAATGGGAGCAACCCTGGGCTTGAATCTAAGGTTTTAAGATTTACATCTAAGTATAATGTTCCTTAAATGAATAAAAGAATGAATATCATAAAAAATAATAAATGGATAGCCGCTGTGGTTCTCTTCGGTATCGCCAGCTTTTTGGCAGGTTGTGAAAAATTTCTGGACCAGAAACCAGATAATTCTTTAACGAGGGAAGACTTTTTCAAAACCGAGGCAGATGCCAACGCAGCAATAATAGGTGTTTACGACGCCCTGCAACTTAATGTTGACGAATTCTTAAATTGGGGAGAAAGCCGGGCAGATTTAGTGACCGCAGTTTCAACTACTAACGCCAGCACTCTCAGTCTTATTGACCTCTACGATCATTTATTCGATATCACTAAGCCGGTTCTTACATGGGATCATGTTTATCTGATGATTGCCAGGGCAAATACAGTGATTGAGGCAGTACCGGCAATTCCTTCTCTGGATGCCCGTTTTACGCAGCAGGAAAGTGATGCCATAGTGAGCGAAGCTCTTTTTTTAAGAGCACTAGGCTATTTTTATTTGGTGAGAACCTTCAACGAAGTGCCACTGATGTTAGAAGCTCCCGCTAACGATGAAGTAAATTACCGGTTGCCAAAGTCAAGCGCTGCAACAATTCTTGATCAGATAGAGGCCGACTTAACACTGGCAGAGAAAATGGCTAACGTAGAGTATAGCACGAACGAAAAAACCAGGGGAAGGGTGACGAAGGGAGCTGTGAATGCCTTGCAGACCGACGTGTATTTATGGCGTGCGAAGTATGCAGACGCTGCAAGCGCAGCTAAGAAGGTGATTGATAACAATGCATTATATTCCTTGGTGTCTGGCGAAAACTGGTTTAATATGTTTGGTCAGAAAAACACTACAGAAAGCATTTTTGAAGTTCAATTCGATTTCCGGCTCAATGAAAATAATAGTTTGAAAGGGCTTGCCGGAAGCTTCGAACTCAATAACACCCTGTATACTATCTATACCCAGGAGAATGATCTTGTTCGGGGGATCAAGAACACGTTTGTAGACAGGGGAAACGGGAGGCCTTTCTGGAAGTACGCCGGACTTAATAATCAGGATATCGGCAGGCCAACCAACGACCCTAATTTTATCGTGTATCGACTTGCAGATGTTATGCTGATGCGTGCGGAAGCACTGGCGCACCTGGGAGTTGCCGAGAGAAATGAGGCCTTACTGTTAATAAATCAAATACGCGTTCGGGCTGGTCTGGATCCATTTAACGATATCGTTGATCCGGATACAAATTTCCTTGTCGATGTTATCCTCAACGAACGGGCTATGGAACTGGCGATGGAAGGTAAACGGTGGTTTGATCTGCTTAGGGTGGCGCAAAACGACAATCGCCCCGATGTATTAATTAATAAAGTTCTCCTGAGTCGTGCGGTTGGTGACCGAAAAGCTATCCGGGCGAGGATTATTGACCCCCGGGGCTGGTACTTGCCTATTTCTCAAAATGAGTTAAACAAGAACCCTAACCTGGTGCAGAACCCTTACTATAAATAACCGCCGTATAATATGGCGCTGAGTTTAAAAATTATGATTATGAAAAAATATAAGACATTCAGTAGCAGAATAAAAGGGGCAATTTTTAGCATGATAGTGCTTGCCGTGCTGGTTGTTCTAAACGCTTGTCAAAAAGAGGAGTTCTCTTTTCAGGAGCAGGACAGGAGCGTGCTAATGATGGATATGCTTCGTAAGGACACTTCGTTGAGTCTTACTGTTGAGGCGCTGGATATTACGAAAATGGCAAGTACCCTCAATACATTCGGTCCATTCACCTTCTTTGCTCCGGATAATAATGGCTTTAAGAAATTTTTGCGCAATGCCGGAAAAACCAGCCTGAGTCAATTTACAGTAGAAGAATTGAAAACAATTATGGCCTATCATATTCTTCCAACGCGCCTTAAGGCGGCTGAATTTATACAGGGCCCTCAACCAGTGCCTACAGGAAGAGGCGATTATATCACTCTGGATGTATCCAAGGGATACAAGTTTAATTCTGTGGCAAACGGTAAAGCGAAGGTCTATGAAACAGACCTTCAATTTGCAAATGGCTTTGTTCATAAGATGGATGGTGTTTTAGATCCGCCAACTCTAACCATCGGACAATTTCTTGTTCAAAACAGCGATCGATATAGCATAATGATTGGCGGTTTGCAACGGGCCGGCTTGATGGATACTCTTACAAATCTCACAAATCAACTTAATGAAAGAATACGGTTAACCTTATTTGCTGAGACTAACGATGTTCTGAAAGCCGCTGGAATTACAACTTTTGATAACATGCCGCTTGCTGAATTGAAAAATCGCATGAAGTATCATATAATCAAGGGGGGTAATTTTAGTGCCAGTTATTCTTTCCTCACGCCTGCAATACCACTTATAAAAGTTAATGAGACTTGGGGAAATACAATTCTTTCTTTGAACGGCGACGAATATCTGTATTTCGATCTTGCTGCACCCAAGTTTATTAACAACGATACTGATTTCTCTGCCAGCGATGTTATCATGAGGAATGGAGTTCTGCACAATGTAGATAAACCCCTGGTTTTTCGTTCTGACATTCCGCGCACCCAAATTGTACACAGTTTTAGCACGGCAACAAATTTTGCTTTTGGAATTAACGGCGTTTCTTCAACAGCTCCGCCTGCGCCGACAACACAGGCTTCTGGAAACTGGCGCTTGTTTAACGAATTTAACCACCCTAGAGGCGGAACAATAGTTCACCTGTTTTTTGGCCCTGATTCACCAAACGATTCTCTAGTAACGATAGTCAGAAATGTGCGAAAAGGGAAATATAGCTTTGCAATTAACTATAAGGCGGGTAGCCGTGGTGATTTCCAGATGATGCATAATGAAGACAGGATTGGAGGGGTTTTGAATTATGGCACAGGTACAACCTTTCATCAAAATCTGGTAATTGGCACCTATAATTTTACGACAAGTGGGGATAAGCGAATTAAGTTTGTCGCGCAGGCTTCGAGAGTTGCAGGTGCTGCTCTGGACGTGATGGTGCTCACCCCCGTAAATTGACGGATAATACATTAGTAATCAGATTTGATTAAGTTATGTCAGTCAGCAATCCTGCAAAGGTGCTTTAAGGCCTCCTGCTGACTGTCGAGCCATCATATTTTTAACGATTTTTAATTATAAACTTTTCTATATGTTTAAACTTAGACTCTATTCGGTTAATATTCCGGTGTTGGTGATTGTAGGGCTCCTTAGCTTCAATCACACAGTTAGCGGCCAGGAAAATCCGAAAAAAGCGGCTACAAACGCAGATTCGATCATTCAAAGTCTTAGAAGATCGATGCTTCAAGATAATCAAAGCACCGAAACGGATATCAACATCGGATATCAACGTATCAAAAGAGAGAATACATTAGGAGCTGTTGTTCCAGTGCAGGAAAGCCGGATAAGAGAGCTGACGCCTATCTCCATCGATGCTTTGCTCCAGGGTCAGGTTGCTGGTTTGCACGTGGTTAATACCTCAGGTGCTCCTGGCTCCGGAGCGATAAGCAACATTAGGGGGATGTCTACCTTTAACGCTGGGACTACTCCTTTGTACATTATTGATGGAGTGCCTGTTAAAGTATCCAGGTTTAGTACTCCTCTGGCCCTTAATGCTGATAATAATCCCTTGGCTGATATTAATCCCGAAGATATCGCAGCTATAACTGTTTTGAAGGATGCTCAAGCAACTGCCATTTATGGAATGCGCGGAGCGAATGGCGTGATTATTCTTGACACTTATGGTGGTACCACCGGAAAAACTTATCTGGATTTTTCGGGAACAACTGGAATTATGAATGCCCCTGATCCGATATCTGTTTTTAATGCGGATCAGTACAGAGCGTTTATGCTTGAAAAGGAACAGGCCCGGGGCTTAACCCCACAACAAATTGAAAATGGCGCCGGACGTTATTTATTGGTATCTACTCCTGCCAGTCAGGTAGAGCGATACAATAACAACACAGATTGGCAAGACCAGGTTTCAAGAGGAGGTCTGTATAATAATTATCATCTGAAACTCCGGGGCGGAGATGCTGTTGCAAGATATTCACTTAACGTTGGCTATACCAAGCAGGGGGGAGTGGTTGAAAATACGGACTATAGCCGTTTCACCACGCGTCTCAATCTTGATTATAAAGTAGGTCGCAAACTAAGTTTTCTGAATAGCGTTTCCTTTACCCGATCTGACAAAAGACTAAAAGATGAAGGTGGCAACTTTAATACGAATCCGCTGTATTTAGCGGTATTAAAAAGCCCTACTCTCGCCTCCTTTCAACAAGATATGTCAGGATTGGATACACGAGATATTGACAGTGCGGATTACGTCGGACGAAGCAATCCTTATTCTGTAATTAACCGAATGTCTAATAAGAACAGTACCAACCGTATCGTTGGCAGAGTTACCGGTCAATATACCTTTTCACCGTATTTGAATCTTCGTCTCGGGCTGGCTGCGGATTTATTTCGCCTGCGCGAATCGCGCTTCAGACCCTCCGCAGGATTCCTTCCCGACAGATACATTATAAGAGCGTCCTCGGAAAATAACGGTACCGAGATAATGATGATGAATGAAAACGTTCTTAGCTACAATAAAACATTTGGCGAACATGCTGTGTCGGCCTTTGTTGGAAATGCGTTTCAAACTACCGCGCAGGAGACCCGATATGCTCTGGTAGTTAACTCGGCCTCCGACGAGTTTAACACAGTAACCACAAACAATAAACTGCTTTTGGACTCGCTAAGCAGTTCAGATCCGCGTTGGAGACTTTTGTCTTTTTTTGGCCATGCTCAGTATTCATATAAAGGGAAATATTCCCTTGGTGCTAATTTAAGAGCAGATGGCTCAAGCAGATTTGCTAAAGGAAAACGTTGGGGATATTTCCCCTCGGTAGCTGCTTCCTGGCTTTTAAGTAAAGAGCCATTTTTAGAAGGAAGTTCAATAGTTAACGAATTAAAGGTAAGAACAAGCTATGGTTTAACCGGGAATGAGGAAGTAGGCCATCTTGGAGCTTACAATGCACTGGTGACTGCTCCTTACAGTGGTTATGCGGGAGTGCGTTTTAACATACTTGGTAATCCGGATCTGCAGTGGGAGGAAACGAGTCAGTTCGATGTTGGTTTGGATCTCAGTGTCCTGAATAATCGCATTGCATTGAGTGCTGATCTCTACAATAAGAAAACTACTAATCTGATAAATACCATAAATATACCTGGAATAAACGGGATAGGTACCTATCTGGTAAGCAGTGGTGCGGTAAGAAATCAAGGAATCGAATTGTCGGTTACTGGAAAGGTTGCAACAGGAGCTTTTAACTGGCAAACTGCTATTACTACAGCTTTTAATAAAAATGAGATCCTTTCGCTGCCAGACCTGATGAACCCTGTAAACAACTACGGAAATTATCAGGGAATTGTGCAGGTTGGTAATTCAGTTGGAGCTTTCTACGGATACAATGCTTTGGGTGTTTATGCCAATAGTAGTGATGTGAAAGTGAAAAACGGAGCTGAAGATACTTTCCCTTTTCAGGGAGGAGATATCATTTTTGAAGATGTTGACAAGGATGGTAAAATAGATCAGGGTGATATGAAGGTGATCGGAAACACAAATCCGGATGTATTTGGGGGCTTCTCAAATACCTTTACTTTCAAGCGCTTAGATCTAAACGTATTTATGGATTTTGCTTTAGGTAACCAGGTATACAACGCCCGGAGAGCTTCACTGGAATCTATGTCGACCTACGACAACCAAGCAACCACTGTAAGTGCCCACTGGAAACAAGAGGGTGATATCACGGAAATGCCGAGGGTGTTACACGGTGATGCTGTTGGTAACAGTCGCTTCTCCAGCCGTTGGTTAGAAGATGGGTCGTATGCTCGTTTCAAGGCAGTAACCCTGGGTTATAATTTGCCTGCTGGAGCTCTGCGTGGTACTTTTAAAAGTGCACGAATTCATTTGACAGCACAAAATCTCTATACATTCACAAAATATAAAGGCTATGGACCAGAAGTGGGAAGCGCTGTGAATTCGACGATATATGGAGTAGACTACGGTAATTTGCCTCAGTTAAGGTCCTTTTTAATCGGCGTTAAACTGGGTCTGTAGTAAATAGTTAAAGATTTAATAAAATATTATGAAAATATATTCTAATAGAAGCAAGCTCCGGAAGTTGATGTTTATAAGTTTGGGTGCTATCCTGTTGGCGGCCCCTTCATGCGACTTTCTTGAAGTGGAGCCGAAGGATGTTATAAACGATAAGGATTTTTTGAAGAACTTTTGGGACGCTCAGTTTATGCTAAGCGGAACTTACCAGGCATTACAGCCTATAGTAGCGCAAGAGTTTATATTAGGAGAAGTGCGGGCCGATTGGGTTAAGCCCGGCACCGGTGCTGATAAAGATATAATCGAGCTGGCAGAACATCGCGTAAGTTCGACTAATAAATATACCGAATGGAATAGTTATTATGATCTGATTAATCGGGCCAATTATGCCATAGAGAATGTTCCGCGGGTGCCCAAAGATGCTAATTACTTCACCACTGCTGTGATGCAGCAGTACCTCGGCGAGTTGAAATTTTTAAGGGCACTGGGCTATTTCTATCTGGTACGCAGTTTCGGCGATGTGCCATTGATCATGGAAACTGTTGACGATATTTCGAAAGTAAAGTATGTAGGCGCGACATCTCAGGATGTGGTCTTAGACAGTATAGAAGCTGATCTATTAGAAGCATATAAATATACAGATGTGGTGATAAATGTGGTGAATACATTTGATGCTGGAGTCCGGGAAAGTCCAGAGCAAACCCGTCTGCGTGCAACCAAAGGTACTGTTTGCGCCCTGCAGGCAGAAGTTTACCTGTGGCGCAATAAATATGCCGAGGCTGCCGCGGCCTGTCAGAATTTTTTTAATACCGGACGTTACAATAATGGGCCTCTGAATTCAGGCGAACAGTGGATATCGCTCTTCTACAATACCAACCCTTTTAATGAACCGATGTTTGATGTAAACTTCACATATGCAAGCCGGGAAATTAGCCCTTTAATGATGTTCACCTCAAATGATCCTGCTTCGGGGGGGAAATATATGGTAGCTCCTTCAGATGTTGCCATTAAAACGTATAATCCCAGCTATCCAACTATTAAAACTACGAACACAACCGACGAAATATATAGAGGTTTTGGTTACTCCTATGTAGGGAGTGCTCCATATTATAATAGGCTGGGGAGCGCTCCGGTGATCTGGAAGTTTTTAGCCTTAGGACGAGTCGCTCCGGCAACCCTGGATGTTCCAGCTCCGGTGAGAGAGCCTTACCAAAGTGAGGCGATGTGGCATGTTTACAGGCAGGGAGACCTCTACCTGATGTGGGCCGAAGCATTAAACCGCTTGGGGCAAAAGGGCTTGGCCATCCAACGTATTAATTCTATAAGAAATCGGGCTGGAGTTGTTGCAGCTGATGCGACAACGAATCCTCAAAGGATTACTACCGCATCATCAACCGAACAGATAGAAAATATTATCTTAAGAGAATTTGGACTCGAACTGGGATTTGAAGGAAGAAGATGGTATGCCTTAATGAGGATGGCTAAACACCGCGATTCTCCTCAGGTACTTATTGATGCGATAAAAAGACGTGCTCCGGTTTCTCAGCACGCATATTTGGAAGCGACTTTAGCTGAGTCTAAAAATTGGTACTTACCTTATAACGAAAAAGAGTTACAACTTAACCCTAATCTGAAGCCGAAGCCTTGATCGGGTTAACTTAGCGAACGTTCTGACGATCAGAGTTTTTTCTGTATCTCAAAGGGCTATTCGGAAGCCGAATAGCCCTTTCTTTCGGACTTTGCTGATAGAAGTCTCACTTTTTAGTCGTAGATTTTATTATAAAGCCGTGTTCTTTTCTTCAATTGCTCTAGGGCGGGCTAGAAGTACTATCCAAATCAAATCAGATCTGAAATTTATATTTAAATAGGAATTTTATATTTGGTCAATGTTTGAAGAAATTGACCAGCATATCAGTCGTTGCGCTCGTATAAACCAGCAAGAGTTAGAGATTTTTCATTCCAGACTTAAAAGCAGATCGGTCAGAAAAAAGACCCTGCTTTTGCAACAGGGTGAGGTGTGTAAATTCGAAGCTTATATTGTTAAAGGCTGTGTAAAAAAATATTATATAGATCAGAATGGGGATGAGGTGATTTTACAATTTGCCGTAGAAGATTGGTGGATTAGTGATATCGGTAGCTTTAGTGAGCAAAAGCCATCAAACCTGTTTATAGAAACTTTAGAAGATACTGAGCTTCTTACTATAGATTTTGAGAGCAAGGAACGACTTTATCAGGAGATTCCGAGTCTGGAGCGCGTTTTTCGTATTATGCTGCAACGGGCCTACTCAGTATTAGAAAGCAGGTTTTATTCCACTGTTTCACATTCGGCAGAAACCCGCTATCTGGAATTTATCAAAAAGTATCCATCTATACCTCAAAGAGTACCTCAACAACAAATTGCATCTTACCTGGGCATCACTCCTGAATCATTAAGTCGCATTAAAACGCAAATTTTCAAGAAGAAGTAAGTTCTTATCATACATCAAGAGTGAGGCTTCATGTTCGTCGTAATTTTGTTAAACAATTACAAGAAACGACAATTTTAATAAGAACAAGATGGAAGATAGAATATTAGGACTTCATCATATCACAGCGATAGCAGGTGAGGCAAAACGCAATTACGATTTTTATACAAACATTTTAGGCTTACGCCTGATAAAAAAAACGGTGAACTTTGATGATCCTTATACTTATCACTTTTATTATGGTGATAAAGTAGGTACACCCGGCTCAATTTTAACATTTTTTCCAATGGAAGGAATTCAGGCCGGTAGACGCGGCACTCGTCAGGTAACAGAAATCGGGTATTCTGTGCCGGAAGATAGCCTTGATTTCTGGTTAAACCGATTTGAGAAACATAACGTTATTTACAATAAGGTGTTCGAAAAATTTGGTGAGCAATACCTTACCTTTCTTGATCCTGATGGTTTGAAGTTTGAGTTGACCGTTTCCAAAAATGCGGATAATCGTTTACCCTGGGAAACTGAAGAAATTTCCGCAAAATATGCAACAAAAGGATTTCATAATATAACCATTAATACTAACAAACTTCAGCCTACCGCTGATGTGCTGACAAATATATTTGGTTATAAACTATTAGAAAACCATGTAAACCGCTATAGGTTTGTTACTGACGCAGTTGACAATGCAAATATTGTAGATATAGTAGAAGTTCCAGGTGAAGTGGTAGGTCATGTTGCAGGAGGCTCAGTGCACCATGTGGCATTCAGAGTTCAAAACGAAGATGTCTTGATGAAATTCAGAGATAAAGTTTTAGAAGCAGGCCTGCATATTACTGAGAAGATTGACAGGAATTATTTTTATTCCTTATACTTCCGCGAACCAGGTGGGGTGTTATTTGAAATAGCTACAGATAACCCCGGTTTTGCTACAGATGAATCAGTAGAAGAATTAGGATCGGGCCTAAAATTACCGTCACAATACGAAGGCCACCGCAAAGAAATCACTGAACGTTTAGCCATATTAGACTAAAAGGATGTACACTCATAGCAAGCAAATAGAAGAAAGAGGCCTTCCGCTTAACAAAGCGCGAAAAGCTATAATTATGCTGCATGGGAGAGGCGCCAGCGCGGAAAGTATTGCTTCTTTAGCCGATTACCTCAATCTTGAGGATGCGGCAATTTTTGCACCAAAAGCTACAAATAACAGCTGGTATCCCTACAGCTTTTTAACTCCGGTCGAGAAAAATCAACCGGCTTTAGACTCGGCACTTAAACTACTGGACACATTGGTGAAAGAAATCGTATCCGGGGGAATTCCGCTTCATAAAATCTTTTTTTTAGGTTTTTCTCAGGGAGCATGTTTGGCACTCGAATATGTAAGCAGGCATGCAGCGGCTTATGGCGGGATAATTGCTTATACGGGCGGGTTAATTGGTGAGCATTTGGAAAGAACAAAATACAGGGGCGACTTTGCGCATACTCCAATTCTAATCACCACTGGCGATCCGGATCCTCATGTTCCTTTATCACGGGTAGAAGAAACAGCTAAAATATTAGAAGAAATGCATGCCGAAGTTTCTTTACAGGTGTACAAAGGACGCATGCATACAATTCAGCAGGAGGAAATTAAACTGGCAAATCAATTAATTTTGGTATAGATGAAATACGAAGAAGTCGAATTGGTTAACAATGAGCAGCGTCATAATTTCGAATTGTTTATAGACGGGAAACGTTCTTTTATTGATTATAAGATGAAAGACAACAAAAGTTATTTGTTGCATACGGAAGTTCCGAAAGAGCTTGAAGGCAGAGGTATTGCGGCTGCCTTGGTCGAAAAGACCTTACTTTATCTTGAGGCAAATCAATTGCAATTGGTTCCTTTATGTGTGTATGTGAAGGCATTTCTGAAGCGGCATCCGGAATGGAATCGTTTGCTCGTTGAGAGCTAAAATAAATTATGGATGAGTTTATTATTACCAGGATATATGCCGATCACAATGGCGATACACATTTTGAAGACATAAGTGTACCTTTAATCTCTTCCGGACCTATTGGATATCTATCTCAGAAGTTTCCGGTCAAAAGTTTGATATTCAGGCAGGTCAATGCAGACTATGATTATGAATTTCATACCGCGCCAGAGAGGCAGTTTATTATTCTTTTAGATGGAGAAATTGAAATAGAGTCTTCGCTTGGCGAGAAACGCCGTTTTGCAGCAGGTGATGTATTGCAACTGGAAGATGTGTCGGGCAAAGGACACCGAACCCGTAATTTGAAGCCAATAAAAAGGAGATCCATTTTCATTACGTTCTAATCTTATCTATTGATGAGTCGAAAACGGTTGTCTAGACACTGTTGCTCTCCGGATGACAGGATTACTCTTCCCTACAGGCCAGGGATCAATTCGTAAAACTCATGTGAAAGAACTTGAAATACTTTGGAATTCAGAAATGGATCTGCATTCTTGATTTAATTTAACAAAAAAATCCAGGTTTCTTGCCTGGATTTTTCACTTAAGATTATATATAATTTCTTAGTCTCTTCCTAAAACTTCCTCAAGTTTTTCACCTGTAACGGTTTCCCTGATTTTAGTTTCTAGCTCTTCCATAAGCTCAGGATTGTCTAAAATAAGCTGCTTTACTGCATCCCGTCCCTGACCTAATTTGGTATCGTTATAGCTAAACCAGGATCCTGATTTCCTGATAATTTCAAAATCTACCCCCAGGTCAATTATCTCGCCAACCTTAGAAATACCCTGACCAAACATGATATCAAACTCAGCAATACGGAACGGAGGAGCAACTTTATTTTTTACAACTTTTACTTTAACACGGTTACCAGAAACTTCTTCGCTGTCTTTAATTTGAGAGGTCCTTCTGATATCCAGACGTACAGATGCGTAAAATTTAAGTGCATTCCCACCGGTTGTTGTTTCCGGATTTCCAAACATAACACCAATTTTTTCGCGTAACTGGTTAATGAAAATACAGCAGCAACCTGTTTTTGAAATAGTACCTGTTAGTTTACGTAAAGCCTGCGACATTAAACGGGCTTGTAATCCCATTTTCGAGTCACCCATTTCGCCTTCTATCTCCGCCTTCGGTACTAAAGCAGCAACAGAGTCAATTACAATTATATCAATAGCTCCAGAGCGAATAAGGTTGTCAGCAATTTCTAAGGCCTGCTCTCCATTATCCGGCTGGGAGATTAGAAGATTCTCAATGTCGACACCTAGTTTTTTTGCATAATATTTATCAAAGGCATGCTCTGCATCGATAAATGCAGCTATGCCTCCTTTTTTCTGAGCTTCGGCTATAGCATGAATTGCCAAGGTGGTTTTTCCTGACGATTCCGGCCCGTAAATCTCAATTACACGTCCTTTTGGTAGTCCACCTATACCTAAGGCTATATCCAGGGTTAACGAACCTGTCGAAATAGCATCCGTGGTCTCAACAGCAGTATCACCAAGCTTCATGATGGTGCCTTTACCGTATGATTTTTCTAATTTATCAAGAGTAAGCTGTAGTGCTTTTAATTTATCTGCGTTGCTCATTATTTTAGTTTGTTAATTGCGAATGTAGGATTTAATTGCAGAATGCTAAAATTTTTATCAATTTTTATTTTGCTTCTTCTAAATTTATTCTTTTACTTCGAATTTCTTCAGCACTGTTGAAAGTTTATTAGTTTTTTTACGCGCTTTCAGCGCTTTTTCTTTTTTACGCTCGGCGGCAGCGGCTTTAGTCAGAGCAGTGGCAGTTTGCTGATATTCATAGTATTTGCAAAACCATGAAATAGGACATATTTCACATTTTGGTCTTCTGGCCTGGCAGATATAGCGGCCATGTAAAATAAGCCAATGATGTGCGTGTCGGATAGTATCTTCTGGCAGATATTTTACCAATTGTTTTTCGACGGCAAGGGGAGTGGTAGCATTCCTGGTTAAACCTAGGCGGTTTGCCACTCTGAAAACATGTGTATCCACAGCCAATGCGGGTGCTTCAAAGACGATGGACGTAATGACATTGGCAGTTTTTCGTCCTACTCCCGGCAAAGTTTGCAGGTCTTCCATCGAAGACGGTACTTCACCGTTAAACTTTTCTACCAAAAGCTTTGCCATACCTACGAGGTGTTTCGATTTGTTATTTGGATAACTTACCGAACGGATATACTCAAATACTTCCTCAGCACTCGCTTTGGCCAGGGTAAAGGCATCAGGATATTTCTCAAAAAGCGCGGGAGTGATTTGATTGATTCGTTTATCAGTGCATTGAGCAGATAGAATCACCGCTACCAAAAGTTGATAGGGATTATTATAATGAAGTTCTGTTTGTGCATCTGGCTGATGAGTAGAAAAGTACTCTACAAAAGCTTTAAAACGGTCTTGTTTAAGCATGCACAAAAGTAAACATTAGCCGCCTCTTAATTAAAGGCAGCTAAAAAACAAAATAATAGATTATTATAATGTTTTAGAATGACTAAGAATGCGGTCGACAGCCTCTTTCGATGGCTCAGAAGAAATTTTATTTAACTCTTCTTTAATAGAGTTGTAAAATTCCTCCTCATCTACGCTCAATGTGATGACGGGAGCTATCTTTATTCCCCGTAAAGGAAATAAATTAAATTCAGAATCAGTAGTAGAAGTTTGTAACATAAGCAATGCCGTTAATCGTTTGGTGATGTTAATATACCAATTAAACGGCATTGCAAATCTAATATTTTACCACAAGTTAATTTTTTCTGAACTAATTGATTTTCAGGCTCATTTCTTTTGTTTGCATCATCTTTCGAAGATTATTCAAAGCGTAACGCATCCGTCCAAGCGCAGTATTAATGCTTACCTGGGTGATGTCTGCGATCTCTTTGAAGCTTAAATCCCCGTAATGACGCATGATCAGAACTTCTTTTTGTTCTTCAGGTAATAACTGAATGAGTGTCTTTAAGTCTTTATGGGTCTGATCTCTGATCATCTTATCTTCGATGCTTTCATCATAAAAGCCAAGCACATCAAAAATGTCAAAACCATCACCGCTGGTAATAACCGGCGTGCGTTTTTCCTTTCGGAAATGGTCAATTACCAAATTGTGTGCAATTCGAAGTACCCAGGGTAAAAACTTACCCTCTTCATTATACTTACCTGCCTTTAAAGTATTAACTACTTTAATAAAAGTGTCCTGAAAGATATCCTCTGCCAAATACTGGTCTTTAACCAGCATATATATAGATGTGTAAACTTTGGATTTGTGTCTGCGAATCAGCTCTTCCAAACATGTCTCTTGACCCGTTATATACATATGTACTAACTCGTGGTCGTTCTTTTCCTGAAGCTTCATAGGACTCCTATTTAAATTCCCCTTAATCAATTGTAAGTAATAAAGTTATTTAAGTAGAGTTGTATCTATAAGCTTCTCCTTTTAGTTTAAATTGTGATAAGTGTGTACAGTGTGTATTATCAAATATAAGCAAAAATATTGTATGGACAAACATTTATTTAAAAAAGTTTACACTAATTGGTAGTATTTTTGACGCATAAACAATCCGTGTAAAATCTTATTGTTTTTATATACGAGAAAAAGTTCAGCAAGGTTTCATGAGTACAGAATCAGAAAAAGATCCTAAGAAATATATAATCATAAAAGGTGCCAGAGTCCATAATCTTAAAAATATTGATGTTGCCATACCTAAAAACAAGCTGGTTGTAATTACAGGTATGTCGGGATCAGGGAAATCATCGCTGGCGTTCGATACTTTATACGCAGAAGGCCAGCGTAGATATGTTGAGAGTTTATCCTCGTATGCAAGACAGTTTATGGGGCGTATGAATAAACCGGATGTTGATTATATAAAAGGAATTGCACCGGCTATTGCTATCGAACAAAAAGTTATAACCAGTAATCCCAGATCCACCGTCGGTACTTCTACTGAGATTTACGATTACTTAAAACTTCTTTTTTCGAGGGTCGGAAAAACATACTCACCAGTTTCTGGTCAGGAGGTGAAAAGAGACTCAGTAACAACTGTTGTAAACTTTATATCGGCATTGCCTGAAGAAACCTCCGTAACTATTTATTGTCCCCTGCATCCGCATAGTGACAGAACAGTGAAAGAGGAGTTGGCTGTTCTTTTGCAAAAGGGTTTTCTTAGGGTTTATTTTGACGATAAACTTTCTAAAATTGAAGATCTGTTGGAAGATGATTCTCTGAAAAACACTAAACTGATTGACTCGGATGTACTCAAGATTGTAATTGACCGCATTTCTGTTAGCCAGGAGGAGGAGACCATCAGTCGCATTGGCGATTCAGTTCAAACTGCTTTTTTTGAAGGCAAGGGAGATTGTTATGTGGAAGAAAATGGAAACCGCCATTTCTTTTGCGACCGCTTTGAACTTGATGGTATCCGCTTTGAAGAGCCTACGCCCAATTTTTTTAGTTTCAATAATCCCTACGGAGCCTGCAAACGATGTGAAGGTTATGGAAAGGTGATTGGCATAGACGAAGATTTAGTTATTCCTGATAAGAACAAATCAGTATATGATGGCGCCATAGCACCCTGGCGTGGAGAAAAAATGCGTGAGTGGTTGGATGTGCTGTTAAAGAATGCCCTAAAATTCGATTTTCCCGTTCATCGCTCGTTTAGCCATCTGACAGAAGAACAAAAACACTTATTATGGACAGGAAATAAATACTTCCGCGGATTAGATGAGTTTTTTAAACACCTGGAAGAGCAGACTTATAAAATTCAGTACCGAGTAATGCTTTCGCGCTATCGCGGAAAAACCAATTGTCCTGAATGTAAAGGCAGCAGACTGCGAAAAGATGCTACCTACGTAAAAATTAACGGTCAATCGATTACTGATATCGTTCTAATGCCATTGGATAAGGCACAGGAGTTTTTCCAAAATCTCAGTCTCGAGGAAAACGAAACTAAAATCGCAAAGCGTTTACTTGCCGAGATAAGTAACAGAATAGGTTTTTTGAACGATGTGGGCCTAAGTTATCTTACGTTAAACCGCCTGTCAAACACCTTGTCGGGAGGTGAGTCGCAACGCATTAATCTGGCAACTTCTTTAGGGAGTTCTCTAGTTGGCTCGGTATATGTTTTGGATGAACCCAGCATCGGATTGCATCCCAGGGATACGCAGAGGCTAATCGGAGTGTTAAAATCTCTAAGAGACGTTGGAAATACCGTATTAGTAGTCGAGCACGAAGAAGAGATTATGAATGCTGCTGATTACCTTATTGATATTGGTCCGGCGGCAGGTACTCATGGCGGAAACCTGATGTTTACCGGTAATTATGAACAAATAATCAAGGACGAAAACAGCCTCACGGGAAGATATCTAAGCGGGAAAGAACAGATTGATATTCCGGTTAGCAGACGGAAATGGAATGACTTTATAGAAGTGAAAGGTGCCCGCGAGAATAATCTTCAGAACATTGATGTTAAATTTCCACTCAACGTATTCACTTGCGTTACCGGAGTTTCTGGCTCTGGAAAAACTTCATTGGTAAAACGGATTTTACAGCCTGCAATTCAAAAAGCAATTGGCCATTATTCGGGGGAACAAACTGGTTCATATAATGAACTTACAGGTGATTTTAATAAAATCGAGCAGGTCGAACTGGTTGATCAAAATCCTATCGGACGATCTTCACGTTCGAACCCTGTAACGTATGTTAAGGCTTGGGATGAGATTCGTAATCTGTATGCAACACAGCCATCCGCGAAAGCGGCCGGATTAAAGCCGGCAGCATTCTCTTTTAATGTTGAAGGAGGGCGTTGTGATGTTTGCCAGGGAGAGGGAGAGGTGAAGATTGAAATGCAGTTTATGGCGGATATCTATCTCAAATGTGAGGCCTGCGATGGCAAACGCTTTAAACAGCATGTGTTGGATATCACTTATCAGGATAAAACAGTTTCCGAAGTGCTGGATTTAACCATCGAGGAAGCGATCGAGTTTTTTAAAAATGAGCCGAAGATTATCACCAAGATGCAACCTTTGGCCGATGTTGGTCTCGGATATGTACATCTTGGTCAATCATCCAATACTCTTTCAGGCGGTGAAGCGCAGCGCATAAAACTGGCATCTTTTCTAATTAAAGGCAATAATAGTCATAAAACACTCTTCATATTCGACGAACCAACCACAGGCTTACATTTTCATGATATCAAAAAGTTGTTAAAATCTTTTAATGCCTTATTAGATCAGGGCAATACAATTTTGGTTATAGAACACAATATGGATGTAATTAAATGTGCTGATTGGGTAATCGATATCGGTCCGGAGGGAGGCGATAGAGGGGGTAAGCTGATGTTCGAAGGCGTTCCGGAAGATCTGATTGAGAGAAAAGAGTCATATACAGGACAGTTTTTGAAAACTCATTTCAAAAAATAAAACGGGATATCCTACTTATCATATATACTTTGTATTTTTGGGCGCAGAATTAAGCCCTGATGGAGATAAATACTATAGAAGAGCCAGAAATAATAGTTCAGGAAGACCCGATTGTATCGCAGCCACAACTTCGTAAAACGAAGCGAATACTTACGGTTGCTTCTATGTTCCTTATATTGATCGCGATCATAGTGCTTTGGCAATACGTTCCGTCCTTCAAAACATATTTTTCTGATATTCCAGTTAACTTTTATTATTTCCTGATTGCAGGCTTCATTTTTGCAATGATCGATGGTGCGATCGGCATGTCATACGGCGTAACTTCGACCACATTCAGTTTGTCTATGGGTATTCCCCCCGCTTCGGCCAGTACCGCTGTACATTTATCAGAGATACTTAGTAACGGAATTGCCGGATTAATGCATTACAAAATGGGTAATGTAAATACGAAGCTGTTCAAAATGCTGGTAATTCCGGGTATTGTCGGCGCCATGATAGGAGCCTTTCTTTTATCGTCATTAGAACATTACAGTAATTATACTAAGCCATTTATTTCTGTATATACTTTAATCCTGGGAACAGTAATTCTTTCAAAGGCTTTTAATCTTAAAAGGAAAAAAGGGGAGATAAAAAAGAAAATAAAGAACATAGCAGTATTGGGCTTTAGCGGGGGACTAATTGACGCCGTTGGTGGAGGCGGCTGGGGATCGATTGTATTATCAACCTTGATTGCTGGTGGAAGGCATGCCCGGTTTTCTCTCGGTTCGGTCAAAGCCTCCAGGTTTTTTGTGGCTTTTATGAGTTCATTAACATTTATCACGATGTTAAAAGGGCTTCATTGGGAGGCAATTGGAGGACTGGTAATTGGTAGTGCAATTGCATCTCCCATCGCAGCACGGGTATCAAACCGCATTTCCGCTAAAACTATTATGGTAGCTGTTGGAATTATTGTTGTTTTGGTAAGCTTAAGAAGTATTCTGAAGTTTTTATTTTAGGTTGTATTTTTTTTTCTTATTAGGATAGACCTAATCTTTTTGACACAAATTTTACCCTAATCTTCCGTAAGTTTGCCTTCTGATGAAAGAGCAATCAAAACTTATACGTAAACAGGCGGCGCGCAGCCAAAACAGGGAGCATTCGGTTCCTTTGTATCTTACCTCCAGCTTTATCTTTGATGATGCAGAGCAGGGAAGGGCTACGTTTGCTGATGAAATTCCTGGCAATATTTATTCGCGTTATTCTAATCCAAATACTACCGAGTTTATAGATAAAGTGTGCGAACTTGAAGGTGCTGAAGCCGGACTCGCGTTTTCCTCTGGTATGGCTGGTGTTTTTGCCTCGCTGGCAGGTTTACTGAAAAGCGGGGATCATATTCTTGCATGCCGTTCCATATTTGGGTCTACTCATCAGTTACTGAATCAACTATTTCCGCGGTGGGGAATAACATATACCTACGTAGATGCTTCGAAGCCTGAAGAATGGGAAGCTGCCATTCGTCCGGAAACTAAAATGATTTTTCTTGAAACGCCATCAAATCCTGGATTAGAGTTGGTAGATTTAGAATGGCTTGGTGGATTAAAAAAGAAGCACCCGAATATTATTATAAATGTAGATAACTGTTTTGCGACACCTTATCTGCAAAAACCTATCGAATATGGCGCTGATTTGGTAAGTCATTCTGCTACTAAATATTTTGACGGACAAGGTCGTGTTTTGGGTGGTGTAGTAGTTGGGCGAGCCGATTTAATGAAAGAGTTGATGTTCTTTATCCGTCATACAGGTCCTGCTATGTCGGCATTTAATGCTTGGATTTTTTCAAAAAGCCTGGAAACTCTTACCATTCGCATGGATCGTCATTGCAGTTCTGCTTTGAAACTGGCCGAAATGTTAGAACAACATGCAGAAGTTGAGCAGGTTCGTTACCCTCATTTACCGTCGCACCCTCAATACGAGTTGGCAAAACGTCAGATGAAACAGGGTGGCGGAATTGTTACATTTAATATAAAAGGTGGTTTTGATCGGGCAAAGAAGTTTCTGGATGCTTTAGAGATGATCTTAATTTCATCAAATCTGGGCGATTCACGGTCTATTGCAACCCATCCGGCTTCAACTACTCATTCTAAATTAAGTGAAGAAGAGCGTCAGGCAATAGGCATTCAACCGGGAAGTATACGCATTTCTGTCGGACTTGAAGATGCGGAAGACATTCTTAACGATATTAAACAAGCCTTAGATAATTCAAAATGAAAGTAGAATTAAAACGAGTTAACGATGCTGTCCATTTCGAAGCTTCGGGTGCCGAAAACGTAAAGGTGCATGTAGATGGTTCTGAAGCTATTGGGGGACAAGGTTTGGGTGTTAGACCCATGGAGCTTGTGTTAATGGCACTAGGTTCTTGCAGTTCTTTTGATCTGCTTTCTATTCTTAAAAAACAGCGCCAGCAAGTTTCCGATGTTTCTGTCGAGGTTGAAGGCGAGCGAAAGGATGAAGTACCTGCTGTATTTACTAAAATCCATCTGACCTTCAATATCAGCGGAAATCTGGATGCTGCTAAGGTCGAAAAAGCAGCAGAACTTGCTGTAAAAAAATACTGTTCTGTACATGATATGCTTGCTGCCGGCGGCGTAGAAATTACCTATTCTCTCAATCTTAAAAGCTTGTAATTTCAGGCTTTTAAAATTCTTTCCTGGTTCTAATTTATTCTTAATTAAGTCGTTAAAGTTTCAGAAAAACTATTTCTTTTACAGGATGTTATAAATTACACAGCAATTACATGTTTAAACATCTATTTTTCTTTCTTTGTATTGTATATTAAACAACACAACATTATGGCAGCAACTACCTGGGTCTTAGACCCAATGCATTCAGAGATCCAATTTAAAGCAAAACATCTTGTGATTTCCACCGTAACCGGGAATTTTAAAGGTTTTGACGGTAAAGTAGTTTCAGAGAACGAAGATTTTATTGACGCCGATATCGATTTTACTATTGATGTTGCAAGTATCGATACTAATCAGCAGCAGCGAGATGATCATTTGCGTTCTGCTGATTTTTTTGAGGTTGAAAAATACCCTAAAATGAAGTTTAAATCAACTTCTTTCAAGAAAGTAAGTGAAGATGAGTATACTCTTACCGGAGATCTGACGATTAAAGATATTACCAGACCGGTAACTTTTAAAGTCGAATACGGCGGCACCGCGACGGATTTTTACGGCAACTTTAAAGCCGGATTTGAAGTAATCGGAAAAATAAGCCGTAAGGAATTTGGTTTACAATGGAACGCCATCACCGAAGCCGGTGCAATTGTAGTAGGAGATGAGATTAAATTAACGATGAACGTTCAGTTTATTAAGCAAGCTTAACCCAAAATCCGGATCAATAATTTTGAGCCATTCGTTTAAACAGCGAATGGCTTTTTATTTATCTGCTTGAACCTCTGTTGGTTTGTCTTTCTTCGAGAATATCTCAAGATTCCAGATCTTTTCCGCCTTTCGGCCGATAAGCCAGAAGGAGATAGCCAGAACTCCAAAAAAGATCGCCTTATCGGTTCTATCCCATAGATATTCAAAATAACGCGTGTAAATGTTTATGAGTAGAAACGTAATTCCAAATTCTCTGGCAATTTCATCCTTTTTCTTCAGTCCATAAACAATGAAGCCCGCAGAAATCAGAGCGGAAAGAATGCCATAATAGAAGATTTCTGTTTGCCTGATGTTAAACCAGTCTTCCAGGTTTCCGAAGTTTCCGAAAATAGAGAGTAGCCATAGCGACACAAAAAGGTATAATAATCCAATAACATAGGTTGCAGTTCTAAATAGTTCAAGAATTTTGATTCTGTAAAGGTTAAACCCAGCCAAGGTTAGAAATGCACCGAAAAACACAAAGCGTAAGGGGTAGTTCATTCGTAAAAAATAATCACTCCACGCAGTTTGATAGCCGGTTTCTGTACCAAACCAGCTTCCCAGAGAGATTAATGCAAAGGCCCAGATTACCCGCGATTTAAATTTAACCGCTAAATATCCATATACAAAAACCGAGAGTAAAAACAATATCGAAAAATGGCCCGTTCCATTATCCAGGGCCTTGCCCAGAAATGCGATAGAACTGGCGGTAAATAACACCCCTACAAAAACAATCGCTTCATTGCTGAATATTTTTTCGGGAAACAATTCTTTGCTTTTCTGCCCCCGATAATATAACCAGGCTGCTAAACCCCCAGAAATTACGCTGATTATAATATCTGGTGTATCCGAGATCTTTTTCAGAAGATCAAGCACATCGTCATCAATAACCAGAGAGGCGAAAGCTATAAGTCCGCAGGCTAAAGCCACCCAAAAAGAGTATTGCGCCAGCCGCCGCCAGTCAAACTCTTTTACCTCATATGAACTTCTGAGCTGTTCGGCGGTGTCGGGATTTAAAATCCCATTGCTTTGCCAGTGATGAATAGTATTGTTTAGAAAGTCTGCTTCCTGTTTGTCAAGATTAAGTTTTTTCAAAATTCGTGATTATCTTAAACACTAACCGTTAAGATAACAAACTTATTGCGGATTGTTTATCCTTTGTAATTTGGGCTTTCAAGTCATCCATATTATCGAAGCGCATATCATCCCTGATAAAATGATGATATTCAATTGTAATATACTGACGATAGATATCTCGTGAAAAGTCAAAAATATTTACTTCTATGTTCTTTGACATACCGTTTATCGTGGGGCGATTTCCGATGTATGCCATTCCACTGTAGACTTGAGAGTCAGAATCAATTCTGACTTTTACGGCATATATTCCGTCTCTTGGAATAAGTTTATAGTTTTCTTCAATTAAAAGGTTGGCTGTTGGAAAGCCCATTGTTCTTCCTAGTTGATCGCCTTTTATAACCCGGCCGAACAAGCTAAATGGATATCCCAAAAATTCGTTCGCGGTTCCTACATCTCCTTTTAACAAAGCATGTCGTATTTGGGTTGAGCTTACGGCAATATCGTGGATATCCTGTTCCGGAATTTCTTCTACTTCGTAATGATAATCAGATGAGAATTTTTGTAATTGCTTTAAATTACCCTCCCGATCCTTACCAAAATGATGGTCGTAGCCGATGATGATTTTCTTCGTGCCGATTTTATCTACCAAAATTTCTTTGATATAGGTTTCTGCGCTGAGGTTAGAAAAATCACGTGTAAACGGAGTGATGATTAAATGATCAACGCCCAGGTTTTCTAAGAGCTTTGCCTTCTCATTAATGGTTGTGATCAGTTTGAGATTTACATCTTCAGGATTAATAATCATCCGCGGATGCGGGAAGAAAGTAAGAATCACACTTTCTCCATTAATTTGCTTTGCAACTTCTGTTAATCGTGATATGATTTTTCGATGTCCAATATGAACTCCGTCGAAAGTGCCGATGGTAACCACTGCATTGCTAACCTTTTCAAATTCATCCAGATGTCTGTAGATCTTCATTATCCGGCTAATTTATGGAAATTGTGTTGATTAGAATTGCCATGCTTGACTATTTGCATTAAATAGCCTCATCTGATGACGTGGAAACATCTTTTAAACTTCTGACATGGTTCACAAACTCCATCACTTCATAAGCATTCTCAACGTGGAAATCGCCACTGCGGGTTCTTCTTAATTTTGACAGATGGGCCCCGTTGTTTAACAGCTTTCCAAAATCATACACCAGTGATCTGATATATGTTCCCTTGCTGCAAACTACTCTGAAATCAACCTCGGGCAGTTCAATGCGCGTTATCTCAAATTCTGAAATACTTACCTTGCGGGATTTTAATTCGACTGCTTCGCCTCTTCTTGCTTTTAAATATAAACGGTCTCCATCCACTTTTACCGCCGAATGCGCTGGTGGGAATTGCTCCAGATCTCCAATAAAGTTTTTACAATTCCCCAGGATTTGCGCTTCTGTAAGCTCGCTGATATTGAATGTGGCATCAACCTCCGTTTCTAAATCGTAAGAAGGGGTGGTGGCTCCTAAAGTCATAGTGCCTGTATATTCTTTATCCTGAGCCTGAAACTCGTCTATTTTTTTGGTGAGTTTGCCGGTGCAGATTATTAATAAGCCGGTAGCCAAGGGATCCAGCGTTCCGGCATGACCGACTTTAAGTTTCAGCGGCTTAAACGAATTTCTTATTTTTCCGACAACATCGAAGCTCGTCCAACGGTAAGGCTTATTTATTAAAAGCATTTCGCCTTCGGCGAAATTAAAAGCTGGGAAAGTTTTTTCAGACACTATACAATTTTCAAATCGTAGCCTAGTACGTAGAGAAGAATAATGGCTACACCTACAATAATCCGGTAATATCCGAAAACTTTAAATCCATGTTTTGTAACATAACTTACGAAAGACCTGATAGCCAACAAGGCAACAACAAACGCAACTATATTGCCAATTATAAGCACATTAAGATCCGTGGAAGCAAAGCCTGTTTCTTTATAGAATTTCAGCATTTTATAGCAGGTAGCCGCAAACATGGTGGGTACAGCCAAAAAGAACGAAAATTCTGCAGCTGCTTTGCGGGTAAGTTTTTGAGTTAATCCGCCTATAATTGTTGCTGCAGACCGCGATACGCCTGGTATCATTGCGATCACCTGAAACAGTCCGATAGAAAAAGCTTCGCGGTAGTTTACGTCGAAATCTATTTCTCCTCCCTTAAACCATTTATCGACAAACAGAAGTATGATTCCGCCTAATACGAGCATCGTGGCAACAACCAACACATTTTCCAGAAGCATGTCGATATAATCGTTTAGAAGAAAACCAATTACGGCAGCAGGCAAAAAAGCAACAAATAGTTTAAAGTAGAAATCGAAAGATTTGAAAAACCGGCGACGATATAAAACGATAACCGATAAAATCGCACCAAACTGTATGGCCACATTAAACATCTTCACAAAAGGATCTGTTTCAATGCCCATAATGGCCGAGCCGATAATCATGTGGCCGGTAGAGGAAACCGGTAAAAACTCAGTTACCCCTTCTATAATAGCAAGGATAATTGCTTCGAAAATACTCATAAATAGATTTTAGCCTCGCTTCTTTAGAATCGCAAAAAAACCTATGCCGAATCCGATTAACACTACAATGGGAGCCAGAATTATTTTACGGAAGTCGTAAATGTCAGTACTGCCTATCATAAGTATAAATCCAAGTGCTACAACTGCAATACTAAGGAGCATCAGACGGTAGTTGCTTTTTCCGAATACAAATCGTACCGGAATGTTTTCAGTTGCTGTGCTTGTTGTTTTTTTTTGTGCCATTATCTATAAAGATCGTAAATTTTTGAACGTAGGTATTTGCTTACCGCGAAATAAGTGCTGAAAAGAGAGATCATAATGCCTATTGCCAATACTCCGGCAAATACCATCCCAAATTCCACCCAATTTTTTAAGATCACTAATTCCGGAATTTGCTGCTGCGCGACATATAAAGTTATCAGCAAAAGTATAATTGCAATGAGGGCGCCCAATAAACCATGAAGAACTCCATAAGTTAAAAAGGGTCTTCTTATAAAGCTTTTGGTTGCGCCAACCAGCTGCATACTTTTAATCAGGAAACGCTGCGAATAGATCGAAAGTCGGATAGTATTATTTATTAAAGCAATCGAGATTATCAATAATACACACGCGAATCCAAGAATTACCAGTCCGATGATTTTGATGTTCTGGTTTACCATATCTATCAGAGATTTTTGATAAATCACCTCTTTAACCAATGGATTTTTAGTCAGCTCGTTAGTGAATTTCTGTATACTGGCGTTGTTGGCGTGTTCGGCCTTCATGTAAATGTCAATAGAAGAAAGAAGCGGATTATAACCTAAGAATTCTACAAACTCTTCACCCAAATCTTTTTGAAGATTTCGTGCTGCAAGTTCCTTGCTTACATATTGAGACTTTAACACAAAAGGGTGGGCATCGAGTTGCTTTTGTAATGCCAGCACGTCTACTTCTTTTGCCCCATCACTTACTATAATGTTCAAAACAATATTTTCCTTTACATAATTAGAAAGATTTTTTGCGTGAACCATTATAAGGCCCAATAAACCGATCATCAGTAAAACCAGAGCAATACTAATAACGGTAGAAATGTAAACGGTTTTAGTCTTTTTAGCAGCAGAGCTGCTTTCAAATTCTTCCATAATGCGAAAATATAGATTTCACCTGCAATAAGAACTATAAAATTCAAGATATAACAGATTTTAACAAATTGCCTGCTTTAATCTTCTTGGTCCTTTGAATATTTTTTAACTTGACGTAAACTTTTTGTTACATCCGTCGTACACGGGACTATAAACTAACATAGTGAACCTTTTACCTTAATTATTGCAACATGAGCGAACTTATTATTGGAGTTAATATTGAAGACAAACATATTTCTCTGGGTTTGGTAAATATGGAAACAAGGAAAGTTGTTTCAGAAACGGTGGAAAGAAAAAAAGTTGATCCAACAGCTTCTGCAGATCAGATAATTAACAGCTGGAGCTCAGCGTTAAGCAGAGTTGCTGCCAATAGTACAAAGTTAGGAATTGGATTACCCGGCGAATGTGATTACGATTCTGGTGTTTTATTGATGAATGACGCCGCTCGCTACAACAGCCTTTATAAAAATAATCTTAAAGATATTTTTTCCAAAGCTATAAATTCTGGTCCCGAGAATGTTAAGATAATGAACGATGCTGTTTGTTTTCTTCAGGGAGAAGTTTTTGGTGGTGCAGGAAGAGGTTTTAAAAGTTCGTTAGGAGTAACATTAGGTATCGGATTAGGCAGTGCGATATATTCGGAGGGGGTAGTTACCGATGCAAATATGCATTCCTCTCCATTTGACGAAGGGGTTGCGGAGGATTATATTTCTATCAGGTGGTTGCTGGCTCGTTTTAAAGAGTTAACAGGTATTGAAGCAACCGATCTTTCGGAGTTAAGGCAGCTTGCTGATGCTGAACCCGCCGTTGCACAAGTATTTGAAGAGTTTGCCTCGAACTTGGCCAGGTTCTTAACCATATTTATTCGGCAGCACAAACCAGAAGTGGTCGTAATCGGGGGCTTTATGGAATTATATAACCGGTTCTTTTTTGATTCTTTAACAGCAAAAATGGCTGATCAGGGAATTCGTATTCCCATTCTAAGGGCACTTCTAGGCGAACAAGCCAGTATCATCGGTGCAGCATCTGCATGGTATGATGCCGCACCGATCCACGCCAGATAACGAAATATTTCTTACGAATTCTATTTAATCAGATTTCATCAGCAAAAATGCGTGTATGAAATCTGATTTTGTATTTAAGGCCAGGTCAATCAATAAACTCCAGATTGAAATAAATGAATTCTGGTATAATTCTATTTTCTTATTTTCGCGTTCTTATAAAAATTATTCATGGATTATCAGTTTAGAACTCTCGAAAATAAGTGGCAGCAGTTTTGGGCCGAAAAGCAGACTTATAAAGTTGATAACACCTCTCCAAAACCTAAATATTATGTTTTGGACATGTTCCCTTATCCGTCTGGCGCTGGTTTGCATGTCGGACACCCTCTGGGATATATTGCTTCGGATATTTTTGCCCGTTATAAACGCCTTAAGGGATTTAACGTATTGCATCCAATGGGTTACGATTCGTTCGGTTTACCCGCAGAACAGTACGCCATTCAAACGGGACAACATCCGGCACTTACTACCGAACAGAACATTGCTACATATCGTCGTCAATTAGATCAAATCGGTTTTTCGTTCGACTGGAGTCGCGAGGTTCGCACAAGCGATCCGGAATATTATAAATGGACTCAATGGATTTTCATGCAATTGTTTAATTCATGGTATAATCTTGAATCAGATAAGGCAGAGCCGATACAAAAGCTAATAGAGCATTTTGAAACTAAAGGTTCAGAAGGCGTTCGGGCAGTTTCGGATGAGGAAGTTCTTAGCTTTTCAGCTGATGAATGGAAGCAAATGACAGAAACACAGCAACAGGTAGAGCTTTTAAAATACCGTTTAACATTTCTTAAAGAAAGTACCGTGAACTGGTGCCCTGCTTTAGGGACCGTTCTGGCTAATGACGAAGTCAAAGAGGGCGTTTCAGAACGCGGCGGCTATCCTGTTGAACAGAAAAAAATGATGCAATGGAGCATGCGAATTACTGCTTATGCAGATCGACTGCTTCAGGGCTTGGATCATATCGACTGGCCCGATCCGCTAAAAGAAATGCAGCGTAATTGGATTGGAAAGAGTACAGGTGCATCGGTTATCTTCCCGCTCGAGAGTCATGCTCATAACGCACAACTTACAACCCACAACTACATAGAAGTCTTCACCACCCGTGTCGATACTATTTTCGGAGTAAGCTTTCTTGTTATTGCGCCGGAACATGAGTTAGTAAGTTCATTAACTACTCCGGAACAAAAAGCTGAAATTGATGCTTACATCGCGCAAACTAAAAAGAAATCAGAACTGGATCGGATGGCAGATGCTAAAACCGTATCAGGTGCTTTTACCGGTAGTTATGCACTAAATCCGTTAAACGGGACCAAAATCCCTGTTTGGATAGCTGATTATGTATTGGCGGGCTATGGTACTGGTGCTGTTATGGCGGTTCCTTCGGGAGATCAGCGTGACTGGCTTTTCGCGAAACACTTTAATCTCCCTATTATCCAGATTTTGGACGCTCAAAAAGATATTGAGCATGAAGCTGATGCTACCAAAGAAGGTCGCTACGTGAATTCTGACATCATTAACGACCTAACTTACCAGGAAGCTATCCCTGCTCTAATTCAAAAACTAGAGGAGTTAAACGCGGGTAAAGCTAAAATACAATACCGTATGCGCGATGCCATTTTCGGTCGTCAGCGTTATTGGGGAGAACCTGTGCCGGTTTACTTTAAAGAAGGATTGCCCTATTTAATTAATGAACAGGATTTACCTCTGGTTTTACCCGAAGTGGATAAATATCTGCCTACAGAAAGCGGTGAGCCACCTTTGGGCAGAGCTAGAGACTGGAAATATAAGGATCAATACGAGTACGAATTAAGTACAATGCCGGGTTGGGCGGGTTCAAGTTGGTACTGGTACAGATACATGGCATCACCTGAAGAACGCACTGAAAATGCTTTTGCGCCGCAGTCTGCCATAGAATACTGGAAAGATGTCGACTTATACATCGGTGGATCAGAGCATGCGACAGGCCACTTGCTTTATAGTAGATTCTGGAACAAGTTTTTAAAAGATCTTGGATATGTAACAGAAGAAGAACCTTTTAAAAAATTGATTAACCAGGGGATGATCCAGGGAAGATCTAACTTCGTTTATAGATTAAGCATTATAAAGGACGGTCAAACTGCTTCTTCATACTATTTGTCAAAAAGTAAATATGAACAGTGGAAGAAGGCAGATATGAATGAAGAGCGAGAGCTTGCAAAAAAATGGGGTATTCCATATGAACTTACCTTTTTTCCAAACATAACAAATGAAGTAATTGCTGTTGGCGAAATTCATGTGGATGTGAATATTGTTGAGAACGATATTTTAGATATTGAGAAATTTAAAAAATGGCGTCCAGAATTCCAAGATGCAAAATTTATATTAGAGAATGATGGCAAATACATCTGTGGTGTTGAAGTAGAGAAAATGTCTAAATCAAAGTTCAACGTCGTAAATCCCGATGACATCATTGAACGCTACGGTGCAGACACGCTTCGTTTGTATGAAATGTTTCTTGGTCCCTTAGAGCAAAGTAAACCATGGAATACAAATGGTATTGAAGGTGTTTTTAAATTTTTACGTAAGCTTTGGAGGTTGTTTCATGACGAGCAGTTTAATTTCAAAGTTTCTGAAGAAGAGCCTTCTAAAGCCGAGCTAAAGGCACTGCATAAAATTATCCGTAAAGTGGAAGAAGATATTGAACGTTTTTCATTCAATACCTCTGTTTCCAGCTTTATGATTTGTGTAAATGAACTTACTGATTTAAAATGTAACAAGCGTAAGGTACTTCAGGATCTGGTAATAGTGCTGGCGCCTTACGCACCGCATATTACAGAGGAGCTGTGGACCCTTTTAGGGAATGAGGCCGGTACACTTACTTATGCTTCTTATCCGACATTTAATCCGGCTTACCTGGTTGAAGATGAATTTGCTTATCCGATATCTTTTAACGGGAAAATGAAAATGAATCTAAATATGCCGCTAACACTTGAAGTTCCGGAGATTGAGAAATTTGTTCTGGATAATACGGATGTTCAAAAACACCTTGACGGGAAGTCACCTAAGAAGATGATCGTTGTAAAAGGAAAAATTGTAAACCTGGTAGTTTAGGATTACATAGAGATAAGTAAAAAGCGATAGGAGAAATTCTATCGCTTTTTTTACGTTATGAGCTGTTTATTTAACAAAAGCATTGTAACATTCAATCTATCTTTGCGACTAATTATCAAAATCGAAGTAATGAAATCGCTATATCTTTTAATAATAAGTATCCTTTGTACACTTTCTTTGTGGGCGCAAATGCCTGTTGGCGCCTCGCCTGGTATAGTTGGAAGGATCTCGGGAACAATTATCGATTCTGTTACGCAAAAACCTTTAGATTATGTGTCTGTCGGCTTAGGTAGAGTAAGTTCAACCAAGAGTACAAATGGCGCCATAACCGACTCCAAAGGAGTTTTCAAAATCGATAACGTAGCTCCCGGAAGTTATAAACTCACTTTAAGTTTTATGGGTTACCAAACAAAGGTGCTTTCTTCGGTTACCACGACGCCCGGAAAACCTGATTTGAACCTTGGGAGAATAATTTTGAGGCCCACAGCAACCGCTTTGAAGGAAGTTGAAGTTACGGGTCAGGCGGCACTGATTGAAAATCGGGTCGATAAAGTAGTTTACAATGCAGAAAAGGATGCAACGGTGTCCGGAGGAAATGCAGGTGATGTGTTGAGAAAAGTTCCAATGGTTTCTGTAGACCAGGATGGAAATGTTTCGCTACGCGGAAGTCAGAATATAAAGGTGTTAATAAACGGCAAACCATCAGGTGCAATGGCAAGTAATGTTGGAGATGCTATGAAAATGCTTCCGGCTGATCAGATCAAGAGTGTAGAAGTAGTTACAAGTCCATCTGCTAAATATGATGCAGAAGGCTCCGCAGGTATTATAAATATCATCACCAAAAAAAGCAACATGTCTGGAGTAAGCGGCTCTGTTAGCGGAGGGGTGGGCACCCGCCAAAACAATGGAAATGTTAATCTGAATATGAATCAGAATCGGTTGAGTATAAGCGGAAACTTTGGAGGAAATTATACCTGGCCACAAATTAGTACCGTAAACTTTGAGAGCACAGATTCAAATAATCAATCAAGCAGATCGCAGATCGGAGAGAGTGAAACAAAACGATATGCAGGCATGGGTTCGGGAAACGTAAGTTATGATTTCAATAGCTCAAACAGCATTTCATCAGGTATAAGATTTAATCAGGGTGGTTTTACAACAGATGGAACTTCTGAAAATATTAATAACTTTCTTAATAGTACCCAACAGCAACAGAATCATAGCTATACAATTACAAACAATTCGAAAATGCAGTTTGGCGGGTTTGACTGGAACGGTGATTACACCCATAAATTTAAAAAGGCAGGGAATGAGTTTACCCTGGCAGGACAATGGAGTCATGGCAAACATCAGACAGACTACACCACCCTTTACAGTTCATTTAACCCAAATCAGATTGCTTCAAACGAGGGTATAAACGATGAGTATACTATTCAGGCCGATTATTCTTTGCCCTTTAATACAAAGGTAAAACTTGAATCGGGTGTAAAAACCATCATACGAGATATCACGAGCAACTCATTGGTAAATGTGGCCAATGCAAACGGGGTGTATGAAGTGAGCGATTTAATGTCGAATGATTATCTGTATGATCAGAATGTGTACTCTGGATACTCAGTTCTGAGTTTTCAATTGCCTAAGAGCATAGGATTACAGGTGGGTGCACGTGTTGAAAATACGCAGATAGACGGTCGCGAAAGTTCGCTTAACCCTGCCTTTGATCCGTTTTCTAATAGCTATACTAATTTTATCCCGAGCTTTGCTTTGTCAAAAACCGTAAAAAGCAACACTTTTCGGATAAGCTATAGCAAGAGAATTCAACGTCCAAGTCTGCAATTTTTGAACCCCTTCAGAAATACCAGCAACGCTGTATCGCATACCATGGGCAATCCGAATCTTTCTCCAGAGGTTTCTCAAAGCGTGGAATTTAATTTTTCAACCTTTGTGAAAAAATCAGTGATCAATACGTCTTTATATTACCGGCATACCGATGATATCATTGAAAGCTTTGTAAAACCCGACCTATATGATGATGGTTCGGGTGGAGAGCCCATTCCGGTTTCGTTAACAACCTTCGACAATATTGGTAGAAATAATTCTTTTGGCGGAAGCTTTTTTGCTCAAATTTCTCCGGCTAAAGCCTTAACGTTCAGAACTAACCTTAATTTATATAGTTATAAACCTCAGGCAACGACTGAATTCCAAAAGGCCAGCGCTAATATAGGTACACAACTATTGTATAATGCATTTCTGAATGGATCGGTAACCCTGCCGAAAGGCTTTGTTACTGAAACGTTTGTGATTATAAACTCTCCGCGACGTACATTTCAGGGAAAGAATCCAGCATTTAACATGTGGATACTTTCCTTAAACAAGCAGATCTTGAATAAAAAGGGCAAGATCGGTTTAAATATCATTGATCCTTTTAATGAACGCAAGAACTTTAGAAGTGAGATAAATAGTGCCGGTTTAGTTCAGAAAAGTAATTTCTCCATGCCTTTCCGCTCAGTAGGCATTAATTTTAGCTGGCAGTTTGGTAAAATGAACTTCAATGCTCAGCAGCCTAAAAAGAAACGTGGCGTTAATAACGACGACTTAAAGCAAGATGGTGGAAATGGTCAGAGTGGTGGCCAGCAGGGTATGTAATCATATTAAAATAGTAAATAAAAAATGCTGTTTGCCATTTGGCTCACAGCATTTTTTATTTTGAATTGTACCTTTGCACAAATGCCAGAAAAAAGAATAATATCACTTCTTCCCGCCGCTACCGAAATTGTTTGCGCACTAGGGTTAAAAGATCAATTGGTTGGCCGCTCTCACGAATGCGACTCACCTGAAAGTATCGTTAGTTTACCCGTTTGTTCTTCTGCGAAATTTATCTCCGGTTCCTCAAGTGCTGAAATTGATAGACAGGTAAAGGATATTTTATCAGAAGCTTTATCAATCTATACAATTGATAAGGACGCGGTGAAAGGATTGGATCCCGCTGTTATTATTACCCAGGCGCAGTGCGAAGTTTGCGCAGTGTCTTTAAAAGACGTTGAACAGACTTTACAGGCTGTTTTGGAGAATAATGTTGAGATAATTTCATTAAACCCTAGAGATCTTAAGGATATTTTCAATGAGATTATAGTACTGGCCGAAAAATTAGGTGTTAAAGAAAGTGGTGAGACCTTTGTGGAAGAGCTTCAAGAGCGCTGTGATTTAATTCATCACAAATTAAAATTTGTGGAACAGCGTCCGACGGTGGCGTGTATCGAATGGCTTTCACCGCTAATGATCGCGGGTAACTGGACGCCAGAATTAATTCAAATCGCTGGCGGCACTCCTTTACTCGCCCAAAGTGGGAAGCATTCCGGTTATGTTGATTTTTCTGCAATCCAGGCTGCAGATCCGGATATTCTGGTCATCGCTCCATGTGGTTTTCCGATGGATAGAACTTTACAGGAAATAAATTTATTGCTCGAATTGCCGGGCTGGAATGATTTATCAGCTGTGAAAAATAACAGGGTTTATATCGCCGATGGGAATCAATATTTTAATCGATCAAGTCAAAAAGTAGTTGATACAATAGAGTTATTAGCAGAAATCATCCACCCTAAACAATTTGTTTTTGGTTATGAAGGAAAGGGTTGGCTGAAATTTTCCACTTAATAAAATACCTGTGAAAACACAATTGAGATTCATTACTTTAAGCTTAATTATCTCATTTTTAAGTTTTAGCGCATTTGCCCAGAATCTGATAAAATCGGAGTCGCGAGCCGGTTTATTATGGGAAATAAGTGGTAAAGGATTGAAGGAACCATCCTTTATATTTGGGACTTATCATCTTGTCGGAAAGAGTTTTTTGGACACTTTGCCGCAGGTTATCAATCAATTAAAAAAGGCAAAAACGCTGGTTGGCGAACTTATTATGGAAGACGAGGCGTCCATGGCTCAGAAGCTGATGCCTTTGATGCTGCTTAAAGAGACTACTCTCGATAAAATACTTTCAACAAGGGAATTTGCCGAAGTTGATTCTTTCTTTACGATGAAAACCGGAATGAATCTGAGCTCCTTAAACGGATTAAAGCCGTCAGCAGTTCAAGTTACATTGATGTCTTTTCTTTTACCCATCAGCATTACTCCTCAAAATCCAGCATTGGATATGTATTTTCAAAGCGAGGCTAAAAAATTAAAAATAAATGTGATAGGATTCGAGACGCTGGAAGAACAGGGTGCATTTTTATTTGATGGTTCTATGTCACGACAAAAAGAATTGTTGCTTAAAACTGTCCGCGAGAGCGATAGGATGATAGAAGAAAGTAAGGAATTGTTTGGAAGTTACAAACGTCAGGATCTCAAAGCTATAGAAACAGCTTTCCTTAAAAATGAGGATTATACAGCCGGGGAGATGAATGAATTGCTTTCTAAAAGAAATAGGGATTGGATCAGGGAAATGCCGCAACTCATGATAAATGGCCCCGCTTTTTTTGCTGTCGGAGCAGGCCATTTAGTTGGCGATGATGGCCTGATTGCTTTGCTGAAAAATCTTGGATATACTCTGACGCCGATGGCCTTGAAGTAGATAAATCTATTTTAACAAGTCTTGCGAGGATTTGCAAGATTTTCCTCTATTCTGAAAATTGATAAACATAACAATATGGTAAAAATCCGGCCTGCCACAAACTACTAACATTATTTTTTGTCTTATTAAAAGATCGTTATGGCTTCTCTTTTTTCAACGCTAAAAATTAAAGAAATAGAGTTTAAGAACAGAATTGGTGTTTCTCCAATGTGTCAATACTCTAGCATTAATGGATTTTCTAATAACTGGCATTTGGTCCACTTGGGAACCAGGGCGGTAGGCGGAGCCGGGTTAGTGATGACAGAGGCAACTGCGGTATCGCCGGAAGGCAGAATAACTCTTGCCGACTTAGGCATCTGGAGCGATGATCATATTGCGGGACTTAAGGAAATAGCCGATTTTATTCATACTCAGGGTAGTGTCGCCGGGATGCAGCTGGCTCATGCCGGTCGGAAAGCAAGTACCATTGAACCCTGGAAAGGTGGTACTGCCATTCAAATCGAAAATGGGGGATGGACACCAGTAGCTCCAAGTGCTCTTGCTTACTCTGAAAAATATATCCCTCCTTCTGAACTTTCTTTAGTTGAAATACATCAAGTTGTTCAGGATTTTAAATCGGGAGCTCTACGAGCCCTGCAAGCTGGGTTCAAGGTTCTGGAGGTTCATGCTGCTCATGGTTACTTAATTCAGGAGTTTTTATCTCCTTTATCTAACATCAGAACTGATAACTACGGGGGATCTTTTGAGAATCGTATCCGGTTTTTAGTTGAAATCATACAGGCAATTAAAGAGGTGTGGCCTGCGGGTCTCCCTTTATTTGTGCGCATCTCCGCGACTGATTGGACGGAAGGTGGTTGGGATATCGACGATTCTGTCAGACTAGCTTCTGTATTATTCGATGAGGGAGTAGATTTAGTCGATTGTTCCAGTGGTGGAAACGTGCCAAATGCGAAAATTCCGGTAGCTCCCGGATATCAGGTGCCTTTTGCTCAGGCAATCAAGGAGAATTCTGCAATGCTGACTGCCGCCGTAGGATTTATAATCCAGGCTGCACAGGCTGAAGAGATTATTTCATCTGGTAAGGCTGACATGGTTTTTCTTGCACGGGAAATGTTAAGAGATCCATATTTTCCATTACACGCAGCCAGACAACTTGGCGTTGATGTAGAATGGCCGCCTCAATATCAGAGAGCTAAATAAATTGAAGGTTACTGGGGATCTGCCCCAAATTTGTCAACCTTTTACTCGAACCGAGCTTTTCTTTAACACCCCTCCAGATGCTTTTTCTTTTCGGGCATGTCTAAAAAGCAAAGAAGCAAAAAGCTCAGACTAGCACTCTAGATTAATACCTGTCTTCGTGCAACAGCCAATTCTCCCCGTCCCCTGTTCTTTATCCATCTCGAACATGTTACTTTTTTAAGACAGCAGGGTGTCACTTCCTTCGGGGCTTGTTCGAGACTGCTTCGGGACAGCTTCGGGGATCTTACGTTCGCCAACGTAGGATGATCAAACAAGTCTCGAACAAGGTACGAACTTGAGTGCCGCAATGACCGGGCAAAGAACAAGCTTGGATTCGTATATCCAGGCTTTTTTTAATCCCAAAAATCAATCGTTTTTCTCTTCTTCGCAATTTTTGTACCTGTTACGTTACTTGAAGATAAAGTTATAAAACAAAAAAGGTGGCTCGATGGCCACCTTCCTGTATAATTATATGTCTTTTATAAAGTTGCTAATGCTTGATTTGCAGACATAAAGCTATTAATTGCTAAATCAGCATTTAGAAAATTGGATTTTACAGGTGCGCTGTAGATAAATAAAGCGGTTTTCCCTTTAATCGTTTTGATAATTTCACCGGTAAGCTCAACTGGTAAAGCAGGGCAGCCGTGGCTTCTGCCTAAATAACCATTTTGATTTACGAAGCGCTCACTTACATAATCTGCGCCATGTACTACAATTGCACGGGCAAGTGCGTTATCGTTATATCCTTTATCTAATCCATTCAATCTCAAGGATAATCCATGTTTGCCAACATAAGTATCATCGGTAACATAAAATCCTAAACTACTTTGATGTGATTCTTCCGTGTTTGAGAAGTTAGTCGCCATTAATCCGCCACTTCCTCTACCATGAGCAACAAGTGTATGGTATAAAAGCTTTTTACTTCCAAGATCCACAATCCATAAACGCTTCTGACTGCTCGGCTTGGTAAAATCAACAATTGAAAGTATTTGCTTGTCAGCTGATACTTTAAAATTGCTTTTCAGATTATAGTAGCCGGTTATTGCTTTTTTATAGACGTCAAAGTCCAACGAAGCATCTTTCAAGCCAGCTAGATTATAAATTTCTTTAATATGATCGTTGAATAAAGTCTCTGCAGAAACAGTTTCAGAAACTACGGTAGATTTTACGTTTAATTGTTCTTGTTTAACAGGAACATTGGAGATTACTTCTTTTTCTTTTAAACCCCAGCCAATCGCAGGTATACTTAATGTTAAAATTACATATGCAGCTCCGCGAAATATCCTTCTCTTCATCATATAAATTTTCCTCAGTAATTGTTGCGTAGAGTTTATTCGATAGTTTTTCTTTTTGGTTTTTGTGTTACAAAGATACGTAAAATTGATTGATTATGAAACTATTAGTATCAAACTTATGTCATGTTAAAGTTCAATATTCCGTCGTAAATAATCATTCCTTCTTAAACAAATAATCGTTTAAATTATTGCTTTGCCGTTTCGAAAAAAAATTCGGGATGACAAAGCAATGAGAAATGTGTTTTTTATCCGAGTAAATTTTTCCAGCTTACTAATCCGGCAATTAATTTATCAAGGTCGTTAATTGCTACCCGTTCCTGGGCCATTGTGTCCCGGTGCCTGATGGTAACCGTATTGTCCTCAAGCGTCTGATGATCTACTGTAATACAAAATGGTGTACCAATGGCATCTTGTCTGCGATAACGTTTGCCGATGGCATCTTTCTCCTCGTAAATAACATTATGATCCAGTTTCAAACTGTTCATAATTTCTTTTGCTTTTTCAGGAAGTCCGTCTTTTTTGGTCAGTGGAAAGATTGCTGCTTTTACCGGCGCCAGGCAAGGATGAAGTCTTAATACAACTCTGCTATCTTTTTTGTCGCCCTCACTTAAATCCTCTTCTTCATAGGCATTGATCATTGTTAACAAGAACATACGGTCGAGCCCGATCGATGTTTCAATCACATAAGGAATATAATTGCCAATCGGTTTTCCATCTTCGTTCAAATCGTTATCGAAATACTGAAGTTTTTTGCCCGAGAATTGCTGATGCTGACTCAAATCGAAATCAGTACGGCTATGTATGCCTTCCACTTCTTTAAATCCGAAAGGAAATTCAAATTCGATATCCACAGCAGCATTAGCGTAATGAGCAAGTTTGGTATGATCGTGGAAACGATATTTTGCAGGATCTGTGCCTAAGGCTTTATGCCATCTCAAACGTGCTTCTTTCCAATAGGCGTACCACTCCATCTCGGTACCAGGGCGAACGAAAAATTGCATTTCCATTTGCTCAAATTCGCGCATCCGCATAATAAATTGGCGGGCAATCACTTCGTTTCTGAAAGCTTTTCCTATTTGTGCAATCCCGAAAGGGATTTTCATTCTGCCTGTTTTCTGAACGTTTAGATAATTTACGAAAATCCCTTGTGCTGTTTCCGGACGCAGATAGACTAAATCGGCATCATCTGCGACAGCGCCCATCTGTGTTGAAAACATTAAGTTGAACTGACGTACATCGGTCCAGTTTTTTGTGCCTGATATCGGGCACGCAATTTCATGCTCAATAATCAAATCGCGTAAAACGGTTAAGTTTTCAGCTTTCAAAGCCGCATCCATATCAGATTGCAGTCTTTCCGCTTTCTCTGTTTTTCCGTCCTTTTCGTATCGGGCAATTTTATCTTCAAGTAGCTGATCGGCACGGTAACGCTTTTTCGAATCTTTGTTGTCGATCATCGGATCGCTAAAACCATCAACGTGACCAGAAGCTTTCCATACAGTTGGATGCATAAAAATTGCCGAATCAATGCCAACAATATTTTCATGCATTTGAACCATTGATTTCCACCAATAGGCCTTTATATTATTTTTTAGTTCTGCTCCATTTTGTCCGTAATCATACACAGCGCTTAAGCCATCGTAGATTTCGCTAGACTGGAATACAAATCCATATTCTTTTGCGTGGGATATGACGTTTTTAAACCGTTCGTCGTTATTTTTACTCATGATGCTGCAAATATAATTTGATTTAGGAATTATGATTTATGATTTACAATTTTATTGTGAGAATGTGAATCTATGCATTTATTTTAAATTAGATTTAAGCTTTACTTGACTAAGTATTTATAATTTTGAATTTTAAATCTTGAATTTTGATACTGGTAGAAGGACTTACAAAAATATACGGACAGCAAAAAGCAATTGATGGTATTAGCTTTTCCGCAGAGCCGGGAAAGATCCTTGGTTTTTTAGGGCCCAATGGAGCAGGCAAGTCAACAACTATGAAAATTCTTGCAGGTTTTATACCCCAAAGCTCCGGAAAGGCAAGCGTTGCAGGATTTGACGTTAGCAGCCAATCTATTGAGGTAAGAAAAAACTTAGGCTATTTGCCTGAACATAATCCGCTTTACCTGGACATGTATGTGAAAGAATCCCTTGATTTTTCCGCAAGTCTTCACAAAATCGAAAATAAGAGTACGAGAATAAGTGAGGTAATTGAATTAACAGGCCTTGGTGCTGAGCAACATAAAAAAATAGGGGCTTTGTCTAAAGGCTATCGTCAACGGGTTGGAATTGCTCAGGCAATCATCCACGATCCGCAGGTGTTGATTTTAGATGAGCCAACGTCTGGCCTCGATCCCAACCAGCTGGTAGAAATTAGAAACCTGCTTAAAAATTTAGGACAGTCGAAAACTCTTATTCTTTCGACACATATAATGCAGGAAGTAGAGGCAATATGCAACAAGGTAGTAATTATAAGCAGCGGACATATCGTTGCGAATGATTCTTTAGATGAATTGAAGCACCAACACGGGAATTCATCTCTTGAAAAAATATTTTTAAAACTTACTTCTGTCGGTGAAATTAATTGACCCTTTTGTTTTGGTGTATATTGTAACTAATTTCGGCATCTACAAATCTTTCCATGCTTACATTGTTTAAAAAAGAGATTAATGGATTCCTGAGCTCGCTGGTAGCTTATATCACGATCGGAATATTTTTGCTGGTGATGAGTCTCTTTTTGTGGGTTTTCCCCGAGTCAAGCATACTTGAGTACGGCTATGCAGGTCTGGATAGCTTATTTAATACCGCTCCCTATATTTTCATGTTCATGATACCGGCTTTAACCATGCGTACATTATCTGAAGAGCGCAAGGACGGTACTTTTGAATTGCTTGCCACGAGTCCTTTGACCGATTGGCAGATAGTTTTTGGGAAGTATTTTGCCGCCTTAACAATTGTATTATTCGCTTTAATACCAACCCTCGTTTATTATTTTACAGTGTACGAATTAGGGGTTACCAGAGGAAATATAGACACTGGCGCTGTAATCGGATCGTATATTGGTTTATTTTTACTGGGAGGTGTTTTCGCCGCTATAGGCGTTTTTTCATCTTCAATAACTAAAAATCAGATTATTGCTTTTGCAATAGGCGTGTTTTTATGTTTTTTCGCTTTTAGCGGATTTGACTCATTAAGCACCCTATTGACTTTTAGTTCAATTGATGCATTTGTATCGTCTCTGGGAATAAATGAGCATTATCAATCCATCAGCAGGGGCGTGCTTGATACCCGGGATCTGGTTTATTTTCTCAGTTTAATCTCGCTTTTTTTGGTGTTTACAAAAACGGTATTGGGAGGAAGAAAATGGTAAACCGCCGAAAAAATGATTTAATTTATTTAGGATTATTTATAGCAGGTCTGCTTATATTAAACGTAGTTTCTTCTTCTTTCTTTGAACGCTTTGATTTCACAAAAGAAAAACGCTACTCACTTTCCGAAAACACCAAAACCCTTTTATCTAAAATTGAAGAGCCTCTGCAAGTTACCGTTTACCTTGAAGGCGATTTCCCCGCAGGATTTAAACGACTGAGAAATTCTACCCGCGATCTATTGGCTGATTACAGAGCATATTCAAATAGCCGGATCAGGTATGATTTCGTAAATCCCTCTTCGGGAGATCAGGAAACACAGCAGCGAATTTATCAGGATTTGATTGAAAAAGGACTTGAGCCGACTAATCTCACTGTGGATAATGAAGGCGGTCGTACTCAAAAGATAATATTCCCGGCTGCGTTAATCACATATAAAGGCGAACAAATTGCCGTAAACCTATTTCAAAACAAGCAAAATACATCTCCCGAAGAAGTATTGAATAATTCCGTTCAAAACCTAGAATATGCATTTACCAGTGCAATAAAAAAAGTTTTAAGCGGAGGGAAGCCCCGCATCGGATTTACCGAAGGGCATGGAGAATTAAATGACTTGCAATTGGCCGATGCAATGAATGCATTACAATATGGCTATGAGGCCGGCCGGGTTGATTTGAAGTCGATCACATTTGAAGGACTCGACAAAATGAAGCTCTTAATTATCCCGAAGCCTGATCTTGAATTTACGGAAGCTGAGAAGTATAAAATCGATTATTTCCTGATGAAAGGCGGAAGTCTTTTTTGGGCAGTTGATAATGTTCATGCCGAATTAGATAGTTTAAAACGCGCAGGTTCGCAATTGGCATTTGCTAAAAAACTGAATTTAGACGATATGCTTTTTAAATATGGAATAAGAATCAATTATGATCTTATTGCCGATATGAATTGCTCTCAAATACCGCTGAGTGTTGGAAATGTGGGTGGCCAGGCACAAATACAGCTTGTTCCCTGGTTGTTTTATCCAATTTTTATTCCTGGATCGAATCATCCATTAGTGAAAAACTTAGACGGAATCAGAAGTGAATTTGCAAACACCATAGATACGATAGCAATACCTGAAGTTAAAAAACAGATTATTTTGAGTACGTCTCCATTTAACAGACTGCTTCGTATTCCTTCGTTGATTTCTTTGCAAATGGTAGAGCAGGAACCTGATCCCGAAAGTTTTAAGAGCATATCACGCCCGGTCGGCGTTTTACTCGAAGGAAAGTTTCCTTCCGTTTTTGTTAATCGGCCAGTTCCTGAAGGAATAAATGAGACGGTGAAGATACCTGCCAAAAGTATTGATACAAAAATGATCGTGGTATCGGATGGTGATATTCTAAAAAACCAGATCAGTAGCAAAGATGGATCTCCCTTTCCTTTAGGATTTGATCGGTATACAGAGCAACAGTTTGGAAATAAGAATTTCTTACTAAATATTGCTGATTATCTGACCGATGATTCCGGGATAATTGAGTTAAGAAATAAAGAAATTAAGATCAGATTACTGGATAAGGCGAGAATCCGTAGCGAGAAGTTAAGCTGGCAACTTATTAATATCATAACACCATTGTTGTTGATTGGAATATTTGCCGTTCTCTATCATATTTACCGGAAAAAAAGGTTTGCCGGAACGATTTAGTTCGGGAAATGGCAGCTGATTTTTCTTATTAACATTCTTTGAAGAATGTTAGGATTTTCTTTTCCTGTATGTGTTTCGTTTTTCTATTTTTGAGGGGTGATGGTTCCTTTTTTCGGGAACTAAAGATTTGTTTGATACATAGTGTTTATTTAATATAAGATATGAGATTTATTGTTTCGACGTCAACATTGTTAAAGCAATTACAGGCGGTAAACGGGGCGTCAAGCAGCAGTACGGTGTTGCCTATTCTGGAGAACTTTTTGTTCGAAATTAAAGAGAATGTTTTAACAATTTCGGCTACTGATTTACAAACCAGTATGACCACCTCTTTACCTGTCGAATCAAAAGAAGAAGGTAAGATCGCCATTCCATCTAAAATTTTGATGGAAACACTAAAAACTCTACCCGATCAGCCGATTGCCTTTACTATTGATGATAATACATTTGCAATAGAAATAAGTGCGGGAGATGGTAAATATAAATTGAGTGGAGAGAACGGTGAAGATTTCCCTAAAATTCCGGTTGTAGAAAATGCATCTTCTGTTAATCTTCCGGCGTCTGTTTTAGCTGAAGCAATTAACAAGACAATCTTTGCGGTGAGTAATGACGAATTGCGCCCGGCAATGACTGGTGTTTTTTGTCAGTTAACGCCCCAGCATTTAACCTTTGTTTCGACGGATGCGCACAAATTAGTTCGGTATCGCCGTATGGATGCTAAAGCGGATTCATCAGCTTCATTCATCCTGCCAAAGAAAGCCTTAACATTATTGAAATCATCTTTACCTTCTGATGATGTGAACGTTTCTGTTGAGTATAACTCTACAAGTGCATTTTTTAAGTTCGGAAACATTAATCTAATTTGTCGCCTTATCGACGAACGCTATCCGGATTACGAAGCAGTTATCCCTCAAAATAACACAAACAAGCTTACACTGGATCGTGCCTTGTTTTTAAATTCATTACGCAGGGTTGTAATTTTCGCAAATAAAACTACACACCAGGTTAGATTAAGAATTACCGGGAGCGAATTAAATATTTCCTCAGAAGATATCGATTTCTCTAATGAAGCCCACGAGCGCCTAAGCTGTCAGTATGAAGGTGATGATATGGAAATTGGCTTTAATGCTAAGTTCTTAATAGAAATGTTAAACAACCTGAGTGGTGAAGAGGTTACGATTGAAATGAGTACTCCAAATCGTGCTGGGTTACTGTTCCCTCAAACTAATGATGATAAAGAAGATGTTTTAATGCTCGTTATGCCTGTAATGTTAAATAGTTACGCATAATGTATATAGATTAGTACAAATCCATCCGGGTTTTCATGTAAAAAGCACTTGGTTTAGTTTTTGAACTAATTCAGGTGCTTTTGTGCTATTTAATTAAATTAAATAACTCAATTATGAAAACTCACACAAACACACATTCTTTTTTGAACCTTATGGTAGCATTTGTTGCTACACTTGGTTTTACTTTATTTCTTTCCTCTTGCGATCACGAAAACCCCGATATGAGAGGAACGGCAAGTATAAGGGTAATACACTCTGCTGAATCCACTGGAGCTGTAGATTTATACGCCGATGATGTAAAACTGAATACATCCGCAATCGCTTACGCTCAATCGTCAAATTATTTTGAAACCAGAGCAGGAGAAAAAATGGTTCAAGTACGCTTGTTAGGCAGTTCTGAAGTGATAAGCAGTCAATCAATGGATCTTGAGAATGGTAAACAATATACCATTTATGTAACCGGCAATGGTACAGCGGGAGGGAATAGCTCTGTGGTAACAACAGACGACAATTCTTCTCCTTCAACCAGCCAGGGTAAAGTTAGGTTCATTAATTTGAGCACCTTAACCTCCAATGCAAGTTTGGTAATGGACAATACAACTACATTATTTACCAATGTGGCATATGGTTCTAGCTCTGATTTTGCGATGGTTGCTCCTGGCTCACATGCCTTTAAAGTGACATCGGCAGTTAACGCTAATATCAGTGCTACAACAACCGCTACTATTGAGGCTGGAAAGATTTATACGGTTTATCTCTCTGGAACTACAGTGTTGGGTATACATGTAGCTACTAATAATTAATTCCATAGATATAGGACAAGAGCAGGTCTGGCAATTGCCAGACTTTTTTTTTAAGTTATATAGATAAGTATTTCTATTTTTGGCCTTTCTAAAAACAAATATCTTGGAAATTATACATACTCTGATTGATTTCATTCTTCATATAGATAAGCACCTTGTTGATATTGTTAGTGAATATAAAACATGGACCTATCTTATTTTATTTTTAGTGATTTTTGCGGAAACAGGCTTTGTGGTCACTCCTTTTTTGCCGGGCGATTCTTTGCTTTTTGCGGCGGGTGCAATTATCGCTAAACCAGAAAGTGATCTGAATATATGGCTGATGTGGGGCTTACTTTTAATAGCTGCCATAACGGGCGATATGGTCAATTATATGATCGGCGATTATATTGGTCCAAGGGCGTTTAGTGGAAAATATAAACTACTTAAAAAAGAATATTTAGATAAAACTCAGCAATTTTATCTAAAGCATGGCGGCAAAACAATTATCTACGCCCGCTTTATTCCTATCATAAGAACTTTCGCCCCTTTTGTAGCGGGTGTTGGTACCATGACCTATTCAAGATTCGCTTCTTATAATGTTATTGGGGGATTTCTATGGGTTACCAGCTTCTTATTTATTGGTTTCTTTTTTGGCGGGCTGCCTGTTATTAAGCAAAATTTCACTTACGTGATAATTGGCATAATAATCTTATCAGTATTGCCCCCTTTTATCGAAATACTCAGAGACAAATTCAAAAAAGAGAAGCTAGCTTAATCGGCTTCTGTTCTTCCAAGTATCCGGCCTTTTTTGAAAAGAAGTTCTTCCTTTTCTGCAAGGGTTTTCTCTTTTTCAGTTAACTCACCTTTCTTCCATTGATTTAGGGCAGGCTGGCCGGCATCAACCCATGCAGAATACCAGAAGCTTCCTACCTCAAGAATAGAGGAGCGCATTTGTCGCTCAACCATCCCGTTTAAGGCTTTGTGGTAGGCGTTTGAATACTCTCCCGAATACTCCTTCACTACAAGACCGTTTCGCTCCGAGAAGCTGAATTTTCTATCACTCGCGAACTTCTTAGAAAGTCGGGCTTCAATTAAAAGAACTGAGTCTTTATAAGAATATGTGTTTCTCAGTATTTTCCATGCTTCTTTTAGTGGATTTTCGATGTAGTTGGCCTTTCCTACAAAGAAATCATAGTCTCGGGAATAGAGTTCTGGCAAACGGCTCTCCCAAAATGCATGAATGCCCACCTGATTGGTAAGTTGGCCGTTGTGGTTTTCTGTGGTGTGAAGAGGTACATGAGCATCCGAAATATAGTGACCCAGATCTGCTGAATATTTCAATATTTTAGATGAATCTCGGTTCTCGAAAGCTTTAACTAAAGAATAATAGCTCCGTTGTATTTGCCAGGGAATAATTCCATAGGTTTTTAATGTATCTTCAGAAAGCTTATCAACTGCTTCTTTCCATTTTTCCGGAATGCTATCAAAAGGGGACGCTCCGAAATGATCTGCATCCAAATAATGACGGGCAGCTTCAGCGGAGTCGGCGTACCGGCGTTTGTCCGGATCAACAGCATGCTCGGTTAAGTAGTAAATGTTGCTCTTGTAGAATTTAATCATTCCTGATGGTAATGTAAAAACTGCAAGCCGATTGATTTTTTTATGTGCGAAAAAGCCCCAGGACGAACAAATAATAGCGATTGCTACAACAGTTAACAGGTATATTATTCTTTTTATCATAGGTTTCTTAGGAGCGTGAAAGATAGGAGATTAGGTTTATTTTAGATAAAGAAATATTTTTAGCAATAGTGTTTGATTTTTAAATAGTTCACCTTATATTTGCAGTCCTAAAATAAGACGGACAAAAAGCTTACAAATGGCAAATCATAAATCAGCGTTAAAGAGAATCAGAGCAAATGCAGCTAAACGTTTACGTAATCGCTATCAGGCGAAAACTACTCGTACTGCGATAAAAAAATTACGTGGTGCAACATCAAAAGAAGAGGCGACTCCAATTTTGTCTAAAGTTATATCAATGCTTGATCGTCTTTCAAAGAAAAATGTTATCCATAAAAACAAGGCATCTAACAATAAGTCAAAACTGACTAAGTTTGTTAATGGCTTAAAATAAGAGATTTCTCAATAGTAGAAGGGGGATGCTGTAAAGTGTCCCCCTTTTTTGTTTTGTACCATCGTTTTTATAGTTTTAGGCAATGGAAACCTATAAAGACAAAATCACAATTAAATCATGGGCCGAAGAGGACCGGCCAAGAGAGAAGTTATTAAGTTTAGGCAGAAGAAGTTTGACTGATGCCGAATTGATAGCCATACTCATAGGTTCGGGTAACCGCCAGGAAACCGCTGTTGAGTTAAGTAAACGAATTCTTCATTCGCTCGACAGTGATTTGGATAAACTTGGGCGCTTATCGGTAAACGAACTTTCAAAGTTCAAGGGAATTGGAGAGGCTAAAGCAATTTCTATAATATCTGCGTTAGAATTGGGGAGGCGCCGTAGAGAAATTGAAGCTCCAAAAACAAGTCAGATAAGTTGCAGCAAAGATATTTTCAATCTGATGAGTCGTTTTTTTGCTGATTTAAATCACGAAGAGTTTTGGATCGTGCTCTTGAACAGGGCAAATAATGTGCTCTCACAGCATCTGATATCGAAAGGTGGTCAGGCAGGCACGGTAGCCGATCCAAAAATCATTTTCCAGGCGGCTTTAGAAAATCACGCGGCCTCAATTATATTAACGCATAACCATCCATCAGGAAACTTAAAACCCAGTCAGGCCGATATTAATCTTACAAGAAAACTGCGCGACTGTGGTCAGCTTCTGGATATTTCTGTTCTTGACCATGTCATATTTACCAATGCGTCCTACTTTAGTTTTGCTGATGAAGGAATGCTCTGACAGATGTAGTAAAGAATAGTAAGGAAATTGGCAAAAGTAAAAGATCTTGATAGTCGGCAGTATTGGCCCAGAATCTTTCACCTTCAACCTTTCACCTTTTACCTCTTAATCTTTTTTTCATCCTTTTACCTTTCAGCTTTTACCTTTCACCTTTCACTTTTTTCTATCTTTGCCGTTTATCATTAAAAATTAAATGAAGATTTCATATAACTGGCTAAAACAGTTTATAAATACTGATCTGTCGCCGGACGAGATATCACAAATATTAACAGCGATTGGTCTGGAGGTTGAAAGTGTAGATAAGGTGCAAACTGTTCCCGGAGGTTTGGAAGGCCTGGTAATTGGGTATGTTAATGAATGTGTTCAACATCCTAATGCTGATCGTCTGCGAATCACTAAAGTTGACGTTGGTGCCGCCGAAGATATACAGGTAGTTTGCGGTGCTGCGAATGTTGCTGCAGGTCAAAAAGTAGTAGTTGCAACGGTAGGGACAACGGTTTATCCAACTGGCGGAGAGGCTTTCAAAATAAATAAATCCAAAATTAGGGGCGAGGTTTCTGAAGGCATGATTTGCGCAGAAGACGAGATTGGTCTCGGTGCGTCTCATGAAGGTATCATGGTTTTGCAAGATGACGCTCCTATAGGAGAGTCCGCAAAAGAATATTTCAATATCAGCGATGATTTCCTTTTTGAAATTGGCTTAACGCCTAACCGTGCTGATGCAGCTTCACATTTAGGCGTCGCCAGAGATTTGGCAGCCTATCTTCGAACATCGATCAGTATGCCGGATGTGTCTGCATTTAAACCAGATAACCATAATTTGTCAATTCCTGTGAAGGTTGAGAATATTGAGGCTTGTCCGAGATATACATCAGTGACCTTAACAGGCGTAGAAGTTAAAGAGTCTCCCGATTGGCTGAAGGATAAATTGAAGATCATTGGTGTTCGTCCGGTAAATAACGTGGTCGACGTTACAAATTATGTTCTTCACGAACTTGGTCAGCCATTACACGCCTTTGATGCCGATGAAATTAAAGGTGCCCAGGTTATTGTAAAAAACAGCTCTGAGGGTACTTTATTTACAACCTTAGACGATGTAGAACGCAAACTATCTTCAGAAGATCTGATGATTTGTAATGCCGAGTCGCCTATGTGTATCGCAGGTGTTTTTGGTGGAATTACTTCAGGGGTTAAAAGATCAACCACTAGAGTTTTTCTCGAAAGTGCATATTTCAATTCGGTATCAGTTAGAAAAACGTCAAAGCGGCATGGCTTGAAAACAGATGCATCCTTTCGCTTTGAACGCGGTACTGATCCTGAAATGACAGTTTTTGCAATTAAAAGAGCCGCATTATTACTAAAAGAACTTGCCGGTGCTGAGATCTCTTCCGAGATTTCGGACTTTTACCCTGCGCCCGCGGCTCCGTTTAATGTTTCTGTTTCTTATCAAAATATTAATCGCTTAATCGGTGAGGAGATCCCACAAGAAACGATTAAAAGCATTATCGAAGCCCTGGGGATTTCGATCGTGAATGAAACTAAAGATGTCTTAAATCTTGAGGTTCCGCCTTTCAAAGTAGATGTTACCCGTGAAGTGGATATTATTGAAGAAGTACTTCGTATTTACGGATATAACAATATTGCCATTCCATCCCAAGTCCGGGCTTCTTTAACTAATTCGGTTAAACCGGATAAAGAAGCAGTTCAGAATCAGATAGCCGATTTATTAACAGCAAATGGGTTTTCAGAAATCTTGTCGAACTCGTTGACTAAATCAGCATATGATCAGCAACCTGAAACTGCTGTCCGTATTTTAAATCCACTGAGTAGCGATTTGGATACCATGCGCCAAACCCTTCTTTACTCAGGACTCGAAGCGATAGCATATAATCAGAATCGTAAAAACGCAGATTTGAAGCTCTATGAGTTTGGAAAAGTATACTCCACTTCTGATGCAGGATACAGTGAGAATTTTCGGTTTGGAATTTTTATTACAGGGCGGAATTTCAGTCAGCAGTGGAACCACGGCAATAGCCAAACTTCCTTTTACAACTTAAAAGGAGCAGTGGACGCCATAATAAAACGACTGAATATTTCTGGATTATCAGAAGGTAACTTCGATAGCGCAAACTTTCAACAAGCACACCAATATAGAAAAGGTGAGCAAACGTTAGTTTCTTTTGGATTGGTTTCGAAAATAGCCTTAAAGAAATTAGATATCGAAAAAGAAGTTTTCTTTGCCGATTTTAACTGGGATTTAGTTTTGAAATCCATCAGGAAAAATAAGATAACCTTTAAAGATGTACCTAAAACGCCATCTGTTCGAAGAGATCTTTCTTTGTTGATCAATAAGGATATTGCGTTTAGTCAGTTGGAAGCAATAGCGTTAAAATCAGAGAGAAGTTTGTTGAAAGAGGTTAATGTATTTGATGTATATGAAGGAGAGAAGCTTCCTGAGAATAAAAAATCATATGCATTGAGTTTTCTTTTGCAGGATGAAGAAAAAACTCTTACCGATAAGCAGATTGATTCGGTAATGAGTAAATTAATTGGTATTTTCGAAAAAGAACTGGGAGCGGAAATTAGAAAGTGATAAAAGGATAATCAATCACTTATTAATTAACCTTCAATATTAAAGAACATGTCCTTAGCAGGCCAATTAACAAATGTACTCGACAGAACACAGCGGCTTTTAGAGTTGTGTGAGGTTTTACAGGAAGAGAATAATCTTTTAAAACAAGAGAATAAGGCATTGGAGGCCAATTTGGATGACAACAAATCCAAAATTTCTGACCTGGAGGAAAAGTTAAAAGCATTGAAACTTGCTAGGTCTTTAGAGGGTATTCCGGTGACACAAATATCAAGCGATGAAAAAACGCTTGACATAAAGCAAAAAATTAGCGATTTTGTGCGAGAAATTGATAAGTGCATTGTATTGCTAAAGAAGTAATATAACGTGAAACTAAAGCCAAATGGGAGAAATCTCCATTAAAATAAATATTGCTGACCGTGTTTACCCTTTAAGAGTGAACATGGAAGAGGAAGAAATGATTAGGCGGGCAGCTAAGATTATAAATGATCGTATAAAAGAGTTTCAAGACAATTATGCGGTCAGAGATAAACAAGATTTATTGTCGATGTGTGTATTGCATTATGCAACAGCGACATTAAAAGCCGATAAGAAAAGAGTTGATGAAGATACGGAAGTGGCCGATAAGGTTTATCAGTTAGATCAGATGCTTAACAACTTCTTTTCAAAGTAATTTACGTTCTTTATATTAGGGCAAAGATTTAACCGCAGTTAAATTAAGTTTCACTATTAATAAACTTAACACTTCAATATTAACGAAGTCGGAAAGATGTAAATCACCTGTATTCAGTTGATTAGGATCAAGACTTAATCGTGCTTAATGAAGTTTTACAATACTGGAGCTTATATTTTATTGCGGTTTTTTTATTAAAAAAGTACTATGGAGATAATCGGATACATTTTATTAGGACTGGTAGTAGGTATTGGTATAGGGCGTTTTATGCTCCGTACCTTATTGAAAAATCAGGAAGTTGCAGCGCAGAACAAAGTCAAGAAAATATTAAAAGACGCTGAGAATAATGCTGAAATTTTAAAGAAGAATAAGTTATTAGAAGCTAAGGAAAAGTTTCTTCAATTAAAAAGCGAGCATGAACAAGAGATCAACGCAAAGAATAATTCAATTAATCAGCGTGAAAACTCGATCAAGCAAAAGGAGCAATCTTTAAATCAGCGTTTAGAAAACCTGAACAAAAAGGAACAGGATCTTGACAATCAACGTAAGAACCTTGAAAGGCAAACAGAGATAGCCCAAAAGAAGCAGGAAGAAGTTGAAGTTTTAAAAAATCAACATATCAGTCAGCTTGAAACCATCGCCGGTTTATCTGCCGATGACGCAAGAAACCAACTGGTTGATTCTTTAAAAGAGGAAGCTCGGTCAAAAGCAATGATGCAGATTAAAGACATTGTTGATGAAGCTAAACTTACTGCAAGTAAAGAGGCTAAAAAGGTCGTAATTCAGACGATTCAACGTACGGCTACAGAAGCTGCGATCGAAAACACTGTTTCAATTTTCAATATCGAAAGTGATGAAATTAAAGGTCGTGTAATTGGAAGAGAGGGTAGGAATATTCGTGCTTTAGAAGCGGCAACCGGCGTCGAAATTATTGTTGATGATACACCGGAAGCCATAATTCTGTCAGGATTTGATCCAGTGAGAAGAGAAATTGCCCGATTGGCTTTACATCGTTTGGTAACAGATGGTCGTATTCACCCTGCGCGGATTGAAGAAGTTGTAGCAAAAACCCGTAAGCAGATTGAAGACGAAATAGTAGAGATTGGTGAGCGTACTGTTATCGACCTTGGAATTCATGGTCTGCACCCTGAGTTGATTCGTATGGTTGGTCGGATGCGCTATCGTTCGTCTTACGGCCAGAATCTGTTGCAGCACTCGCGTGAGGTGGCGAATTTCTGCGCAACAATGGCTTCTGAGCTCGGCTTAAATGTGAAATTGGCTAAACGTGCCGGACTTCTGCATGATATTGGTAAAGTGCCTGATGATAATCCTGAATTGCCACACGCAATTCTGGGCATGCAACTTGCAGAAAAATATAAGGAACATCCTGAAGTTTGTAATGCCATTGGTGCTCACCACGATGAAATCGAAATGACCTCGATGATTTCACCTGTTATTCAGGCGTGTGATGCAATATCAGGCGCTCGTCCTGGGGCTCGTCGCGAAGTGGTAGAAAGTTATATTAAGCGACTAAAAGAGCTTGAAGAGCTGGCATTGTCCTATCCTGGTGTCGAAAAAACTTTTGCTATTCAGGCCGGTCGTGAATTACGGGTAGTTGTAGAGAGTGAACGTGTTACTGATGACCAGGCTGAAATTTTAGCAGCCGATATTTCAAATAGAATTCAAACTGAAATGACCTATCCAGGTCAGATTAAAGTTACTGTTATTCGTGAAACCAGGTCGGTTTCGTACGCGAAATAACATACAAAGTATAAAATAAAGAGGTGCTGGATTTTTTCAGCACTTTTTATTTTATAAATATTCCAGGGATATTTATCTCCTTCCTTGCAGCCTTATTGATTTATATTTGCTTCCATTATGGTAAACAGGCAAGAGCTTAAAAAAAAGCTCAATCTTATAATCGACAACTATTCTGCTTTTCACAAAAACCAAGCTAACCGGGACATACAATGGATTTGTGTTCCACTGTTAATCTTTGGTGCCTTAGGTATTGTTTGGTCTATCCCTTTTCCATATTTATCTTTTTTGGGAAAGTACAATGGGTTTGTTAATTGGGCCTCTTTTTTGATAGCATTTTCAATTTACTATTATTATAGAATATCACCTGTTCTTTCTTATGGTATTTTATTGTTTGTGTTTGTGTTTTCTGCAGGCATAGTTGGATTAGAAAAACTTCATATCCAGAATAACTGGCCCCAGATGGGAATTATTAGCATGGGGATATTTCTATTTGGTTTAATCTTACAATTTATAGGTTACAGATATGAGGGGAAAGTTCCATCGCTTTCCTCAAACCTTAAGTCTTTGCTTACGGGCCCATTATGGCTAACGTATATGCTTTTTCAAAAGTTAGGATATAAGGGTTAAAGCCTCAAGGCTGGCAATGTATTTGATAGATTTTATATCTAAAATCTATTTTTATGAAAGATCACAAACATCTGGTTCCGGCATTAATGTCGGCGGTAATACCCGGATTGGGGCAAATAGTTAAGGGTCAAATTGTAAAAGGTCTATTGATAATTGTTTTGGGGGTTACAGTGTCGTATTTGCTCTTCTGGACCATTATTTTCCCGATATTGTTTTGGGCCTGGAACGTTTACGATGCCTATACCTCGGATAGTGAACGAAGTATTGTTGAGGATTCTAGTACGCGGCCGGAGATTAGACATGAATAATTTGTTCGGAAAGCCTTTTAAAGAGTTAGTGGACTGCTAATGAATTTGAATCCGCTAGCTATTTTGAGCTCGCGATTTTCTTTTCTTCATTAATTACGCCATTTTAGCCGTATAATTTACATCTCCATAATACGTATTAATGAATGGAAAATAAGGTACTGGCTAATTTTAGAAAAGACGATTTTGGCGATGATTTCGAGTGGGGGGTGGCCACTGCAGCTTACCAAATTGAGGGAGCTTATAACGTCGACGGAAAGGGTCCATCTATTTGGGATGAATTTACCTCCCGAAAGGGGAAGGTAAAAGATGGTCACCATGGTCAAACTGCCTGCAACTTTTATCATTGCTATAAAGACGACATTCGACTTATTCAGGATCTTAATATTCCTAACTTTCGCTTTTCCATTAGCTGGTCAAGAGTTTTGCCAAAGGGAATTGGACCGATAAACCGACAGGGGATAGATTTTTATAATCGGGTTATCGATTTTTCTCTTGAATGCGGAATAACTCCCTGGCTAACCTTATACCATTGGGACCTGCCCCTTGAACTCGAACTTAAGGGTGGGTGGACAAACAGAGATATTGTGGGATGGTTCTCTGAGTATTCTGAAATATGCGCGAAGAGTTTTGGTGATCGGGTTAAGAATTGGATGGTCATGAATGAACCTTCGGCCTTTACGGGTGCAGGATATTTTTTAGGAATACATGCTCCTGGTAAAACCGGACTTAAAAATTTTCTGTCAGCAATACACCACGTTACCCTCTCTACAAGTGCGTCAGCTAAAGTTCTAAGAAACACTTTGCCAGAAGCGAATATTGGAACCACATTTTCTTGCTCCCATATCGAACCTCTTTCAACCCGAGAAAAACATGTTGCAGCTGCTAAAAGAGTCGATGCTCTTCTAAACCGAACTTTTATTGAACCTGTTTTGGGTTTAGGTTATCCTACCAAGGACTTACCTGTTTTACGGAAGATCGAGAAATATATGAGGGCGGGTGACGAAAATGAAATGTCTTTCGACTTTGATTTCATCGGTTTGCAGAATTATACGCGGGAAATTGTTCGCTCATCATTTTTTACGCCATATATTGGCGCCAGCCTTGTTAAAGCAGAGAGTAGAGGAGTTCCGTTAACCGAAATGAAGTGGGAAGTATATCCCCCTGCAATATATCATATTATCAAAAAGTTTGATGCCTACCCGCAAATTAAAAAGATTCTCATAACTGAAAATGGAGCAGCTTTTCCCGATATAATTAATGAAGGTGTAATTAACGACGTCGAGCGGACTGATTACATTCGCGATAATCTGGCTCAGGTATTACAGGCCAAAAAGGAAGGCTGCAAGGTCGGCGGGTATTTCGTGTGGACTTTAACCGATAACTTTGAATGGGCCGAAGGCTATCATCCACGATTCGGGTTGATTTATGTAGATTTTGATAGTCAGAAAAGAATAATTAAAGATTCGGGGCTGTGGTACAAACATTTTTTAAACAAAAAAAGGCCATTTACTGGCCTTACATGATGAATATATTATTGAGATAAACTAATAAATATTGGATAAATTTCGATAATTCGCTGCATTATTACTGTACCAGTCACTAAACAAACTGCCTCCCGAAGATGCCCATTCACCGAAGTGGAGATACGATTCATTTATTGCCGCACCTTCTTTCGGGCAAGTAAACGATTCAGTAAAACTTAGAGCCCACGGCCAGTTTTGGGAAGAGAGATAATATTTATTTGCTGCAGGATTAGAATCATCATTCTTTGTGCCTAACAGAGTTAAATCTGCCTTGTCGGTTGGTAAATATCCAGGTAAATGTATCTCAAACCCTCGTAGCTTGTTCCCAATGATAAAAGGATTATAAGGTGCGTTACCCAAAGTTGCCAAGGAAACTGGATCAACAAATGTCAGTTTTACCTGAACTGAATCGATGATTTCAATATTGTTTTGTATTAGAGTTTTATGATTGTCAAAAGGAATAATTACGGCTTTAGTCTGAGCGGCTTCCGTACCATTGGTGTTGAGTGAAATATAGTTTTCCGTATGTTTTTGCCCCGAAACGTTGTTTATTAGGGTGTGAGAAAAAGGAAATTGGACGCCAAACCCATTTTTGAAGTCTGCAAAAGCTGCAACTGCAGTGTACAGTCCTGTCATTTCTACAACCTTATTATTGCCATTATTTACATAGGCATACCGATATTTTATTACCAGGTCATTCATGTCATAATCTCCGTTGGCTGGCCAATTGTCTTCAAACGCGAGGGTTCCTTTTGTATATTGTGACGGATAATAGGTGGTGTAGGCTTTTGCCGGATCGTCTGGAAATTCATCGTTGTTATCGAACACCCCATCGCCATCTGTATCGGTTGCCGGACCCATAGTGGGTATTCCATTTGTTGAAATAGCTGTAACCGGATTTGAGGAGGCATATAGAATTACATCATTAAAATCATGATCACACGTAGGGTCAGTTCTGTTTAGATCTTCAAAACCAATTATGTATTGATTCTCTTGTGCAAAGTTCAAGAGAACCATATGCGATTGTAAAGATGAAGAGGGTTCCGGATTAAACCTGGAATCTGAATAGAACTTAGGATTGTCAACATGAACAATATTGCCCCCCTGCCATCCGAACGCGAAAAGTACGAACCCTATTGATGTGCCTGCAGGAAATTGTCCAATATGGACCTTATCTCCAGATTCCATCGTTCCGCCAGATCCCAATGCAGAAGCATTGGGAAATAATAATTTAATATCTGTTATATCACTTAGCTGAGCGGGAGGATTGCCAGTTTCGTACGTATAATATCCGATACTGTTTTTGTTGCCAGCGCCCTCCGCTACGAACGTAATCCATACGTCTGAAAGTTGGACAATATTCAAATGTTCTGTGGCGTTGTCTGATACAAATTCAGGATGTTGAATGCTTACATTTTGTTTATCGGGTAATGCTGCTCCAAGGTAGCTTAGAAGATCTGCACTCACGGTACCCTTCTGCGGCTCTAAATAACTTAATGGTCGGCCAAAGTTATCCAACGTACCCATATAGGTATAGGTTGCACTGAAAATTCTACTATTGTTATTTACGATGAATTTCCCAGAACCAGGTGATTTAATGGCATTGCCGGATAATCCTTCTTTTCCGCCAATTACGAGGGTTAAAGAATTATTTATGACTAGCCCCTTTACTTTATGAATTAAACCTGGATTTTGTGGATCTATCTCCAGAGTTTCCATATAGCCAGGGATGTTCACCGAAGCAATGAAATAACCGTTATCGTCTGTTAATCCTTTAAGAAGTGTTTCTCCTGACAAACTGGAGTTAATGTTTATCATGGATCGTTTTACAGGCTCATCGATGTTAGAAAGAAGTCTGACCTTTACATTTACCGTTTTAAAAGTTGCGAAATTAAATCCGTCAGGAGCGATTTTATTTGGCTCTAAAAGATTGTCCGCATCAAGGTCACTGTTTTTTTTGCAAGAAGTAAATAGTAAAAGTACAATTAGAGTATAAAATGCGGTGAAACAAAGTTTCATGAGAATTGTTTAAGTTATTTGACCGCACATACAGCAAACATCATTCAAATCTTTTCAGTATGAAAAATATTATGTTTGGAGTGTGTAATGCGGGTTTCAATAAAAAAGGTGTGAAATTTACTGAGGAGAAATGAGTATTGTATAGGAACTTTTTGCACAGCAATCTCTATAAAAGGCCAGGTTTTTTCCTAGCCTTTCATTTTACCGGATTTTCAACTCATCCCGATAACCAGGGGCTGTGTTCTTATACCAGTCGGTATATATGGTACCGCCCGAACTTGCCCATTCTGCAAAATGAAGGTATGCTGAGGTAATCGGGTTCCCTTCGAGAGGGTATCGGAATGTCTCTGTAAAACTAAGTGCCCAAGGCCAATTGTCTGCTGATAAATAATATTTACCTAAAGAAGGATTCGTTTGATCGTTCACCGTTCCAAAGAAGCTTGCATCGGCCCTGTCTGTTGGTAAGTTGCCCGGCAGGTGCGCTTCTAAGCCGCGTTGTTTATTGCAGATTAGGAAGGGATTATAGGGGCCTGTACCTAATGTAGCAATATCAACAGGCGATACAAAAGTTATTTTTACAATTGCAGAATCAATGACTTCAGTCTGATTAATGAGAAGGTTTTTATGATTGTCGAAAGGGATAATAACAGCTTTAGACTGTCCCGATTCTGTTCCATTTGTGTTAAGGTTAATATATCCACCAGATAGTTTTTGTCCGGTAACATTACTAATCAGGTTTGATGCAAACGGAAGTTGTACACCAAAGCCATTCTCATTTTTGGCCCAGGCCGCAACAGCTTGAAAGTCCCCGGTCATCTCAACAACCTTATTGCTGGCATTGCTAATGTAGCTATAGCGATAATTTACAACAAGGTCATTCATGTCATAGTCTCCTTTGGCAGGCCAGTTATCCTCAAATGCCAGGGTTCCTTTTGTGGTTTTAGAAGGGAAGTAAGTTATATAAGCTCTGGTAGGATCGTCGTCAAATTCGTCATTAGCATCCCAAACCCCGTCTCCATCAGTGTCCTTAGGTGGCGTAATACCTTCTACTCCAACTGTCGATATTCCGTCAACCGGATTAGAAGTCGCATATAAAATTACATCATTAAAATCTTGATCGCAGTTGGAATTATCTCGTCTTATGTCTTCGAACCCAATAACAAACAAATTTTCTTTAGCGAAATTTAGAAGCACCGTATGGGTGCGGAGAGCGGTTGTTGATTCAGGATTAAACTCAGAATCTGAATAGAACTTTGTTAAGCTGGTATTTACCGATGTTACATTTTGCGACCATCCATTTTGAATTAGAACGAATCCGATTGAGGTGCCTGCATCGAAACGCCCGATTTTTACTTTGTCTCCGGATTGCATGGTGCCCCCTGAACCTACACCGGAAGTATTGGGAAATAACAATTTAATGTTGCTTATTTTAGTAACTTGTTTAGGCGGATTGTTGGTTGGATAAGTATAAAAACCAACGCAGTTCGTATATCCTGCACCCTCAGAAACAAACGTGATCCAAACGTCGGAGGTCTTGGTTATATTAAGATGTTCTGTTGCATTATCAGATAAATATTGCGGATGGTGAACGCTCACATTCTGTTGTTCTGGTAGTGACTCCGCCAGATAGGTCAACAGATCTGCGCTAACGGTACCTTTTTGAGACTCCAGATAGCTGATAGGTCTTCCATACTGATCGTAACTCCCCATATAAGTATAGGTGGTCGGTGCGAATATCGAATTTCCATAAAAGGGACCTTCCTTGCTTTTTAATAACTTCACCACATTTCCAGAGACTCCATTTTTGCCCCCGATAACACAGGTTAAAGAGTTGTTAACGATCAATCCTTGTATGTTTTGAATAAGACCTGGGTTATTTGGCCTTATTAATAGCGTGTCTATATATGCCGCAATATTCACTGAGCCTTTAAAATAGCCATTCTCGTCACTTGCTCCTCTAAATATGGTTTCTCCGCTCGTTGTATTTATGTCAATGATTATCCCTTTAAGCGGTTCATCAATATTCGACAAAAGTCTAATATTAACATTTAAAGTTTTTGTTGTTTCAAAATTAAATCCGTCAGGAGCAATTTTGTTTATTTCGTGGCCGTCTTTTTCTATTACATCTTTTTGACAAGAGATACCGATAAACGTAAGAAGTATTAAAATCAGGAATAAACAACGGTTCATTTATCTGTTTCTTTTTAATAAGGTGTGCAAGAATCGGGCAATTCGTAATTAATCCACAAATACATCCTACAAGCCTTTGTTTACGAGGATTGTGTAGAAATGTTGTAGTATTACGAGAAGTATTTACACACTACCCGAAATTAATAAGAGCGTTGTTGTTATTATTGAGAGTTTAACAAAGATACGACTTTGAAATACTTATAGGTGTGAACACCTGATCGATTTTTCAACACTCTATTATGCCTACCTTTTTTTTCCGTAAATTAGATGCACTCTTTTTGGAACTTACCTGATGCCCGATTTTTCTCATTTACACGTACATACGCAATTTTCACTCCTGGACGGAGCTGCAGATATATCTAAACTTTACAAGAAGGCTGCCGCCGACGGGATGAAAGCTTTGGCAATAACCGATCATGGAAATATGTTTGGTGTGTTCAAATTTGTTGCAGAAGCTGGGAAACATAACGTAAAGCCCATTGTTGGGTGCGAGTTTTATGTTGTTAACGACAGGCATAAAAAGCAGTTTACGAAAGAAAATAAGGACATTCGATATCATCAGCTTTTCCTGGCGAAAAATCCCAAAGGATATCAGAATCTCGTAAAGCTATGCTCTTATGGATTCATGGAGGGGCTTTACAGTAAGTGGCCGCGTATTGATAAGGAGCTTATCTTAAAGTATCATGAAGGCTTGATAGCAACAACCTGTTGTTTGGGTGCTTCTGTGCCTCAGGCCATTCTGAAATTGGGAGAAGAAGAGGGCGAGAAGGAGTTTAAATGGTGGCTTGATCTGTTTGGCGAAGACTATTATATCGAATTACAGAGGCATAATATCCCTGATCAGGAAAAGGTAAATCATGTGCTTTTAAAATTTGCAAAAAAGTATGATGTTAAAATTATCTGTTCAAACGATTCTCATTATGTAGATCAGCAGGATTCAAATGCGCACGATATTTTATTGTGTGTGAATACAGGCGATATGCAGAGTACTCCGATTGCTACCGATGAAGAGGGTGGCAAAGGCTATCGCTTTGGTTTTCCAAACGACCAGTTTTATTTTAAAACTCAGGCCGAAATGGCCAAGCTCTTCCATGATTTGCCTCAGGCTCTCGATAATACAAATGAAATTGTCGATAAGGTAGAACATCTCAAATTAAAGCGAGATATTCTTTTACCAAACTTTCCGATTCCCCCTGAATTTAAAGTCCATGCAGACGATACGTTAAATCAATGGGAATATCTCCGTCACTTAACGATGGAAGGTGCAAGGCAGCGTTATCAGGACATTACCCCTGAAATTCAGGAACGTCTTGATTTCGAGTTGAACACCATCAAGATAATGGGCTTTGCCGGATATTTTCTTATCGTATCAGATTTTATAAAAGCAGGGCGAGATTTGGGTGTTTTTATCGGACCCGGACGTGGTTCGGCGGCTGGCTCGGTGGTAGCTTATTGTATCGCTATTACTAATATAGATCCCATTAAATACAATCTCCTGTTCGAGCGTTTTTTAAATCCCGACAGGAAGTCGATGCCTGATATTGATACGGATTTCGATGATGAAGGCCGGCAGAAAGTAATTGATTATGTAGTTGATAAGTATGGTAAGAATCAGGTTGCTCAGATCATTACCTACGGTTCGATGGCTGCACGTACCAGTATTCAGGATGTCGCACGGGTATTGGATGTGCCTCTGTCGGAGGTAAATGCACTTAAAAAATTAGTGCCCGATACTTTGGGTGTCACATTAAAAGATGCTTTTGATCAGGTTCAAGAATTAAAAGATATTCTAAAGGGCGACGATATCAGATCAAAAGTACTTCGTGAAGCCGAAAAACTGGAAGGATCTGTTCGAAATACCGGAATTCATGCTGCGGGGATTATTATTGCACCGTATGATCTAACCGACATTATTCCTGTTACTACCATGAAGGATTCGGACCTTTTGGTAACTCAGTTTGATGGTCGTGTGATCGAGGATGCAGGAGTTATAAAAATGGACTTCTTAGGTCTGAAAACTCTTACCATTATTAAGAATGCTCTTCAGCTGATAAAAGAAAATCATGGCGTTGAAATAGATATAGATTACATCCCGCTCGACGATCAAACAACTTTTGAACTTTATCAAAGAGGTGATACAAACGGAACTTTCCAGTTTGAAAGTGACGGAATGCAGATGTATTTGCGGGAGTTAAAGCCGGATAAGTTCGAGGATTTGATTGCAATGAACGCGCTGTATCGGCCGGGACCGATAGAGTATATCCCAAAATTTATTTCGCGTAAGCATGGCAGGGAAGAGGTCACATTCGACCTTGCCGATATGAAGGAGCATCTTGAAGAGACTTATGGTATCACGGTATATCAGGAGCAGGTGATGCTTTTATCTCAAAAGCTGGCAAACTTCACAAAAGGCGATGCGGATGTTCTTCGAAAAGCGATGGGTAAAAAGCAGATCGAGGTTCTGAACAAGATGAAAGCCCAGTTTATGGAGGGGTGTAAAGTCAATGGCCACGATACCAAGGTGGCAGAAAAAGTTTGGACCGATTGGGAAGCCTTTGCTCAGTACGCTTTTAATAAATCACACTCCACCTGTTACGCTTTTGTGGCTTATCAAACAGCATACTTAAAGGCTCACTATCCTGCTGAATATATGGCAGCGGTATTGAATAACCAGAATAACATTGAGAAGATTTCTTTCTTTATGGAAGAAAGTAAAAAGATGGGTATACCTGTTCTTGGTCCTGATATCAATGAATCTAATCTCCGGTTTGCGGTAAATAAAAAAGGAGAAATTCGTTTTGGGATGTCAGGCATAAAAGGAGTAGGAGAGAAGGCGGTTGAAAGTATTGTCGAGGAGCGTGTCGAGAACGGCCCATTCGCTAGTATCAATGATTTTGCCAAAAGGGTGAACTCAAGAACTGTGAGTAAAAAGGTGTATGAGAATTTGGTGTATAGCGGAGCGTTTGATTGTTTTGGATTTCATCGGGCACAATTTTTTTGCAGGCCAGATAATACTTCTTATAATGGAATTGAGCGGCTTATAAAATATAATAATGATTATCAGAATAGTTTAAACTCATCTCAGGTTTCGCTTTTTGGAGGTACATCAGATGCTCATATTTCCGAGCCTCAGATGCCCGAATGTCCGGAGTGGGGCTTAATAGAAAGACTCAAATATGAAAAGGATATGATCGGTATTTATCTGACCGGCCATCCTTTAGATAATTATAAGTTTGAGATGGAACACTTTTGTACGTTTCAGGTAAAGCATCTGGCTCTGATTAACCGGGCTAAAAGCGGGGAATTAAATGATGCCGATACTGAAGAATTTAACAAAATAAAGAATCGGGAGTTAGTTATCGGTGGATTAGTTTCAAACGCACAGCATCGTACAACGAAAAACGGAAAGCCTTTCGGCTCGATGATTTTAGAAGATTACAGTGATTCTTTTGAAGTGGTTTTATTTGGAGAGGATTATGTAAAACTCAAACAGTTTTTTACGGATGGATATTTTGTACAGGTTAGGGGAACTGTTGGCGAACGCTTCAAACAAAAAGATAATTGGGAATTTAAAATTACCAGTATTAATCTATTGTCCGAGATTAGAGATAAAATGTCCAAATGCTTAACTATTCAATTTCCACTTCATCAGTTATCAGAAGATTTTATTTCTCAGGTGGACGAACTTGTGAGAATGAATACTGAACAAAACCCGCAGAGGAATTGCCAGCTTAAATTTACTGTTTTTGATGCAGAAGAGACTATTGCAGTCGAGATGCCTTCTAAAAGCCTTAAAATATTCCCTAGCAATGAATTTTTAGAACATCTGCATAAGTTCCAGAATATCACATATAAGTTAAATTGATATTGATCGATGGTGCGCAGCCTTAGTTCTTTATACTTTTAGGATAATCATCCCCCTGTCAGAATGTCTGGCAAAATTTGTGGATAGGTTTTTGTTACGTAGTTTTGAATTCATAACATAATACATATATATCATGGCTTTAGAAATAACAGACGCAAATTTTGATGAATTAGTGTTGAAATCTGACAAACCGGTTCTAATAGACTTTTGGGCAGAATGGTGTGGTCCATGCCGCATGGTAGGTCCTTTAGTTGAAGAATTGGCTAAAGAGTACGAAGGTAAGGCCGTTGTTGGTAAAGTAAATGTCGATCACAATCCAGCGATTTCTATGAAATTTGGAATCCGGAATATTCCTGCTTTATTGTTTTTCAAAAATGGAGAGATTGTAGATAAGCAAATAGGTGCTGTACCAAAATCAGTGCTAGCAGATAAATTAAGTAAGCAGATAGCTTAGAAATTAATTGTAATACAGTATAAGTCCACTCGTTAAACATGGGTGGACTTTTTTGTGCCTAAAATCGGCTAATCGTATTCTAAAAATGTAAATTGCATTATGCTGCCCGATTTAAACACGTACAAAGACTTACAAGATTTTGGAAACCTTGAGTTGCTCGCCCGCCAGGTAGTCGAGGGTTTTATCACGGGTTTGCATAAAAGCCCTTTTCATGGTTTCTCTGTTGAATTTGCAGAGCATAGGCAGTATAATAGCGGTGAGTCTGTGAAAAATATCGACTGGAAACTCTACGGTAGAACAGATAAACTATTTGTAAAACGTTTTGAAGAAGAGACCAATTTGCGTTGCCACTTGGTTATGGATGTTTCCTCTTCGATGTATTTTCCTGAGAAAAAATTCAACAAGCTTCTTTTTTCGGTTTATTCGGCTGCATCATTAATGTATTTGTTTAAGAAACAACGCGATGCCTTCGGTCTCAGTTGCTTTTCTGATAAGCTGCATATTTCAACCCCCGCGAAATCGACCTCAGTTCATCAAAAGTACTTATTTGCCGAACTCGAAAGATTAATGTCTCAAGACAGCAAAGGATCGAAAACATCAGTTGCGAATTCTTTACACGAAATAGCCGAACTGATCCATAAGCGCTCAATGGTTATTATTTTTAGCGATATGTTCGAAACTGGACTCAATGAAGAAGGCTTGAATGAAATATTCTCAGCATTGCAGCATCTTAAGTATAATAAACACGAGGTGATAATATTTAATGTGCTCGATCATAGTAAGGAATTGGATTTTAACTTCGAGAACCGGCCGTATCATTTTATTGATATGGAAACTGGTGAAGAACTTAAAGTTCATCCATCACAGGTTAAGGACAATTACACTAGTTCTGTAGAGAGTTTCCGCCAGGCACTTCAACAAAAATGTACACAGTACCACATAGATTTAATCGACGCCGATATTAATGCAGGCTTTTATCCTGTATTACATTCCTATCTGATAAAGCGTAATAAAATGGTCTAGTGGCTATTTTATAATAAATAAATCACTAATTGATTTTAAATGTTAGTATAGTTCAATGATATTAAAATGAATCATACAGCAGAAGTAATCCATGGGCACATTGCCACCCATATTTTTGAAGATGACGGTCGTTTTCCCAATAACCCCCATTTGCCAGTTCTAATCTATAAGGGTGCTTTACACCTTCATCCAGGTGATGAAATCGACACTATCATTGAATTATTTAAAAAAAATAATTGGACAAATAGCTGGAAGGATACAGTGTTCGATTACGATCATTACCATAGCTCAACTCATGAAGTGCTTGGCGTTTTCTGTGGCACCGCCGATATCGTTTTAGGTGGGCCGGAGGGTACATGTGTTGAGTTAGTAAGGGGAGATGTAGTAATAATACCTGCTGGTGTTGCTCATAAAAATTTAAAATGCAGTCATGATTTTACGTGTGTGGGTGCTTATCCCGAAGGTAAACCATACGATATGAAGTATGGGAATGAAGAAGGCAGAGAAACCATAATACAAGAAATTGCTTCAGTTGGTATACCAAACGAAGACCCTGTATTTGGAAGCGAAGGTCCTCTATTGGAGTATTGGAAAAAAGAGGGGCAATAATTTGTCAAGACGGGCGCTGTTCCTTTAATTAAATTTTAAATGATTTTCAGTATTGCTAATGCGTTATGAATCGCATACGTATGTATGTCATTATTGAAAAATATATAGGCTTCAGTTACCTGTTTGTTCGATTTGATTTTATTTACAATATTTTGAAGTTCTGAGTTTTCATAATTCGACGCATACAACTCGCCTTTGCCGTGCATCCGGTAATAAAGCAAAGAAGCGTTGCTTACTATATCCTCAGGTAGAGTGGGGTGACTCATTCCACAGAAGGTGATGTTGTTCTTATGCAATTCGTCATAAACATCATCAATCCACCAGCTTTCATGTCGGAATTCAAGCACGTTTAAAAAAGAGTTATCAAGATTATTGACGATCCTCTGTAAATGTTCCTCCGAATAGTGAAAGTTTGGAGGCAATTGAAATAATATACAACCCAGCTTTCCTTTTAGTCCATCTCGTACCGTATTGTAAAAGCTGGATAGCAAATCTGTTACACCATTAAATTTTTTATAATGTGTTATGGCCCTGGGCGCTTTGACTGCAAACCGAAAGTTGTCCGGACTCCTGGAGTGCCAGTTCTCCAGAAATGAAAGTTTAGGAAATCTATAAAAGGTTACATTTAGTTCGAGCGTATTAAAGAACTGGCAGTAATAATCAAACCATTTACTTTGTGCTAACTTTTCCGGGTAGAACGTCCCTTTCCAGTGTTTATAATGAAATCCCGAACAGCCGATGTGCCATTTTATCATGAATGCTAAACATCACCCGACCCGAATTAGTTTAAAACAGATCCATGGATGTACATGTACATTTGAGCAGGTTTTTGAGGGTTGCTAAAGCCAGTTTCTTTTCTTGAAATATATCAGCGTAAGAACTGAAGATGAAATCATTAGTAAAATTGCGATGGCGTAGCCATAATCCCATTGTAATTCGGGCATGAACTTGAAATTCATTCCATATATACTTGCAATCAACGTTGGGGGCATAAATGCAACTGTTGCAACGGTAAATATTTTAATAATTCGATTTTGTTCAATATTTACAAAGCCCATGAATGTATTCTGCAAATATTCCAGACGCTCAAATGCAAACTTATTATGTTCCAGAATGGAACTTATGTCCCGGATCATTATTCGCAAAACACTTTTATATTCCTCCGGAAAAATATGACTCTTCATTAAAGATGAAATTAAACGCTGCTTGTCAATGATGTTTTCTCTCAAAGACATCGTTTCATTTTGAAACAGCGACAGTTGAATTAAAATTTCTTCATCCGGACGATCTTTTTTAAGTATTAATTGTTGATTGAGATCGGCGATTTGTTTAGCCAGCCCTTCGATGAGGTCTGCGTCTAAATCAATTGAAGTTTCGAGAATTGTGAGCAATATCTGATATCCGTTACTGAAAGATCCCGGACTTGCTTTAATTCTTTTTACCGATTCGCTGAATGTTTTTAAGTCATCATCCCGGTAGGTAAACAAAATGCCTTTTTCGAGGATTACCGAAACCGGACAATAGGAAAATCCCTTTTGATGAAATGATAAAAAATTCGAATTTATGATTATCTCCTCTTCAACTTCGCTAAATCTGGATGAGCTTTCAATTTCCTGCGATTCTTCTTCCGAGGAGTATTTAATATCGAAATATGTTTCAATGGTTACTTTTTCCTTTATCGTAGGATTTTGAAGGTCCACCCATATTAAACTCTCAAGGGGGATTTCTCTAAGTAACTCTAACTCGGTTTCTTTAGCTAAACGCCGGTCTTTTTTATAATATATACGTAACATCTGATTCCTGCTAAACTTTCACCAAGTTGAATATGTATCTTTGCAAAGCTAGATAAAAGTAAAATTAAGGACTGATATAAATGAACCTTAATGTGGCTTATTTAATTGGCTGAACTCGAAATACTTTAAACTCATGGGTACACCTTTAGATTTTGGACAGAAACCTTATAACCATTATGGTGCTTATTTAAAGCAAAAGTACAATGGCAAGCGTGTGTTCAAAATTATTGTTGATGGTGGTTTTACCTGTCCGAATCGGGATGGTAGTAAAGGATATGGAGGTTGTTCGTATTGCAATGTAGATTCGTTTACGCCTGAATTATCCCGGAGTACTCCTAATATCCGTGAACAGATCGAACGCGGAATCGATCGTGCTATCACTGGTTATGCTGCAGAAAAGTTTATTATTTATTTTCAGCCCAATACCAATACCTACGCACCTGCACATTATCTCAAAGCTATGTACGATGAAGCAATTCAGATTGCTGAAAGTATTTCACCTGGTAATATAGTAGGATTGTCCGTTGGTACCCGCCCGGATTGTATCGATGAGGAAAAAATTAAGTTGTTAGAGAGCTATCTAGCTCTGGGTTTGGATGTCGATCTTGAAATGGGGATGGAATCTATCTATAACGATACTCTTTTGCGAATAAATAGAGGTTGCTCTCATGAAGAATTAGAACATACATTGAATCTGGTAGATAATTCTCCATTGGAAGTTTGTGTACATACCATATTCGGTTTTCCTTGGGAAAGCAAAGAGATGATGCTTAGGTATGCCGATGAAATTAACCGCTTCCCACAGATCAAATTTGTAAAGCTTCATCATTTGCATATTGTTGAGGGTTCAATAATGGGAGTGCAATATAAAAGAGAGCCGTTTAAAGTCTTCACCCTCGAAGAGTATACTGATTTTCTGGCTGAATTTATTCCATTGCTTCGGCCAGATATCATAATTCAACGTTTATTCGGCATAGCTGACTTTGATTTGTTAATTGCGCCAAACTGGGGAGTTAAGAAATCACAGATTCAAACCTTTATTGATAAGACTCTCGAAAGCCGGGGTGTTATGCAGGGGAGCAATTATATTTTTGCTTCAACCAATTAATCGGTGACGACTCCGGTCACCTTCCAGATTTTCCCTTGCGGTTTTCACCCTTTAGTTCCTGGTATATCGATGAACAAGCTTTAGTTGTGGCATCTCAGTAAAAGAATTTTTCGCTCCACTCTATTTCTAAATTACTCTTAAGTTCCGCGGGTTTAATTCTAAAGTCTATCTTTTTTATTCCTTATCAGCCAAAAAATCGATTATTTTTTGTTGGTCTTCCATCAAGAAGTTAGTCTTATTGCTTGATGAAGGCTTTTATTCAAACATGTCTTCTTGTTTTAGCCGTTTTGTTCTATCTATGGTTTTATTGTCTATTCTTTTTTCAGTTATTTTTAACAAATTGTGACTTAAATTGCTTGTTTATTTAAAAATATTGCTAGTTTTAATTTATCTTATTAAAAATAAGATGGTATCATCTTGGTATTTTGCTTTATAATTATTTTTAATCGAAAATATATTGGTGTTTTAAACTTAAAACTTAAATTAAATGGAAAGATGATCTCATAGCTATTAAAAAAAACTCAATCGCTCGACGAAAGCTCGTTATGCGCAATTAATCCACTTACTCAACACTTTAAACAATTAAGATGAAAAAAGTATTACCCTTTTTATTATTGGTTGTAGCCGTTGTGCTTGGCCTTCTTTATCCTTCAGTAGAAGTAGTAAATATTGCGGAAAACAAAATTGATACCGGAGATACCGCATGGTTATTGGTTGCTACTGCTTTAGTCTTATTAATGACACCTGGACTTGCATATTTCTATGGCGGTATGGTTAGAAAGAAAAATGTTATTTCCACTATGCTGCAAAGTCTTGTATGTATGGGGCTTATAACTATTTTGTGGGTCATTTTTGGGTTTAGTCTAGCTTTTGGAGACGATATTGGTGGCGTTATTGGGAATCCGGGTACCTTTTTTATGATGAAGGGAATGGTTGGAAATGCGGTATGGTCGCTGGCTCCTACAATACCATTGGTGTTGTTCGCAATGTTCCAGTTGAAGTTCGCTGTAATTACCCCGGCGTTAATTACTGGTGCTTTTGCAGAAAGAATTCGCTTTAACTCTTACCTTATTTTTCTTTGCTTATTTATGATTTGTATTTATGCGCCTTTGGCGCATGCTACATGGCATCCTCACGGGGTGTTATTTGAATTAGGTGTGCTTGATTTTGCCGGTGGTACGGTTGTTCATATGTCTGCGGGCTGGGCTGCGCTTGCATCTGCATTGTTCTTAAAGAAGCGAACAATGCCGGAACATACACCTGCACGTGTGAGTTATGTGATTCTTGGGACAGGCTTGTTGTGGTTTGGCTGGTTTGGATTCAATGCTGGTTCTGCTGTTGGCGCGGGTACCTTAGCTGCAACCGCTCTGGCAACTACTACTACGGCTTCCGCTGCAGCCGCGATGGCCTGGATTTTCTTCGACATGGCAAGAGGTAAAAAGCCTTCTGCAATGGGGGCTTGTATTGGAGCGGTAGTTGGATTGGTGGCGATCACTCCTGCGGCAGGTTTCGTTAGCGTTTCACACTCCATAATCATAGGAGTGGTTGCGGCAATTGTTAGTAATCTCGTGGTTTTATGGAGAACCCGTACTAATATTGACGATACTCTTGATGTGTTTCCATGTCATGGTGTTGGAGGGATGGTCGGAATGCTTATGACGGGTATTTTTGCTAATCAAGGCGTGAATTCAGCAAATACCACAGGTAATGGGCTTTATTTTGGTGAAACCAAATTATTTTTGGTGCATTTAATTGCCCTGGTTGCGGTTTCTGCCTTTGCTTTTATTGGTTCATATATCCTTTTGTTGATAACAAATGCAATTAGTCCTCTTCGCGTATCAGCCGAAGACGAGGAGATTGGCTTGGATATGAGTCAGCACGATGAAGAATTATAAAGACAAAAAGTATTAAAAAAATCACTTGGAGCCTGGTAATCGAAAATTATTATCCTAGATAATGGCTTTCTAGTAATTTTTATCGATTTGGTTTAGTGTTGGGAGGGTTCGACGGTATGTCGGCCCTCTTTTTTATTTTAAATTGGTAAAATGATTGGATCTGTGTGCTTTTTATTAATCTTTATTGGTTAAAAAAGCTCAATTTCTTATTTAGTATGTAGTTTAATTGATTTTTTGGGGTTTTTTTTCAAAAAACTTGTAAAATGTTATGAATTTTTAAAAATATGTCTAACTTTATTGCAGATATTATTCAATAACAACACTAAACAACTAAACAAATGAGTAAATTATCAATCAAGCAGATCGTACCATTTCTGGTGCTGACTGCAGTGGCCTTAGCCTCAATCTTTATCCCTGTATTACCGAACTTTGATGATGGAGGAAAAACTTATAATGGAGCGGACATCGCATGGATTGTCGTTGCTACAGCATTAGTATTTTTGATGACTCCAGGTTTGGCATTCTTTTACGGTGGAATGGTGCATCGTAAAAATGTAATTTCTACCATGATTAAAAGTGTGGTGGCTGCTGGAATTGTCAGCGTACTGTGGGTTACGGTAGGATTCAGTTTAGCTTTCGGAAAATCAATTGGAGGGTTCATCGGGGATCCGTCAACTTTTCTGTTTTTTAAGGATGTAAATTCGGGAGCTCCCTGGAGTCTCGCACCAACCATTCCTTTGACGCTTTTTGCTTTGTTTCAGCTAATGTTTGCAATTATCACACCTGGACTGGTTGTTGGAGCTGTTGCAGAACGTATTCGCTTTACCTCGTATATTTTATTTATCGTTTTATTTAGCTTATTTGTATATGCGCCTCTTGCACATTGGAGCTGGCATCCAGACGGATTCTTATTTCAAATGGGAGTTCTTGATTTTGCCGGAGGTACAGTTGTTCATATTTCTGCAGGATGTGCTGCTTTGGCCGGGGCGCTTGTTTTAAAACGTCGTACATCTCACTTAGAGCAAAGAGAGATTCCACCAGCTAACATTCCCTACGTACTTATCGGTACAGGTTTACTGTGGTTTGGCTGGTTCGGTTTCAACGCTGGATCTGCATTAGGAGCTAACGCTTTAGCTGTTTCGGCATTTGCAACAACAAATACAGCTGCTGGGGCTGCCGGGTTGTCATGGATGTTTTTCGATGTGATTAGAGGTAAAAAACCGTCTGTTCTTGGATTTTGTATAGGAGCGGTAGTTGGTTTAGTCGCTATAACTCCTGCCGCAGGGTTTGTCGCAATACCGCAAAGTATTTTTATCGGATTTATAGCTGCGATAATTTCTAATATCGCTGTGCATTACAAACAAAAATCTTCTCTTGATGATACCTTAGATGTTTTTCCTTGCCATGGTTTGGGAGGTATCGTCGGAATGATACTAACAGGCATATTTGCTACTAAAACAGTAAATGGCGCCGGAGCCGATGGCTTATTTTATGGAAATGCAGCGTTTTTCTTTACTCAGTTAAAAGGGTTAGTAATTGTTGTAGCGTACAGCTTCACGGTTTCTTTCATCATATTTAAGTTTATCAATTTGATTCAGCCAATTCGTGTATCATTAGAAGATGAAGAACTTGGATTGGATGCGTCTCAGCATGACGAAAAATACCTGCAAGGCACCTTACTGGTAAATAATAATGGTAAAACTGTTGAACGGGACATTAAAGTATTTGAAAAGGATGTAATCGAAAACTAATCGAAATAACGCATATAAATACCTTATTTAACAATCAAAAAAAAGCAACATGTTTAAAAAAGTACTTTCATTTATTGCATTGGCAGGAGTATCATATGCTAACGCTCAAGATTCAACATCTACGCCACTAACCATTTCAGGTTCAGTTGATACGTATTACAAATATGATTTTGCAAAAGTTTCTAATATTGGAACCAGTTTCGCAACTGATCAGAATTCTGTATCATTAGGGATGATCGATGTGGCTTTGAAAAAAACTACAGGGAAAGCATCTTTCGTAGGGGAAGTATCTTTTGGTCCTAGAGGACAATATCAGTCGATTCTTAATGGTGATGGTACTGTTTCAAATGCTGATAATTCTTTTCACATTCAGAATTTGTATACCACTTACGCTTTCACCGACAAGTTTTCAATGACTGCAGGGTACATGGGTACTTTTGTTGGATACGAAGTTATTTCTCCCGTGGGAAACTTTAACTATTCAACTTCTTATCTGTTTACTAATGGACCATTCCAAAATGCGGGTATTAAAGCTAATTATGCTCTTTCAAGCAAAGTGGGCTTAATGGTAGGTTTGTTCAATAATTCCTGGAATAATTATAAAGCAGACCCTATCTCTGGGGTTAGCACATTTGGTGCGCAATTATCTTTATCTCCGGTTGAAGGATGGAGCGCTTATCTTAACTTGTTAACCGGTTACGATTCTGGTACTATTTTGGACCTGACTACGGCATATCAAATTACTGATAAATTTAAACTGGGTTTAAATGCTGCTGATTGGTCTGCGGGCATGGGAGCCGATAACGCTGGTTATTTCGGTGCAGCCTTATATCCATCAATTGCTGTAACTGACGGATTTGCATTAGGTTTACGCGGAGAGTACTTCAAGACTAAAAAGAATGGCGGGGTTGCTGTTGGAGCTCCTGCTGATGAAAGTGTAACCTCATTAACATTCTCAGGTAATTTAAAATCTGGTGGTTTGACTTTTATCCCAGAATTTAGGCTGGATAATGGAAGTGTAGATTTATTCTTTAAAGAGAATGGTAATACTACCAAATCTGCTTCCCAATTTTCTTTAGCTGTAGTTTACGCTTTTTAATTAAAACATTTCGATTAGATTCAAGAAGGCCGGATTTATCCGGCCTTCTTGTTTTAGGGAATTAATGTTTTGTCAATTCAAGGGGCTAATCTATTATTACCTGGTTGGGGTTTGACATGCGTTTTGATTCCCGCAAAGCCTGGAACAAAAAAAGCCGGCAAGCCGGCTTTCGATCATACAATATATTTGAATTATTTTTCCATTTGTTCAATGACAGCCTGAGTTACTCCCGTAAAAGAGAAACCTCCGTCATGAAACAAGTTTTGCATGGTTACCATTTTTGTCAGGTCAGAGAATAAGGTAACCGTATAGTCTGCACATTGATCAGCAGATGCATTCCCCAATGGCGACATTTTCTCAGCATAATTAACGAAACCATCAAAGCCTTTAACCCCTGATCCGGCAGTAGTGCGAGTAGGCGATTGCGAAATAGTGTTTATTCTGACGTTTTTCTTAACACCATACTGATAACCAAAGTTACGTGCAATACTTTCTAGCATTGCCTTTCCGTCGGACATGTCATTATAATCAGGAAATACACGTTGAGCGGCAATATAAGAGAGAGCTACAACTGATCCCCACTCGTTAATGGCATCATGTTTCATCGCCAGTTTCAAAACACGGTGCAAACTGATTGCCGAAATGTCCAACCCTTTGTGGGTGAACTCATAATTATTTTCGGTGTAATGAATGCCTTTTCTAACATTTATACTCATTCCGATAGAGTGTAAAATAAAGTCTACACCTCCGCCAAAATGTTCTTTGGTTTTTATCAACAGATTCTCTACATCATTTTCGCTGGTAACGTCAGCCGGAATTATCGGAGCATTACATAATTCAGCAAGTTTATTAATCTCGCCCATACGCATGGCGATAGGAGCGTTGGTTAAAACGATTTCAGCGCCTTCTTCAACGCAACGTAATGCTGTCTTCCAGGCTATAGATTTTTCATCCAGAGCACCGAATATAATTCCTTTTTTACCTTTCAGTAAGTTATAAGCCATATTTGTAAATTTCTGCGCTAAAATAGCGAATTAATTGATTTGTGTGACACAATCTGGTAAACTATCATTTAACTTTTAATTTTAAACTCAATAGTTCCTTAGCATGTTGAAGTGCTGCTTCGCCCGGGTTTTCTCCGCTGAGCATTTTGCCAATTTCTACAATTCTTTCTTCGGAATTTAATAGGCGAATATTGGTGTGGGTTTTATCCTGGTGATCATCTTTATAAACCCAATAATGGGCTTGTCCTTTGCTCGCTATTTGAGGTAGATGCGTTATTGCTATAACCTGCATTGTTTCAGAAAGACGTTCCATGATTGCACCTACTTTTAAAGCTATTTCGCCAGAGATCCCCGTATCTATCTCATCGAAGATTATTGTCGGCAATGCAATGTGCCGGGAGATTAAAGATTTAACAGTAAGCATCAGGCGCGAAAGTTCGCCACCGGAGGCAACTTTATTCATCGGAGCAGCCACCTGACCCTTATTGGCAGAAAACATAAATTCAATTTTATTCCGCCCAAAAACATTAAATATGCCCTCGTCTAAAAGAGTATTATGAATCTGCAATACCGAATGCGGCATCCCCGCTTCTGTAAGTGTTTCTTTTACTTTTTCCTCTATAGCTGGAATTACTTCATTTCTGCTAGCCGAAAGAGTTTCCGAAATTACGTTTAGGTCGGCATAAAGGTCTTTAACGCCTTTTTCGAGCTTTATTATTTCGTCGTCTGTAATGGAAATCGAATCGATCCTTAGCTTGATCTGGCGATGGATATCCAGTAATTCGGCGACAGAATTTACATGATGCTTTTTCTGCAAATTGTAAATCGAACTTAATCTATTATTAATCTCTCCAGACCGCGCTTCATTAACCATCGTCTTCTGTTCCAAATGCTCTATTTCCGAGGCAATATCCTTTATCTCAATAAAGCAGCTCTGAAGTCTGTCAACTAGCAGTTCTCCTTCCTTTAAATACTTACTAACCTGTTGTAGCTGAGAAAGAGATTCCTTCAGTTGTATGACCAAAGCCTGATCACTCTCACTTAGAATATAAGATGCAGAAATCAGGTTGCGTTTTATCTCCTCTGCATGCGTTAATGCCTCGAGTTCTTGCTCGAGTTTTTCCTGCTCATCCGTGGAAAGATTCGCCTCTTCGAATTCATCCATCTGGAATTGAAGATAATCAAGCTCAGATTTCGCTTTCCGACTTGTTTCTTTTAATATGTTAAGTTTTCGCTGATCTTCTTGATAAGTTTTAAATTTCTTCTGGTATTCGGATAGAAGTGCTTCATTTGCAGCTAAGGTGTCAATAACGAGTCGCTGAAAATTTTCATCATTTATCTCAAAAGTAGCATGTTGCGAATGGATATCGATTAGCAGTTCTCCAAGTTGTTTTAAGGTAGTAAGATTTACAGGAGTATCATTAATGAACGAGCGCGATTTTCCTTCTGAAGATATTTCCCTTCGTAAAACTGTTTCCTCTTCATAATCTAGCTCATTCTCATCAAAAAAGGATTGAAGATTGTAACCTTGGATCTTGAAGTAGCCTTCAATAATGCATTTTTTTTGTTGATTGAAAAAATATCGACTCTCGGCCCGATTTCCCAGGATAAGCGACAATGCGCCCATAATAATGGATTTACCCGCACCTGTTTCCCCTGTTAGTATGTTTAATCCAGTTGAAAACGAAATATCAAGATCTTCTATTAAAGCATAATTGCGAATGACAAGACGATTGAGCATAGTTTGGCAAAAATATCACATTTAGATTAACGAGCTGCACGCTTTAAAACATCGTACTTGGTGACATTGGCTGGATCCAAAACCGACAATATATTGTAGGCATTCATCCTTTCCTTCGGATCTGATTGGCTTAATATATTAACGAGTTCGTCAGCTTTGGCTGTGAAGAATAACTGGTTTAACATCGAACCCTGTTTTAACTTATCTATTTTTTGAAGGTGGGGAAGAACACTCAATATCTCCTTTCTGCCTTTTGATTGATTATCATACATTACATCCAGACCCAGTCTATGATAGTTGTATAGAGATTCTCTAATCGGGTTATATGCCTTATTTGTTAAATTCTCTGCCAGCCAGTATCGGTTTTTCAAACTTTCAAAGGCTTTCCACCCGGGAAATGGTGCGTTTTGCGAGTTGTTTATAATGGTTTGTGCCTTCGCATATAACGTACTTCCTCCAAATTTTGAAAACGTATCATAATCTAAACCTACAATAACATAGGCATAAAATGCCAGTAGCGAACTTAGATTATTGATATAGTTCTGGTCAGAATAATCGAGTGGCTGGCCTTCTGTATAATTAAAGCCAAATTCTTTATCACTGTAATTTAATACTGTGCTGTTGAATGTGCTGCCGTAAACCGGTCTGCTTGATTGTATCTGGGCATCAGCCTTAAAATTTGATCCGCCATCCCACTCAGTGATATTTATTATGAAATTACAATCTATACGCTCCTGGGTCTGGAAGTTATCTGTTGACCATCGCCTTGTATTCAGAAAATCTCTCATTGATACTTCCAGTATATCCAATACTCTTCTGTTGGTGTTTTGAATTTGCTGGGATAGAATTTGAACCCGGGCATTCAATTCTTGAGAATGAGCAAAGTTTGCAAGTATGACTAGAGCTACTACTAAGGAGATTCGTTTTAACATTATATCAGGTCTATAATTTTTTGGCAGATATCTTTTGCAACCTCTTGTTTGGTTTTTAAGGGATAGGTTTTGATAGTGAGATTTCTGTCGATGATTGTCACTTTATTTGTGTCTCTTTTAAAGCCGGCACCCTTGTCTCTTAAAGAATTCAGAACAATAAAATCAAGGTTTTTTCTCACTAGCTTATCCTTTGCATTCTCTTCTTCATTTTCGGTTTCCAGTGCAAATCCTATTAGGATCTGCTCCTTGTGTTTTCGTTTGCCAAGTTCAGAGAGGATATCGGTAGTCTTAACAAGCTCGAGATTAAACTCATTGCAATGTTTCTTTATTTTTTCAGTCGAAATTTCCTTTGGTCGATAATCTGCCACAGCAGCACTCATGATCGTGATATCGCTTTCAGTAAAATGCTCTAATACCTCATTCAGCATTTCGCCGGAGGAACCTACATCAATACGAAGAATATTATCACTTATTGTTCTTTCTGAGCTTGGACCGGAAATTAGAATAACTTCCGCACCTTGAGCGGATAATTCTTCCGCAAGAGCAAATCCCATTTTTCCGGAAGAGTGATTTCCAATGAAACGAACGGGGTCTATAGGTTCATAAGTAGGGCCAGCGGTAATTAAAACTCGCTTCCCTGAGAAAGGAAGAGTTGTTTTTATATGTGCTTTCAGAAAGCTTATAATCTCTTCAGGTTCGGCCATGCGTCCTTCACCGACTAAGCCACTCGCAAGTTCCCCGTATTCTGGTTTTATTTGAATGTTGCCATATCGCTCTAACTTTGAAATATTTTCTTGAGTGGCAGGATGCTTCCACATATCAAGATCCATCGCCGGAGCAAAATATATCGGGCATTTTGCAGAGAGGTAAGTGGCAGCAAGTAGATTATCGCACAGGCCGTTTGCAAGTTTAGCAAGGGTATTTGCTGTAGCAGGGGCCAATAGGAAATAATCCGCCCACAAACCAAAATCTACATGATTATTCCACTCGCCTGTAGCTTCATCAAAATAATCAGAGTAAACGGGATTTTTAGAGAGAGTAGAAAGAGTGAGGGGAGTAATAAAGCTTTTCGCGTCATTAGTCATAATCACTCTAACATTTGCACCAGCTTTAACCAATAGTCTGGTTAAATAAGCTGATTTATAACTTGCTATACTGCCGCAAACGCCGAGTAATATATTTTTTCCTTTAAGCATATTATATGCCCAAACTTACATAAAAAAATTGCCTTTAAACCTTTCGTGAAAGAATCAAAAGCAATTTTTTAGAAGAACAACAAGACTAACCTTGTTGTTCTTTAGAAGGATTTCTGTAATATATTTTATCATTCAAAAATTCATCAACTGCAATAAGAGTTGGCTTTGGCAAGCGCTCATAATGCTTAGAAATTTCTATTTGTTCACGATTTTCGAAAATTTCCTCCAGGTTATCGTTTGAAGATGCAAATTCAGATAATTTACCATTCAGCTCTTCTTTCAGGTTATTTGAAATCTGATTTGCCCTCTTAGCAATAATAACCAATGACTCATATATATTATCTGTTTTCACATCAAGCTGACGGACATCACGTGTGATGGTACTTGTTGGAACGGTATTTTTAGGAGTGTTCATATTAATTTCAATTTTTTTGTGTTGTATCTGCCTGTTTCTCTTTATCTTTTGGCGCCATCATAGACGCTAGTGATTTCTTCACTGCAATTATCTTTTGTTCGGAATTCGTTTTGATCGATTGAATCTCTTTTAAATATGCACTATTTGGATAGTTCTCCTCAAACTCATTTGCATACTGGATAGCTTCATTAAAACGTTCTTCCTGGCGTGTTTCCAAGCTGTTTGCCGCATATTGCTGTTGCGCTTTAACAGTCAGGTACTCCATTTCTTCTGCATATTTGGTATCAGGGAAGTCTCTTAATGAATTTTTAAACGCAACCACTGCAGATTTATAGTCACCGATGTCATAATAAAGCTTAGCGTTAGCATACGATTTTTTTTCAAGCTTATCGCGTAAGTTAGCTATTAAGGTACTTGCTTCTTCAACACGTTGGCTTTTTGGAAATAAGTTAATAAACAATTGTAGTGCTTCAATTGCTCGTATAGTATTTTCTTGATCCAGTGTATAATTAGGAGACTCTAAATAATAACAGTATGCAGAAATGAATCTGCTTTCTTCAGCTCTTGGGCTATTCGGATACGTATCTGCAAAAACCTTAAACTGGTAACGTGCGGTGGCGTAATCCTTTAATTTGTAATTAGTATATGCAAAGTAGTATGAAAGATCCTCGGCTTCCGACCGCCCACGGTACGACTGCATCAAATCATCAAATAATATTAAGGCCTTGTTATAGTCACCTTTATTATATAAGCGCAAAGCTTCCTGGTATTTTTTTGCGGTATTGGTGCTTTGCTGAAGTTTTTCGAACTTGCTCTTACAACCCGCAACAATAGTTATTAATAGTATTAAACAATACGTTAAAAATTGCTTGTTTTTAAACATTGCGCAAAGATAGGTTAATTTCAATTTAATTTCAATAAATTAATCGGTCTCTAAAGTATCTTAAAAATAGAATTTAGCTTTTACTTTAACATACTTTAACATCTGTTATGATTTCGTTCCATAACTATATGTGTATACCATATATATAAGGATAGTGTTTAAGGGTTCTCAATAGTTATATATATGCTGAGACTTTTTTTGAGCGGACATTCCGGGCTATTAACCAAAGGTTTGTCCCGCTATACACTTTTAGTCCTCATTCCGCCTCATTGACCTCGCTCTATTCGGCCTAATCGTTTCTATCGGGGCTAATTGTCAGCGTCTCTAATTATTTACTTCCACAATGGGGCTATAAATATAGGTTTATCGAAAACATGTCATCTATTACTGAAAACCTTGAAAAGTCTCTTGACAGTGGAGCAGAAAGTACTTAACTTTGATAGGTGTTTGCAGAAAAAGCAAATAAACCGGAACCAAAGGGTGTGCGGGAGGACTGCAGGGAAAAAATAAAGCACTGATAAACAGGGTCAATGGTCTAATGTTTCAAAAAAGGATAAATTTTCTTTGCAGAGACGGAAAAAAGTCTCACCTTTGCAATCC
>CAMLLO010000017.1 GCA_946480915.1 uncultured Sphingobacteriaceae bacterium | reverse complement strand
CCCAGGACCACTACATTAAAAGTGTAATGCTCTACCAGCTGAGCTACGGAATCATTTAAATCGAACGTTTAATCGTTTCCTTTAAAGTGGTGCAAATATACGGCTATAACCTATTGCTCGCAAGTTTTATTGAGATATTTCTTAAAATAGAGGCTAAGCTATTAGCTGTCAGTATAAAAAGAATTTAAGCAGACGGTTGAGGAACTGTTTTTTATTAAAACAAACCTGGATTTTCTATTTTTTGTAGCGGAAACTCTTTGAATATCTGCCATTGCTTTCCATCGTGTTTCAATAAACTGAAGCGATCAACCAAAAAAGAACGCCTAAATTTTTTGTTTTTGTACTCGTCCCAAATTACTGGAAAAACCTCAGACGATATATCCCGGTAGGCAACGGTAACATGAGGATGGAATGTGGTATTTCCAGTATGTTCCTGTGGGTCTATTTTGTTTTTATGAAAAACGGAAGATATATCTTTTTGTAAATCACCCAGCAAAGAGCTTTTCACAACAGAGATAAACAGAGTTTGAATGGTAAAACAGTCGAAATTCAAGAGATTTACTTTAAAAGGTGCATGATTATAGCTTATCGGTTTTAATACCTTTATCAAGTGATTTTCAAAATCCTCTTTAATATTCACCGGCCTGTACAAGGTGATATGTACCGGCGATTTTAAAGCAGCATAGATTTGAAACTTTTCAGATAGTTCTTCCTTAAGGTCGCGGATTTGTTCAGCTAACTCAGCGGGTGGCATTATTGCTGTAAGAAATAAACTCATTCCTTTATATTTAAAGATAAATAGACATGACCAGTTCATGTAACACTCAAGTTCGTACCTTGCCCGGGACTGCGTCGACCATCCTACGTTCGCGAGCGTAAGATCCCCGAACGAGGTACGAGCAAGGTAGGAATCAGAGTCATAAATGGAGGCCTAAATATAAAAAGTTTGGTGTTCGTTTTATACGAATTTAGCTAATTTTCTTAGCAGAATTTCTTATTTTTGTTAAGATGAATGAGAAGCGACACATAGTACATATTGACCTTGATTCCTTCTTTGTGTCTGTAGAGCGATTGAAAGATAAATCACTGGAAAACAAACCTGTACTTATCGGCGGAAGTTCCCAAAGAGGGGTTGTCGCCTCCTGCAGTTACGAAGCCAGGAAATTTGGAGTGCATTCTGCCATGCCAATGAAAAAGGCCCTTCAGCTTTGTCCCCACGCCATTGTAATCGGCGGCAATTATTCGTCATACAGCAAAGCATCCGCAATGGTCACCCAGATTATAAAAGACAGGGTGCCCCTTTTTGAAAAAACATCGATAGACGAGTTCTACATCGACCTTACCGGCATGGACAAGTTTTTTGGGTGTTATCAGCTCGCCTCAGAATTGCGCCAATCCGTAATCAAAGAAACAGGCTTGCCTATTTCCTTCGGACTTTCGTCAAATAAAACAGTTTCCAAGATCGCAACAGGCCAAGCCAAGCCTAACGGTCAAATATATGTGGAACATGGAAAAGAGAAGGAGTTCCTCGCTCCCTTGTCGGTTTCAAAAATCCCTATGGTAGGAGAGAAGGCCTGCGAGCTGCTCTATAGCATCGGAATTCACAGAATCGCCGATCTGCAGGTTCAAAATGTTAAAAATCTTGAAAGGCATTTCGGGAAAATGGGCCTTGTGATGTGGAATAAAGCCAATGGCATTGACGATTCTCCGGTTAGTCCATATCATCAACGCAAATCCATTTCGAGCGAAAATACCTTTCCAACGGATGTATCAGACCTTTCCGTTTTACAGCAATTATTGATGTCTATGCTCGAACAGCTTACCTTTAAGCTGCGTATGGAAAACAAGGTTGCTTCTTGTCTTGCGATAAAGATAAGATACTCGAATTTCGAAACCTTTAGTCAGCAAATTACAATTCCAGCTACGCATTCTGATATTCTGCTTATTCCTGAATTGAAGAAGTTGCTCAATCAAGCCTATGATCCGGCGAGACCGGTTAGACTCATTGGAGTGAGACTAAGTCAGCTTTCAGAAGGCTCATACCAGCCGGGATTGTTCGATAATCACGAGCGCAATGAAAAACTTTACGAAGCTTTGGATAAATTAAACAATCGATTCGGTACAAAAACCGTTTCGCGGGCAACTACATTTGGGATTTCCTCGAGAGAGTTTAATCCATTTATAAGAGACTAAAAGAATTTCTCCGTTGATAATTCAATTTTCAATTGTAGTTTTGATCCATGCAAACTAATAGAGCTGTTTTTTTAGACAGAGACGGGGTTTTAAACAAGGAATTAGGAGATTATGTATGCAAACTTGAAGATTTTCATGTGCTTGAACATAATTTCAAACCTCTAAAAGAATTGCAGGATCAGGGGTATCTGCTCATTGTAATTACCAATCAGGGAGGTGTGGCAAAAGGCTGGTACAGCGAAAATACCTTGAATAAAATGCATCAGCATCTCCAAGAAACTTACAAGTCAAACGGAATTTATCTTACTGAAATTTATTACTGCCGCCATCATCCCATGTATAATGGCGCTTGCCTTTGCAGGAAACCGGGTTCAATGATGCTTGAAAAAGCGATTGCCAGGTTTAACGTCGACAAAGCTAAATCCTATTTTATTGGCGACCGGGAACGGGACGTTATCGCGGGGCAGGCAGCCGGTGTTACGGGCATCTTAATAGATTCTGACCAGCCTCTTTCGGAAGTGATGCATTTGATCATATAACAACATTATCGGATGATTCGTTCGACGCCTCAGGATAATACAATTGCGGATCCTCTTAAACACGTGATCCGATGACTTTAGTCATCGGATCACTAATAAAATATTCGTTCTCAGTAGTTTTTAGGTAATTTGCCCTTTACACATTCACTTCCTCAACTTTATCTTTATTCAAGAACACAAACTTGTTATCAAACACCTCCAGTAAAATCCGGCTTTCTTTATCCACTTTACCGGATAAAATTTCTTTAGAAAGCTCGTTCAGAATACGTTTTTGAATAACCCGCTTTAAGGGCCTTGCTCCAAATTGCGGATCGTAACCCAGTTGCGCAAGCCAATCAAGCGCATCAGAAGAAGCTTCCATCTGAATTCCCATTTCGGCAAGCGTTTGAGCAACCTGGTTAAATTGAAGTCTCGCAATATCCCTTATCTCATTTCTGTTCAGCGGAGTGAACATGATCAACTCATCAATCCGGTTCAAAAACTCGGGACGAATAGTTTGCTTCAGTAGTTCAAAAAGCTCACTTTTTGTCTTTGCCACAACTTCCTCATGGTTAATATCGGTAAGCTCCTTAAAATTCTCTTGTATAAGGTGCGATCCGATATTTGAGGTCATAATGATGATCGTGTTTTTAAAGTTAACCACACGGCCCTTATTGTCGGTCAAACGGCCATCGTCCAATACCTGTAGAAGAATATTGAATACATCAGGATGAGCCTTTTCTATTTCATCCAGCAGAATTACGCTGTAAGGTTTTCTTCTCACCGCTTCTGTTAGTTGTCCACCTTCATCATAGCCAACATATCCCGGAGGCGCTCCTATAAGTCGTGAAACAGAATGGCGTTCCTGGTACTCGCTCATATCAATCCGAACCATAGAATGTTCGTCGTTGAAAAGAAATTCTGCCAGGGCCTTTGCAAGCTCGGTTTTACCAACACCGGTTGTTCCTAAGAAAATGAACGAACCAATGGGCTTGCGTTTATCCTGTAAACCAGCACGCGAGCGGCGAATAGCGTCGGAAATAGCTCCAATCGCTTCCTCCTGACCAGCGACACGTTTATGCAGCTCCTGCTCTAAATGAAGAAGCTTTTCACGTTCACTCTGGATCATTTTTGTCACCGGAATTCCCGTCCAGCGCGAAACTACACCGGCAATATCCTCAGAAGTAACTTCTTCTTTCAGCATTCGGCTTCCAGATTGTTTTACTTCAAGGTCTTTCTTCAGGTTCTCAAGCTTATCCTGCGACTCTTTAATTTTTCCGTAACGTATTTCGGCCACCCGGCCGTAATCACCCGCACGTTCGGCCTGCTCGGCCTCCAGTTTAAAGTCTTCAATCTGTTTAACTTCATTGTTTATCGCGTCAACCAGGTCTTTCTCACCCTGCCAGCTTGCTCTTAGAGAGTCTCGGTCGGCAGAAAGGTTTGCAATTTCCTGACTCAATTCAGCAACTTTCTTCTCGTCATTTTCACGCTTGATAGCCTCACGTTCAATTTCAAGCTGCATAATTTTACGCTCCAGTTCATCCACAGCTTCCGGAACGGAATCCATCTCCAGGCGGAGCTTAGCGGCCGCCTCGTCCATTAAGTCGATCGCCTTATCAGGTAAGAACCGGTCTGAAATATAACGCTGAGAAAGTTCTACAGCGGCGATAATTGCTTCGTCTTTAATTCGCACTTTGTGGTGGGTCTCATACCGCTCTTTCAATCCACGAAGAATAGAGATGGCATCCTGGGTATCGGGCTCATCAACCATCACCTTTTGGAAACGCCGCTCAAGCGCTTTATCTTTTTCAAGATATTTTTGATATTCGTTCAAAGTGGTAGCACCTATTGAGCGTAGCTCTCCGCGGGCAAGAGCCGGTTTTAAAATATTGGCAGCATCCATCGCGCCTTCACCTCCACCGCCAGCGCCTACAAGGGTATGGATCTCGTCAATAAATAATATAATCTCACCATCGCTTTGCGTAACCTCTTTTATCACCGCTTTCAGGCGTTCTTCAAACTCGCCTTTATACTTGGCTCCCGCAATTAAAGAACCCATGTCAAGCGAGTAAACGGTTTTTGATTTAAGGTTTTCCGGCACATCACCCTTTATAATTCTAAAGGCAATACCCTCCGCAATAGCAGTTTTACCTACACCGGGCTCTCCAATTAAGATCGGGTTGTTTTTGGTCCGGCGAGATAAAATTTGAATTACTCTCCGTATCTCATCATCGCGTCCGATTACCGGGTCCAGCTTGCCCGATTCTGCAAATTCATTTAAATTTCGGGCATATTTATTCAGCGCATTATAAGTAGCCTCTGCGTTTTGATCAGTTACGCGACTGTCGCCCCGCAGTTCTGTAATAGCTTTTTTAAGGTCTTTCTCGGTAACACCGGCGTCTTTCAACATGCCGCTGGTTTTATCGCTGGCATTTAAAATTCCCAGCAGAATATGCTCTACCGATACAAAATCATCCTTAAATTCCTTAAGATAACTTTGTGCTTTTTGGAGAGCCGAATTCGCCGAAGACGACAAGTAAATATCACTGCCGCTAACTTTGGGATAGCTTTGAATCTCCGCATCCAAAACCGTGTTCAGCCGGTTCAGGTTCACATTTAGTTTCTTCAAAAGGTAGTTGATTACATTTTCATCAACCATAAGCAGGGCTTTAAGCAGGTGCGCATTCTCAATGGCCTGCTGCTGATTTCCACCTGCAATTTCAGAAGCTTTCTGAACTGCTTCCTGTGCTTTGATTGTAAAATTGTTGAAGTTCATAATGTTTATGTGTCTTCAAAACAATTGCCACAGGCTTTTTGATTCAGAATAAAGGAATTTTTGTCTTGTAAAATTTTTTTCGGATGACTAAAAGTCTGATAAATAATAATTTATACTGAAAAAATGACCTTTTTGGAAAGGAAAAAGCGTCTTCGAGGGCGGTTTCAGTCCCGCTTTTATTGCAAGCCGCCACGCTTTACCCATCACTTCGGGCTTTCCATGCAATCGGGTTTAAATTGGAATGCCAGCGCTTTTATAGGAACTATTAATTCAAAAAAACGGAGACAGCGTTCTAAACGCTGTCTCCGTTTAGAATTTTAAAGAATACCACCCTAATCAAAAACTACTTTTTCCGGCCCGGATATTTTTTCGATATGACAAGCACATTTCCCACCAGAAACTACAAAAGAAGTACTCTTTTTCTGGTTAGTTTTAGGATTCACGGCACTTACATCTATTGTATCACCTTTGGGAGAGAGGTTTTTAATGTCAGAATCGGTTACAACCCCATAATTGCCTTTAAAATTAAGAGTGTCCACTTCAAAAATTTGCGTAGTCTTTCCGGTTCTTCTGATAACTGCAGAGAAATCTTTTACGGCAATAGGCTGACCGGAGGCATCTTCAAATCTAACCGACACAGTTCTGAATTCCTGACTGCAAATCAAGGATGGGCAGTCAGTCTCAATTACCTGGTCGCTGCAGGAGGTAATAAATAGAACTAAAGGAATAAAATAAGACAATCTCATAGCCAGCTCTTTTAATTATTACGCGAGTAGGGCGTGATGCGCTACGTAGATTAAATAACTTTTTTCAGCGTTTCTGTCTGGTGTTTAACCAATTTCTGCAAAGGACCGCTGGCCATCATTTTCATCATCATATTCAGCTCTGCTGAAATAGTCAAAATGGCTTCTGTGGTGTTATTGCCCAAATCTGCTACCACCCAACGCATATCCACGTTAAAGGGAACTTCATCGGTTGGTACTATGATGATTGTTTGATTTTCAATCCGGTTGGATATTTTTAAAGCCAGCTTAGCCATATTCTGAACGGAAAAGCGGGCTTCGTTTGTAGTCGACGACCAATTGGAAATATTATCCGGCATTAGTTTCTGATGATTATTAAAATCAGCAAGGAAACTATAGACTTCCTGAACCGGTTTATCGATCTCTATTTTACTTTCAAAAATTGACATAGCTACTATTTAACTGCGTTTTCAATTGCGCGTCCCCACTCTGAAGGGTTTTCACGCCATTTACGTAACAGTTCAAGGTCATCTTTGTTGACAAATCGATGCTCGGAAGCGTATTGAATTAAGGCATTATAGTTTGAAAGTGTAGAAAAGCGGCATTTGGCTTTTTTAAAGTTTTCAGTGGCTTCATCTAAACCATAGCTAAAAATTGCAACCAGTCCTGCTACGTCGCAGCCCGCCTGGCGTAAGGCATCCACTGCCTGCAAACTGCTTTTTCCTGTTGAAATTAAATCTTCAACTACCACTACGCGCTGTCCATCAAACACTTCTCCTTCAATTAAACTGCCGGTGCCATGCTCTTTTGCTTTTGAACGAACATATGCGAAAGGTAAACCAAGTTCCTGGGCAACAAGTACACCCTGCGGAATTCCCGCAGTAGCAACTCCTGCTATTAAACCAACAGATCCAAATTCTTCCTGAACAAGTTCTGTTAAATTTTGTCTAATATAAGTTCTAATAGTTGGATGAGAGAGAGTTATGCGATTATCACAATAAATTGGCGATTTTATTCCGGATGCCCATGTAAAAGGGTTGTTTGGTTGTAATTTAATTGCTTTTATTTGTAACAAAAACTCAGCGACTTTCTGTTCAATCTCACTCTTATTGATCATGGCACAAATGTATAGAATTTATATTAACGATACTGCTCTAATCATAGCAGATTTTTTACCCGGCGGACTAGGAAATTATCAACAAATGGAAGCTGATGATTTTGATTTTGCCGTATTTTATAAAGGAGTTAAGGGTGCTCCGGCTTCTGTAAATGTGATACTTACAAAAGATCCTAAAACTTTTTTTAAAAGTTTAAGAAAACCTTTTCTGTTTATAAAAGCAGCCGGCGGTGTGGTTCGATGCGATGAAAATCAATTCCTTTTTATCTTCCGAAATGGAAAATGGGATTTGCCTAAAGGTAAGCTGGATATAGGCGAGAAAACCAAAATCGCTGCGGTAAGAGAAGTAGAGGAAGAATGTGGAATAAGAGTTGCGAAATTAGGTGATCTGCTTTGCAAAACATGGCATGTATATGAAGAAAGAGGCCGGATTGTGTTCAAAAAAACAAATTGGTATACAATGAAAGCCGATAGGCAGGAACTCGTTCCTCAGCTTGAAGAAGGTATCACAGAAGCACGCTGGCTTGCGTCAGGCGATTTTGATTATATTAAGCAGAATACTTACCCCTTAATTCGCGATGTTATTAGCCTATTAGAAGTTAAGTGAATTAAACGGGATGATAATTTATTCTATTTTTTAGAGAAACTCCAATGCTTCCTTCGGCACAAACTGGCTTACATCGCCTTTGTGCCGCAAAATATCTCTCACAATGGTAGAGCTTATCGAAGAATACCCTGGATTGCTTAAAATGAAAATGCTTTCGATTGAAGGCTCCAAAGCGTGATTCATTTGAGCGATAGCTTTTTCGTATTCAAAATCTGAAACTGTCCGAATACCCCGTAACATGTATCGGGCGCCTATTTCCTTGCAAAAATTTACGGTTAGTCCTTGATAAGAGGTCACCTCTATCTTGGGTTCTGATTTAAAAACTGCCTGCAAAATTCGGATCCTGATATCCGTGCTGAGTTTAGAGCGCTTTGAACTATTATCCCCAACACCGATTATAACCTTATCAAACAAAGAAACTGATCTTTTTAAAATATCAACGTGAGCAATGGTTACAGGGTCGAACGATCCGGGAAAAAGTGCGATTTTCATGGCTTAAAGGTAAAAGGTAAAAGGGAAAAAGCAAAGGGATATTAAATGAGGTGAAAGGCAAACGCTAAGAGGTGAAAGGTAAAAGGTAAAAGGTGAAAGGGTTATTAAAAAAGCAAAAGGATATAAGCAGCAACAAAACTGGTATTAACTTTGAGTCTTTGTGGCAAAAGATCTTTCCAGGTTTAATATAATCAAAGACTAACTTTAAAAAAGCTAAACGATGAATGTCCATATTTCCGCTGCTCAGTAAAGTTTGGATGATTGCCTAGTCTTTTTGAACTTGGGTGTTCAACGATTAACATACCATCAGGTCTTAAAAGTTTTCGCTCAAAAACGAGTTCAGCTATTAATGGGATTTGAGGTATATCATACGGAGGGTCGGCGAAAATTAAATCAAAGGTATCGTTGTCTTCTTTTAAAAATTTAAAAACATCCGCTTTAAAAGGACTAATTGTACTCATTTGATGTTGCTTTGCGATTTCTTTTAAATACCGGATACATCCCGCATTACTATCCACAGAAATAACTTCTGCAGCTCCTCTGGAGGCAAATTCCATCGAAATATTCCCCGTTCCGCTAAACAAATCCAATACTTTCAACCCTTCAAAATCAATTTGATTGTTTAAAATATTAAAAATAGCCTCTTTAGCCATGTCCGTTGTCGGGCGCACCGGCAGGTTTGTAGGTGGATAAAACCGTAATCCTTTTAGCTTGCCGCCAATTATTCGCATAATGAAAGGCCTAATAACGAAAAATGCTGGTGTTTTGAAGTTTGATCAAAAGCATCGGAAAAATTTATGATTTCTGTACTGTCTGCAAAACGAACATCTTCAAAATATTTTGCGATTCTTTTGTACTGGTCATCACCCGATCCGATGTTGCCTGCCAGGATTACAGATGTACCATTCGGATCAATTGCTAACTGCTCTCTGAGCATCAATAAATAGTAATTGAAGTCATCGGCATTTTTTGTCGTATAAAGATTATTGAATACAAGTTTCTCATCAGAAATCAGGCAAGCCTCAAAAGACTCATCATTAAACTGAAGAATAAGTTTATGAGTATTTGTATCGCCCAGCCGTAGTCCCATTTCAGTAAGGGGCTCTATTTGACTAAACAGGCGCACCTCTGAAAATGTACTGATTATTGGCGCAGTATCTTTTATGTTAAGTGCTATAATACATTTGATACTATCCGAGAGAACCGAGGATACAATGGTTTTTGTATCTCCGCCAGCTTGAATTAGTTTTTCATATTCAGGCAAGTCGCTTATTGTGAAATACTGAGCCGGCAGCAGGGTGAAATGAGAAGTATGAACGGATACTTTCACTTTAGCAAAGCTCGATTTTAACTCCTCGTTAGTATGTAGCAGTTCGTGTAAACTGGTCTCGATGGTATCGTTCACAGGCGAGTCGTAAAGAACTACCAGACTATTATCCATCTCATTGATGATTGCATAAGAAATGCGCTTGGGTGCAATTCTAATCAGAAGCTGCATTCCCCTTGTCTGGGCGCTATCAAACCTCTCGTCCTTTAAATGTACTGTGCCGAAATCGTTCATTACAACAAAACTAATTTTTTTGAACGGAATTGCGCAATTTTACATCGCATGAATATTAGTAACTTACTAAGACAGCAATTTCCGCTCAACCCTACTCAGCAACAGCTTCTCGTTTTTGATGAATTGGATAAATTTATCACAAGTGAATACGGCGACGAGTGTTTCGTGCTTAAAGGCTATGCAGGAACCGGAAAAACTACTATTGTAGCATCGCTGGTAAAAACACTGCCAAAACTAGCCCTAAAAACTGTTTTGCTTGCCCCAACCGGTCGGGCGGCCAAAGTAATAAGTAATTACTCCGGAAAAAAGGCTTTCACAATTCATAAAAGGATTTACCGGAAGAAATCTGCCATGAGCCTTGATATGAGTTTTATCATTAGCGAGAATCTGGCGGAAAATACCATTTTTATTGTTGACGAGGCATCGATGATATCGAATGAAGCTGCAGACTTTAGCGGTAAAAGTCTTTTGGAAGATCTGTTGATGTATGTTTATAGTGGAAAAAATTGTAAGCTTATGCTGGTTGGCGACACGGCGCAGCTTCCACCAGTTGGCTCTGATTATAGTCCGGCTTTGGATACCAAATTGTTACAAAATGTATTTACGCGGACAGTTTTTAGTTATGAGTTAACAGATGTTGTGAGACAACAGAAACAATCCGGAATTTTGTATAATGCGACCCATATCAGAGAACTAATTCGCAGTAAAAAGGAGGAGTTTCCGCAATTAAGTGTGAAGGGTTTTCCCGATATATTTAATATGACCGGAGAAAAATTGCCCGAAGGGCTGCAATATGCTTACGACAAGTATGGCATGGAAAATACACTCGTGATATGCCGTTCGAACAAAAGTGCTAATAATTATAATTTCCAGATTCGAAACCGGATTTTATATCGCGAAGAGGAATTAAGTGGGGGCGATTATTTAATGGTTGTGCGGAATAATTATTACTGGCTTGCGGCCGATGAACAAAGCAATGCTTTTATTGCAAATGGTGATATCGCAAAAATTCGAAAGATGAAAAATATTACAGAACTCTATGGCTTCCGTTTTGCGGATGTAGTGCTGGAGTTTCTGGATTATCCTGATGACGAGCCTTTGACCTGTAAAGTAATGCTGGATACCCTGTATTCGGAAACTCCAAGTCTTTCTCATGCAGATAATAAGCGCTTGTTTGAAGCGGTGATGGAAGATTACGAGCATATAGCGAACAAAAGAATGCGGATGGAAGAGCTAAAGAAAAATCCTTATTTTAATGCTCTACAGGTGAAATTTGCCTATGCCGTAACATGTCATAAGGCGCAGGGCGGCCAGTGGGACGCCGTTTTTGTAGATCAGGGTTATCTTACCGAAGAAATGCTGAATACTGATTTTTTGAGATGGATGTATACCGCGATCACACGGTCGGTTAAAGAACTTTTCCTGGTTAATTTTAATGCAAAGTTTTTTAGTTAAAGCAGACTGTAAATGTACTGCCTACATTGGGTGTACTTTCTACCTGAATGTTTCCGCCCATAGCAACGACCTGCGCTTTGGTAATATATAATCCAACGCCCTTGCTATCCCGGACATCATGGAATGTTTTATAAATTCCAAAAATGTTCTTTCCATACTTTTTTAGATCAATACCCAGGCCGTTGTCTTTTATCTCCAGATAAAGTTTGGTATCTTTTTGCATGGTTTTTATTGTAATGTCCGGCACCCGGTCAGGATGACGGTATTTCAAGGCATTTGACAAAAGATTTTGCATAATACTTTCCAAATAACTTTTGGGATAAGTAATAACCGGAACCTCAGAAAAATCATAATGTAACCTGGCGTTCGTCTTTTTGATGTCTGCCGTAAGATTTTTTTCAACCACATTAAAAATATGCATGAAGTTCAATTTTTCTTCAATTGTAAATGACTCGTGCTTGTTTTTGAGCAGATCAATTAAGTCGTCTAGTTTAACAATGAGATTGTCGGCGACCTCTTTGGCCGTTTTTATCAGGGCATCTTGGTCAGATTTTTCTTTCGTATCCTCATGAAGTTGCAACAGTGAAATCAGATTGACTGCCGGAGAACGTAAATCGTGTGAGGCAACGTAGGCAAATCGTTCTAATTCTGTGTTTTGATTAATCAAATCCTGACTTAAATTCTGCAGATCTACTTTTTGAATCTCCAGCTGCTTGTTTTTGTACTGAACTTCTTTAAAAAGCTTTCCTATCTTCTCCCGGTTTTGAATGATATTGACTAATGCCGAGATCACAATAATTAAAAGTATCCAATTGCTGATGACTGTAAAAATTTGGATTCTTCGGGTTAATTTCTCGATAAGCTTGTTGCCCGCGCTAAGGCTCTGTCTTTCGGTGCTCGTAATGTTTTTTATCACATCTCGAATCTTTGATTCCGTGTTTTTTACAAGGCTTATTTTTTTTTCGGTAGTTGAATTGCCACTGCGGACAGCTTTAATGGTTTTGTTAATCTGAACACGTTTCAAATCAATCAGCTCATTTAAGCGATTTAAGTTTCGTTGTTGTGAAGGTTTGTCGTTTAATAAGGAATATAATTTGATATAACTCTCATCGACATATTTTTCGGCCGATAAATATTGAGTGATGTAATGGATGTCTTTTGTTAAGAGATAACCGCGATGATTCGTTTCCGAATTCTCAAGATTATCCATGAATTCGGTGGCAGCTTCGATCGTCTCGTATGTTCTTATTGAAGCATCGTGATTCTTTTCATTTTTCGAAGTTTGAAAAAGAAAAAATATGGTATTAATTACTATCAAAAGGATAGTAGTACCGATAAGATAGAAGATGCCTTGAGCATTTTTCATTATGTAGTGCTGATTCCCCCTCTATCCGTTTGTTCAAGAAATTAAAACTTCAGCGCTATTATGATAAGTATGCCAATTACATACGATTATTATACTTATATAAAATAAGAGCATTGAAAGGTTTAAAACCTTAATTGTAAAACAAAACTGGTTTCTAAAACTAAGCAAAATAAATTATAAAAAAACAGACTTGCAATACCATGTTGCAGGTAGATGTTCAAACATGAAAAGAGATAAGAATGGTCTATAATTATGGACAGTTTATCCATGAAAAAGCCCTTATAAAATTATCTATAAGGGCTTTTTGGCTTGTCTGGTGGACCCGGAGAGATTCGAACTCTCGTCCAAACATGGAACAAATTATGCTTTCTACATGCTTATCTGCCATTTAATTGTCGGGAAGGGGAAGGCTGGCCGATTGCCTGTACCGTCTTCCTTATGTGCTTTATCTCGTTCGGTTTTCGCACCCTTAACCAAACCAGTTCTGTTGATCGATGCCCCATATGCTGATATAACAGAACAGAATACCAGCGGGACAAAAGCTATGCTAATTCTAAATTAGGCAGCTAAGGCGTAGTTATTTTCGCCAATTATTGTTTTGAGAGTTCAGATTAGAGCGCTAGTCTCACAACGCGCTGCATGCTTACATACCTGCCGCCATCCTGTCAATTCCGGTCGGGCCCATATGTTTTATTAAGAAGCAAGATGTTAGAGTCAAGATTCAAGAATCGCTCTTCTATCTCCACTCGAGTTTCTTACTCCTTTATTAAGAATCAAGATGTTCCTCTTGTTTCTTGTCTTTAGCTTCTTGATTTTCTATTTTTCTCAAGAAGCAAGATGTTAGAGTCAAGATTCAAGAATCGCTCTTTTATCTCCACTCGTGTTTCTTACTCCTTTATTAAGAATCAAGATGTTCCTCTTGTTTCTTGTCTCTAGCTTCTTGATTCTCTGTTTTTCTCCCCGGATATTCTTGTAACGCTTTCTCCAGGCAAATCATTGCATTCGCCAAATCTTTCTTATTCAAAACATATGCCAATCTGATTTCGTCTTTGCCAGCGCCGGGTGTGCTGTAAAAACCAGCTGCCGGAGCCATCATTACTGTCTGATTGTCATATGAAAACTCTTCCAGTATCCATTGGCAGAATTTTTCTGAATCATCAACAGGGAAACGTGCCACCACGTAGAACGCGCCGCCCGGATTAGGGCAGAAAACTCCTTCCATTTTATTCAGCGCTTCCACAAGCATATTGCGCCTTTCAGTATATTCTTTGTTGACTCTTTCAAAGTAAGACGGCGGCGTATCTACAGCTGCCTCCGCTGCAATTTGCGACACCATTCCCGGGCTCAATCTCGCCTGCGCGAATTTCAGCGCCGTTTGGATTACTTTTTTATTTTTCGTGATGAAACAACCCAACCTGGCCCCGCAGGCGCTATATCTTTTGGAAACACTGTCGAAAACAAGTACATTTTCGTCAAGCCCGTCAAGATGCATCGGCGAGAAGAACTTGTTGTTATCATAACAAAACTCACGGTAAGCTTCGTCTGCAAATAAGTACAGATCATATTTTAAGCAAAGCTTCTTTAATTCTTCAAGCTCATTATATGAATATAAATAACCAGTGGGATTATTCGGGTTGCATATAAATATCGCTTTTGTTTTGTCAGTAATTTGTTTTTCAAACTCGCTTATGGCAGGTAAAGCAAATCCTGTCTCAATAGTCGACAAAACCGGCTTTATTGTCACATTGCTCATCCATGCAAATGCATTGTAATTTGCATAAAAGGGTTCGGGAATAATAATTTCATCGCCATCATCCATACAGGTCTGGAGCGCAATTACAATAGCTTCCGAAGCTCCGGTTGTGACAAATATATCTTCAATACTGATGTTGTATCCAGCTTTATTATAATATTCAACCAGCTTTTCGCGGTATGATAGGTTTCCTTCTGATTGTGTATAGGCCCAAACCTTAAAGTCGATGTTTTTGATCGCATTCAACATCGCTTCGGGAGTTTCAATATCAGGTTGACCAATATTTAAATGATACACCTTTCTGCCAAGCTTCTTTGCCTGATCCGCAAATGGTGTTAGTTTTCGAATAGGAGAAGCAGGCATCTGCTTTCCCTTGTTAGAGATTTTTGGCATGGGCTACAAAAATAAAAAAACCTCTCTGTTAGCAGAGAGGTTTTTCAAATCTTTATTATGATGAATTTATCTGCTGCTGGTGCTTACTACTTCACCTTTAATGTATAAATATTTAACCGGCGTTTTGGCGTTTGATTTAACCGTAATTACTTTGTTAAATGCGCCAACAGCTGCTGCGTTAAAGGTTGCAGTAATAACTCCTGATTCGCCTTGTTTTACCGGAGTACTTGAATATTTTGGCACTGTGCAACCGCAAGATGCTTCAACGTTTGAAATTATAATAGGAGAATCTCCAACATTAGTAAACTTAAATTCATAAGTTACAGGTTTGCCCTGAGGTATTTTTCCAAAATCGTGTGTTTCTTCTGCAAATTTAAATTCTGCTTCAACAGCTGATTTCATAGCAGTAAAAGCAACAAAACTGAGGATGATTGCGCAAAAGGTAAATAGTTTTTTCATTTTCATGTTTTTTAATTAGACTGAACTAAATACGCCAGGTTTAATTATAACTCAAACGGCGATTTCACTCAAGTGTTGTACAAAGATATATTTATTTTTGATATTCAGTAACAACTGCTTTTTACGTAATCGTGAAGATAGGGTTTCATAACCTGTATATTTTATTAATTTTGGAACTGGTTGAGAAATCAGTGGAACCTAATGAATGTAACGAATCAATTCGATGTTTCTGAGCTAAGCTTTGAAGACTTCAAACATATTGTACTGAACGATTATCGTATCTGCTATGAAAGCCGTCAGACGAGTCTGCTCGGTCGGAGAGAGGTTCTTACTGGCAAGGCGAAGTTCGGGATCTTTGGAGATGGCAAAGAAGTGGCCCAGGTTGCTATGGCCAAAGCTTTCAAAAAAGGTGATTGGCGTTCTGGCTACTACCGTGATCAAACATTTATGTTCGCAACGGGAATGGCAACCATTACTGAGTTCTTTTCTCAGCTATACGCCAATACAAATTTAGAGGAAGAACCTTTCTCCGGCGGGCGCCAGATGAATGCTCATTTTTCTACCCGCATCCTGAACGAAGATGGTACCTGGAAAAATCAGACGGAAATGAAAATGACCTCGGCGGACATTTCAACTACCGGCGGACAAATGGCACGCCTGGTGGGTCTGGCTCAGGCTTCTAAACTTTACAGAAATAACCCTGAACTGAGCTTTCTGAAAGATTTTTCTGCGAGCGGGAACGAAGTTGCCTTCGGTACAATAGGTAATGGATCTACTTCAGAAGGCGTATTTTTTGAAGCTATAAATGCTGCTGGTGTACTTCAAGTTCCTTTAGCGATTTCTATTTGGGATGATAGCTATGCCATATCGGTTCCACAAAAATATCAAACCACAAAACAGGATATTTCGGAAGTTTTACGAGGTTTTCAACGCGATGAAAAAGGTGAAGGGTTCGAAATATTTAAAGTTCGAGGGTGGGACTACCCCGGATTGTGCGAGACGTATGAAAAAGCGATAAATATTTGCCGCGAGAAACATATCCCGGTGATGATTCATGTATGGGAGATGACCCAGCCGCAAGGGCATTCTTCTTCCGGATCACATGAGCGCTATAAATCTCAGGAGCGCTTAAACTGGGAAGCTGAATACGATTGTGTTTTGCAAATGAGAAATTGGGTGCTTGAGTCGGCTGTTGCAACCGAGGAGGAATTGATAGCGATGGAAGAGGAAGCCAAAAAGTACGTTAAGGAATGTCAAAAGGCGGCCTGGGATGCTTTTCACCGTGTTCTGATTCAGGAGGCAAAGGATGTAGCGGTATTGTTAGAAGCGTTTCATTTGGAAGAGTTTAACACAATGGCGGGCTCCTTAAAAACCAATCCTGGAGTTACAAGAACTGATGTTTTCGTAGCTATACGCAAAGCTATCAGGTATTTGGCTAAAGACCAGTCAGAAGCCAAGCAGAATCTTTTAAACTGGTATCACAAAAACTTCGAATTAAATAAAGAAAGATATAATTCCAAGCTATTTACAAATTCCCTTGAATCGCCGTTAAAGGTGCCTGTTGTTGCAGCTGAATATGATGATGATTCGAAATTGATTGATGGTAGGGAAATTTTGAATGCCTGTTTCGATGAAAATTTTATCCGCGATGCCCGGATTCTTGCTTTTGGTGAGGATGTAGGAAGTATCGGCGACGTGAATCAGGGTTTTGCAGGCTTGCAGGCTAAACATGGCAAAATCAGGGTGGCAGATACAGGAATAAGAGAAAGTACCATTATTGGGCAGGGAATAGGTCTGGCGCTACGCGGATTAAGACCGATCGCCGAAATTCAATACGTCGATTACCTGTTATATGCGCTTTATGTCATCAGCGATGATTTAGCTTGTTTAAGTTATCGTACAAAAGGCGGACAAAAGGCTCCATTGATTATTCGAACCCGCGGCCACAGGCTGGAGGGGATTTGGCACTCCGGTTCACCAATGTCTCTGATTCTGGGTTCAATGCGAGGCATTCATATCTGCGTACCACGAAACATGACTCAGGCTGCTGGTTTATATAATACCCTGCTTAGAGGGGATGAACCTGCAATAGTAATTGAAAATTTAAACGGTTATCGATTAAAAGAGAAACTTCCTCTAAATGCCGGTGAGTTTACAGTTCCTTTGGGTGTAGCCGAAGTAGTAAAGGAGGGCACCGATATAACTGTTGTGTCTTATGGTTCAACTTTGCGGATCGTTCAGGATGCGGTGGAAGAGCTCGAAAGAATAGGGATTTCCATTGAAATTGTTGACCCTCAAACGTTGCATCCTTTCGATTTAAATGGAGTTTGTGTTGAGTCGTTAAAGAAAACCAGTAAGCTGTTAATCGTAGATGAGGACGTACCGGGCGGAGCTTCTGCATTCATATTGCAACAGATCGTTGAAAAACAAAAAGGCTATTACTATTTAGACAGCGCCCCGAGAACAATCACTGCAAAAGAGCATCGCCCACCCTACGGAACGGATGGTGATTACTTTACTAAGCCGTCCATAGATGATATTGTTGAAAGTGTCTATGAGATGATGAATGAAGCAAATCCTGGAAAATTTCCAGCCTGGTTTTAGCGATTTTTTAAAATTTCAGGACTTCTGATCCTAATTATTGAATTATAATCCACGGAATAGCCGTAATCTCATTTAATCCTTCTCGGAATTTTAGAAATATGGGGCAGAGTTCTCCGTATCAAATTTATTACGAGCTAGCTGCGTCCCAAATAGCTATGATGTTTGTATTGTCACATAATTTTTATAGATTGTGTTATCTTAATATGATACTACCGGCCAATTAGACTGTTTGGGAGTTTTACAGTTGCCGAAAACCTATCTTATTGGATATTATTAGTTGCATTTTGAGTTTAACGAGAGGGAAGATGAGTGTGTATCAATTACAAAATTAATTCATCGTCTGTTATAACATGATTAATGTTGCCCATTTTGATCGTTTTTTTGATGTAATTATTGTTTCTGGCACTTTTTTGATTCTGCTTTTTTCGATATATCTGTGGATCTCAAAACGCGGATATAAATTGCTGAATCGCTTTATTGCGGTCGTCTTGATAGCCCGGGTAGGACAAAACCTACTTTACGTATTGTTAAAAAGTGAACAGTTAATTAATTTCCCTTACCTCCTAAACCTTTTTCTTCCTTTCTCATATGCTGCGCCTGCCTGTTTGTATTTGTATGTTGATTGTTTTATAAAAAAGAAAACAGCTATTACAAAAGAGGAGTGGCTTCACTTTATTCCAGCTGTGTTAGCTTTGGTGGAGATGCTACCAAAGTATTTTTCGTCGTTGATAGACTGGGAGCCTATTACAAAACAAATTGCTGAAAATCCGGCAAGTTTATTAAACTCGCGAGGATACTTGCCCTATTACTATCATGTGGTATTAAGGCCACCATTGTTTATTGTCTACCTTTTTTTTACGTGGCGTACTTTGATTGGATCGAAAATACTGAATAATAAAACGACGGACAGTTCAATAAAGACCTGGCTACTGTTTTTATTAGTCTCGGTTACGATTGTCCAAATAGTCCGTTTTTTACTCCTTGTCTCAAACCCTGAGGGGATATTTATTGGTGTTCCATTAGAACCTCATTTCCAATGGTTTGTTGTGATTAATACCTCGGCTTTTATAGGTTTATTGTTTTATTTCTTTTATAAGCAGGCTATTTTGTACAAGTGTTTTTTTGTATCTGGTGAAATCGAGCCCGCAAGAGTTAAATCCGCAGCATCTATTGATTCTGAAGCCAATTCCAATAAAATTATGTCAGACACACTTGGACAAAGCTATTTGGAAACAATAGAGGAATTTATAAAACTTAAACGGCCTTTTCTAAAACATGATTTTCATATCATGGATCTTGCACAGGAGTTAAAAATCCCTATACATCATTGCTCTTTTGTCATCAATAGTATTATCGGAAGTAATTTTCGAGACTGGATAAACTCTTATCGAATTAGAGATTTTATCGAGCAGTTTCCTTCGAAGTCGGATAAAATGACTATCGAGGCGATAGCGAATGAATCCGGATTCAAAAGCAGCACTACTTTTTACCGAGCCTTTAAAAAAGAGACTGGCAAGATGCCCAAGATTTATTTCAAGGAATATTCACTTTGTGACAAATTAATCGAGATATAAGAAGCTGGATTTTTAAAAACTTTTCTGTCAAAGTGTAATTTTGGTATAAAAATTACCTGAAAATATACCACAAAAGGTGTTTGTTTGAACTATTTTGAGGTAGTGATTTTAGCTGCTTTTTATGTGCAAATTGCTTTTTATTTATTTAAAAATTATAGTTCACTTATAAATCGAGCCGCCTATGGAGAAACCTTAACCTAATCTCCCACCTATGGAAAATAAATAATTCTTAAAATTATGTTATAACGATTAAAATCTTAAGTGTATGCAACACGGCAAAGCTATTGATCTCATTATTCGGGGCAATCATTTCAGCATTGACGAAATTTCCAAAAAACTGAAAATAACCGGGCAGTCAATCTACACCTGGTTTCACAAGGAAAGTATCGTCAAAGGATCGGTTTTTAAAACAGAAAAGACTATAAATCTTGACTTTTCTTCCAATTTTTCGGAATTCTCAGATGCACAAGAACTTTTAAATAACCAATTAATTCAAAATCAAAATATTAAAACGGTTCGGTTGGAATCGGTGATCTATTGGAGAAATAAATACCTCATGTTCGTTGAAAAACAGGAAGAGGTATTAAAAAATAGTCCAATGGGCCCTACATCTCACCAGAACAACTAGGCATAAGTCATCTACTCATGTTTCTAATGATCCCATCATTAGTAATAACCAATTTGAGAACAGCAAATTAGATGCTGATGTGAATCCATATCAGCATTTTTATTTTCGTCAACTGTTAACGAGCCCGGTATGCTTCATTTCTTAAGAAATGATCTGCAATAACCAATGCGGCCATTGCCTCTACAATTGCTACAGCTCTAGGCACCACACACGGGTCATGTCGTCCTTTTCCTTTTATTTCAGCAGCGTTCCCTTCTTTATCTACTGTTTGTTGACTGCTCATAATGGTTGCGACAGGTTTAAAGGCTACTCTGAATGTGATATCCATCCCGTTTGAAATTCCTCCCTGAATACCCCCGGAATAATTGGTTAAAGTTGAAACTGACTTTCCTTCCGATGCCGGAATAAACAGATCATTATGTTCTGAACCTTTCATTTCTGATCCTGCAAAGCCAGATCCATAATCAAAGCCGTGAACCGCATTAATACTTAACATTGCTTTTCCAAGATCTGCATGTAGTTTGTCAAATACAGGTTCGCCCAAGCCAACCGGACAGTTCTTAATGATACAGGACACCTTTCCTCCAACGGTATCACCATCTTTTCTGATCTGATCAATAAATTCAATCATTTCATGGGCGGTAGCCGGGTCGGCACACCGTACAATATTGCTTTCTCTTATTTCAACCAGTTCTTTAATGTTCTCTAATTTTATGTTAGGCGAATCAATCGTACCGGCAGAAGAAACATGGGCAAAGATTTCGATGCCTTTTTGCGCTAAGAAAAGTTTTGCGATTGCACCTGCAGCAACTCTTGCCGCAGTTTCACGGGCAGAAGATCGACCGCCACCACGATAGTCGCGGATGCCGTATTTGGATTGGTAGGTAAAATCAGCGTGTGAGGGACGGAAAATATCTTTATTATGATCGTAGTCTTTCGACCGGTGATCTTCATTTGGAATCAATAAAGCAATTGGGGTTCCGGTTGTTTTGCCTTCAAAAATGCCCGAAAGAATTTGAGCTGTATCACTTTCTTTTCTTTGGGTAGTGATTTTCGATTGTCCTGGCTTCCGTTTGTCCAGTTCACTTTGAATGAATTCGATATCAACGTCGATATTTGAAGGACAGCCGTCGATAATCACACCAATGGCTTCGCCATGTGATTCGCCAAACGTTGTGATGCGGAATAGTTGTCCAAATGAGTTACCTGCCATTTTTTATTAGATGTGAGATATTGAGATCTTAGATTTGAGACACAGTTGTTCAAACTTAAGATCCCGATATTATTAAAAAAGATTTGAGGCGCTTGATATACTCATATCTCACATCTCAAATCTCAAATCTATTTTACTTCAAACCCCGCCTTCTTCAAATCTTCCCAAAACAGAGGATAAGATTTTCCAACAACCTGAGGTTCTTCAATTTCCAATTGCTTGATTTTTAATGCCAAAGGTGCAAAGGCCATCGCCATACGATGATCTTCATATGTGCTAATAGTTACCTTTTCAGGGAAATGAAGGCCCGAACAATCCAAATGATAGTTCTGATTATCTTCATTAAGCTTTACGCCTATTTTGGCTAGTTCATTCTGCAATGCAGCAATACGATCGGTTTCTTTAATTTTCAAAGTTTCCAATCCTGTAAAAGTTGCATTGTGTCCTAAGGCGGCGGAACAAACAATAACCGTCTGTGCTAAGTCCGGACAATCTTTTAAATCAAAAAAGTCACCTTCAATTACTTTATTACTTCTCTTTAATATCAGCCCATTAGCTGTATATTCTGTCGAAATGCCAAAGCTTTCCATAATACTGTCTATCCGGCTATCGCCTTGTAAACTGTCTTGTTTTAGATAGGGGAGGACGATTGTGCTATCATCAGACAAGGCTGCAATAGAATACCAGTACGAAGCTGCACTCCAATCGGGTTCAATGGTGATTTCAGAATCCTGGAACTTCTGCGAAGCGATAGAAATAATTGCATTCTCCCATTGATGCTCTATACCAGCTTCTTTAAGCATAGATAAAGTCATTTCCACATAAGGTCGGGAAGTTAACTCGCCCTCTATGGTTAGCTCCAATCCTTTAGAAAGGGATGGAGCAACTAAAAGCAAAGCGGTTATAAACTGCGAACTTATATTTCCTTTAATCTTGATCTCATTGGTGATCTGTTGAAACTCACTGCTGAATTTCAAAGGAGGGAAACCATCTTTCTCCACATACTCAATCTCGGCACCCAGGCTTCGTAAAGCATCTACCAAAATCCCAATCGGACGTTGCTTCATGCGTTCTGTTCCCGTAAGGATAACTTCCGTACCAGTTACCGCAAAATAAGCTGTCAGAAAGCGCATGGCTGTTCCTGCCGGCCCGATATTAACAGTTGTAAGTTGTGGAGTTAAAGTTGTGGGTTGTGAGTTGTGAGTTGTGAGATTTCCTTCAACTTTCAACCTGCAACTTTCTACTACTTTTTCAAGCGTAACTGTATCGTCAGCACTCGATAGGTTTTTAACAACTACCTTTCCATCGCTCAAGGCATTTAAAATCAAAGCCCGGTTACTTTCACTTTTTGAACCAGTTAGTTGAATGGTGCAATTAGTGCTTTTACCGGGTTTGGAAAGAATCAAATGATCCATTATTATTTTTGTTCTAAAGTCTCAGTAGCATTCATGATTTCAGTCTGCTTGCGGATAGATTCAGCATGAATCAGTTCGAGCAATTTCGTTGTGAATGATTCATCTAGTTTTAAGGCTTTGGCGAAATTTGCACGTTTAGTTACCACTTCATCCCAACGGTTAAGTTGTAAAATAGTGATATTGTTATCTCTTTTGTACTCACCAATTTTATCTACAATAGCCATTCTTTCAGATACTTTTTGAATAATCTGATCGTCTAACTTGTCGATTTGCTTACGTAACTCGGATAATTTATCTAAAACAGCAGGGTTTTTCGGCTCTGGCTGACGAACAGTTAAATGATCAATCATATCCGATAAGGCCGATGGAGTTAACTGTTGTTTTGCGTCGGTCCACGCAACAGAAGGATCGATATGCGATTCGATCATTAATCCATCCATTTCTAAATCTAATGCTTTTTGAGAAATGTAAGGAATTAAGTCGCGGTTACCGCAGATGTGACTTGGATCGCAAATGATAGGCAATTCAGGACAAAGCGTTTTCAACTGAATAGTAAGTTCCCACATTGGCTCATTACGGAAAGCAGATTTCTCGAAAGAAGAAAATCCACGAGAGATAGCAGCCAGTTTGGTAATGCCAGCCTGATTGATACGCTCTAAGGCGCCGATCCATAATTGCAAATCAGGGTTTACCGGGTTTTTTACCATTACCGGAATGTCAACACCTTTCAAGGCATCAGCAATTTCCTGAATAGTAAACGGATTTACTGTAGAACGTGCACCTACCCAAAGGATGTCAACACCTGCTTTAAGCGCTTCTTCAACATGTTTTGCATTTGCAACCTCTACTGTAACAGGTAGGCCGGTTTCTTTTTTGGCTCGGTTTAACCATTCTAAACCGATGCTTCCGATGCCTTCAAATTCTCCCGGACGTGTACGGGGTTTCCAGATACCAGCTCTCAATACAGAGATCTTTCCAGTTTTAGCTAATAGATGTGCAGTTGCAACAAGTTGATCTTCTGTTTCTGCGCTGCAAGGTCCTCCGATTACAAGAGGTTGATGTTTTGCCGTTAGCCAGTTGCTTAATGGCTCTATGTTGAGGTTCAGTTTCATACTTTTCGAGTTGTAAGTTTTACGTTATAAGTTGTAAGTCTTGTTTATGCTTTAATTTTTTGTTTGCTGTTTTTTTGAGCGAAAATGTCTTATGTGCCGGTGTGGTTTGAATCCTTCAACTCAAAACCTTACCCGCAACTCACACTCCGTCATTCTTTCTATATTCTCCCATGATCGCAAAGTTTACTGTATAGCGTAAAGCTTTGCGGATAGCTTCTTCATACTCCTTACGGGATGAAAATTCCAGGTCGATATAGAAATTATATTGATTGCGTTTTCCTAAAACCGGCATGGATTGCACTTTGCTCATGTTAATGTTGTGTTCGGCAAAAATATTCAGCACTTTCACCAGCGAACCTACTTCATCCGTTACCTGAAAAGAGATCGACGCTTTATTGGCATCTTCAATTACCATATCCTTATTATCCGTGAGGATTAAAAAGCGCGTGTAATTCTTTTTATTTGTTTCAATGCGACGCTCCATAATTTCCAGGCCATATACCTGCGAAGCTAATTTATTGGCAATAGCCGCCGTATCTTTTAATTGTTCGTCCTGAATGCGTTTTGCGCAAGCTGCCGTATCGGAACTTTCAACCACATTCAAGTGTGGATATTCATTAAAGAAATCATCGCACTGGCGAATTGCAATCGGATGAGATTCCACGTTCTTTATATCTTCAAACTTTACACCGGGCAGAGCCAGTAAGTTTAACTGAATGTGTAAGTATGCCTCGCCAATTATTGTAAAATGATAATCGCGTAAAAGAGTATAATTAGGAAGCAAGCTCCCGGCAATGGAATTTTCTATGGCCATCACCACAAAATCGGCTTCTTTGTTTTTCAAAACCTCACAGGTTTGTTTAAAGCTATTGCACTCGATGGTGTCAATATCTTCACCGAAAAACTTTATTGCAGCTTCTTCGTGAAACGATGCTTTGATGCCCTGAATTGCTACTCTTTTCTTGTCCATTGATTAAATAAAAAAGTCCCGGCTGTTGGGCCGGGACTCTGTATATAGTTCTTTTTGTTTCAAAACATATCAGTCCCGCCTCTTACTGGTAATAGTAAAAGTATCCGAAATAATATGTGTTGGTGTGTTGCATTTCTTTATTTGATGTGCAAATGTAACACTTTAAATTAATTCAAACAAAAAATTGAAAATAATTTTAAGTGGCTTAGGTGCCTGCTTAAGATTCTGTGGTCACTCTGAGTGTCTTATTGAGGCCCGAATGCAGGTTAGAGTGCCCTAGAATCCTAAAGACAAGGATGACAAAAAAAGTAGGAATTCACCCAGCATGCTTTGATCTGCAACAAGAGAAATTTCTATCGATTTTAAATTTGTATAAACAATCTGTCAGATTTCGGAATTGCTTGAACATAAAACAAGGTCGTTCGTATAAACGACAAATTTTTTATATTCAGGTAAACTAAGGGGAAATACGGGAGGATAACATCTAAATGAATTTGAAGTGGATATCAAAAATAAAAGATATAGTAAATCATCTTGTAGGTAAATCAGACGATATTTCTTTAGAAACAAAGATTTTTCATGCGGTTTGCCTGGTATCTATTGCGGTATTATTTCACAATGTCCCGTTTAATTATTTTCTAGGCTTGCCCGAGCTTTCGATTTTGATGTTTGGAGTCGCTGTCTTAGCTACAGGGATTTATTATTTGTCAAGATTTAAGCACAAAACAGAAACAGCAATCGTCTTTTATATTATTTTAAGTAATCTATTATTTGTCGTAAATTATTATCTGAATTCCGGTGCTGATGGGCCAACACTGCTGGTATTCATCCTCTCGACATTTTTAATTATAGCTGTTGCCTCAGCAAAACAAAACAGGCTTTGGGTTCCTGTTAACATCCTAATTGTTATTTCTTTATTAGCTTTTGAAAATTATTTCCCCAATCTGATTGTGAATAGCTATCAAAGTGAAACAAAGCGTTTCATAGATTTGGCATACAGTTATTTGGTCGTTATTGGTGTGATATTTTTTATTACAAGGCATATAAGAAATAGTTACAATCAGCAAAAAGATCAGGAACGTTTTCTACGTCAGGAAGCAGATCAGGCACGTTTAGAAGCAGAGAAAGCGAACGAGGCCAAAAGCGCTTTTCTGGCGGCTATGAGCCATGAAATAAGGACGCCGATGAATGGTGTTATTGGGATGGCGTCTCTTTTAAATGAAACAGCTCTAAATGATGAGCAAAAGGAATATCTTCATTCAATTCGGACCAGCGCAGATGCTCTGTTAACTGTTATTAATGATATTTTGGATTTTTCCAAAATTGAATCGGGCATGATGGAACTAGATTCTCAGGAATTCAATTTGAGGCATTGTGTGGAAGATGCATTAGACTTGTTTGCCGTAAAAGCGGATGAACAGGGTTTGGATCTGGTTTATTATATTGATTATTCCTTACCTCAAAATATAATAGGAGATGGACTAAGGTTACGACAAATTATCATAAATCTGGTTGGTAACGCCTTAAAGTTTACACACACAGGGGAGGTGTTTGTTAACGTGAAATTAAACCGGATGCTTAACGGTGAGTGTGAAATTGGGTTCGAGGTGAGGGACACAGGAATCGGGATCCCGGAAAATAAGCTATCACGGCTATTCAATGCATTTGTTCAGGTTGACTCTTCAACTACCAGGAAATATGGCGGAACAGGTTTAGGTCTCATCATTAGTAAGCGACTGGTGAATCTGATGGGAGGCGAAATTAGTGTTGCGAGCAAGGAAGGGGTTGGTTCTACTTTTTCGTTTTCAATAAAAGCAAAGACTTCAAAAGAGTCCAAACATGCTTCTGATTTTGAGCTGGTTTCTTTAGCCGGAAAAAGAATATTGATTGTTGATGATAATAAAACCAACCTTTATATTTTAAGGGAGCAATTAAAGCAATGGAAAATCGAATCTGTACAGGCGGGTTCGGGTAAGGATGCATTGACGATATTGTCAGAAGATCCAGAGTTTGATTTGATCATTACTGACATGAGGATGGATGAATTAGATGGGCTTGCTTTGGCAACAGTTATAAAAGATAAATATTCAAAGATTCCAATAGCCTTGCTAAGTTCAGTCGGCGACGAAACCCGGTCGAAATATCCCCAATTGTTTTGTGCGGTGTTAACTAAGCCTGTTAAACAAACCCAATTGTTCAATCTTGTTCGGAACCAATTACAGGAAAACAAAAAAGGTGTCAGTATTGAAAGCCGGAAGACGACGGTACTTTCAGAGGGTTTTGCTACACTCTACCCACTTGATATTCTGGTTGCAGAAGATAATTTGATTAATCAAAAGCTTGCATTAAAAGTGCTGGACAAATTAGGCTATAAAACATCGCTGGCCCAAAACGGAAAAGAGGCGGTAGAGATGACAGCCAAACATAATTATGATGTTATATTGATGGATGTTTTAATGCCGGAAATTGACGGTTTAGAAGCAACCAGATTGATCAGACAACAGCAAGCATGGCAGCCGAAAATTGTAGCAGTAACCGCTAATGCAATGGCCGAAGATCGCGAAGCCTGCCTTAAAGCAGGAATGGATGATTATATATCAAAGCCGTTTGATTTGGATACGCTGGTTAGGGTTTTAAAAAATATCTCAATAAACAAGGTAAAATAGGCCGATTTTTGGAGAGAGATTTAAAATATCCTCCAGATGATAGCTGCAATTAATATTAAGATTGTCAGACCCCAGATTAGATATGAATTAAACCTTTGATTATCGAGCTGCTGTCTGAGGCTTCTTCCCTGGCCTGTGCTATTTAGATTATTTCCTGGTCTATTATTTTCACTGTGACGATCCAATCTTTCCTGCAGCTCATCAACGGCTGCAAGCCGCATTTCATCGCTTTCTTTTGCGGGGAGTGTTTTGTTTTGCCGGGCTTTCATCGATCTGTTTTAAGACTCTAACAGATCCATGGCCGTAAAATTATATCAGTGAGTAAATTTACCGGCTCTCGCTCGTAACATCAAAGGTGCGTGACTAATTAAGTGCAATTTTTTAATTGCTCAGAGACTTCGGATAAAGTGTCTTTCAGTTCCTCTAATTTAATTGGTTTTGAAATGTATTTGTCCATACCAGCCAGTAAACAGATGTCGCGATCTTCAACAAGCGCATTTGCCGTCATTGCAACAATTACCGGTTGTTTCTCGAAATTACTCCTGATTGTTTTTGTCGCTTCAAGTCCGTCCATTACAGGCATTTGTACATCCATTAGTATGATGTCGTAAAAATTTGCGGTTAACAGATCAATTACTTCCTGGCCATTGTTTGCAAGGTCTGGCTCATATCCAAGCTTGTTAAGTACTCTGATAATTAGTTTTTGATTTATTAAGTTATCTTCCCCTATTAAAATATTTAGTGGATATTGTTTTGCAAAAGCTTCCGACAGCACATTGTCTACTTTCGGCTTTTGTACCTCTGTTTGACTTCTTACGGGATTTAACTGCGCCTGTACAACTCTTAATAATTGTTGCTGTTTAACCGGCTTGGTTAATATGGCCGAAAATATATGAGCGTATTTTTTTTGAGTTTCATCTCCTATAGAGCTTAATAAGACAATAGGAATTGAAGGGTATTTTTGCTTTACAGTTTTGCTGAATTCTATACCATCCATCTCCGGCATTTGCATGTCCGAGATAATCAGATCAAACAAATTATCGCTTTCCAGGATTTTTAATGCCGCAGGTCCTGAGGAGACAACAAAAGGAATCAACTTCCATTGCTCGAGCTGAGTTTTTAAAATTTTCAGATTGGTTTGATTATCATCAACTACCAAAACCCGTTTCCCTTCGCAACCTGCTATGCCAAGATAAACTGTTGATTTAGGTGTTTCGTTGCTGAGCTTACAACCAATGTCGAACCTAAAGCTCGTGCCCGCTCCCTCTTTACTTTTAACGGTGATAGCACCTCCCATTAAGCTTACAAGGCGTTCACAGATAACCAGGCCTAAGCCCGTACCGCCATATTTCCTAGTGGTAGATGAATCAACTTGTGTAAAGGCTTTGAATAACCGGTTTAACTTATCCTCCGGAATTCCTATGCCAGTGTCACTTATTTCAAATGCTAACTGTAGATCTTCGTTATCCTGTTTTACCACAGAGACGCTTACAAAAACTTCTCCCTGGTGGGTAAATTTCAATGCATTTCCGACCAGGTTAATCAATACTTGTCTTATTCTTAAGCTGTCTGCAAAAATTTGTGACGGAACTTTATGATCTATCAAATAAACCAGGTCGATTCCTGCCTGCGATGCTTTCGACCCGAAAAGATCGAATACTTCCTCAATGCATTTTCTCAGCTCAAAAGAATGTGGATCAAGCTCCATATTACCTGATTCAATTTTTGAGAAATCAAGAATGTCGTTGATTACACTTAAAAGTGCCTCACCGCTGTTGAGAATAGTTTCAGCGTAATCCCTTTGTTCATTGTCAAGATTAGTTTCACATAATAAAGAGGTCATACCTAAAACGCCGTTCATCGGTGTGCGAATTTCGTGACTCATGGTAGCCAGAAACGTGCTCTTTGCCTGATTAGCCACCTCTGCTTCTTTGCGGGCTTTATATTCTTCTTCAGATTTGATTTTCAGCTCTTCCGCCTGCGTTTGCAACTCCTCAGACTGGGCTTGAAGCTCTTCGTTTAAATCCTGTAAAGTTGCTGCTTGTTCTGTGATTTGAAATGTGCGTTCCTCGACCTGTTTTTCCAACTCCTTTTTTTGTTGTACTACAAGACTTAGCCGATATCTGTAAAAAGAATAAGCGGCTCCGATGATTGTCAGCAGAGCTAAGCCTCTGAACCACCACGTTTTCCAGAAGGGAGGCGTTATGATAATTTTAACACTGATATAATCGGGGGTCCATACGCCATCATTATTTGAGGCTTTAACCTTAAAGATATATTCTCCGGGATCAAGATTTGTATAAGTTACCTTTCTTTGTGTCCCTACATAGTTCCATTTCTTGTCAAAACCTTCTAAGAAATACGCATATTGATTGTGTTGAGAAGACACAAAATTCAAGGCCGCAAATTCGAGGGTAAATACCGTTTGTTTATAAGATAGTATAATTTCTTTGGCCTCGGTTATTGATTGTCTGAGAGGGGAATTGTCGGCGTATGACGTGATCGAATTATTGAAGATTTGAAAATCAGTAAACACTATCTGGGGAGCTGTTTTATTTCCTTCAATTTTATCAGGATTGAAAACACTGAAACCATTTGTGCCGCCAAACACCATCTCGCCCGAGCTCAGTTTTAAAAAAGCGTTCTGTTTATATTCATTACCCTGAAGTCCATCCTGAGCATAAAAGATTTTGATCGCCTTTGTTTCAGGATTGTAGCGACATAAACCGTTACCGGTACTCAACCATAAATTACCTTTTTTGTCTTCTAAAATGCCATATATTATATCACTCGGCAAGCCATCATCTTCATAAACCTGGCTAAATGTCTTCGATTTCTTGTTAAACAGGTTTAATCCATTCCCTGTGCCAATCCAAAGTCTGTTTTTGCTATCTTCGAATACTACGTATACTTTATCGTTACTTAAGGAATGAGGGTTTTTATCGTTATGATGAAATGGAGTGTATTTCTTAGTCGAGCGGTCTAATAAGTTTAACCCGGCCCAGGTGCCCAGCCATAAATTGCCTTCATGGTCATCCACCATACTTACAATGTAATTGGTTAAATCATGAGCAGTATTTGTGAAAATTTCAAACGTATTTTCCTTTCTATTTAATCGGGTTAAGCCATCTAGTGTTTGAACCCATAGGTTTTGCTGCTTATCTTCATATAAATACATCACAGATTGATGAAGCAGAGAGCCCGGTCCTCCTTGTTGTATTTTTTTATAATGTGTAAATTGTTTAGTTGAAGGGTTGTATTTATCCAGACCGCCCTCCCAGTATCCCAGCCATAAATTACCTTCTTTATCTTTAAGAATGGACGTTACGACATTGGCGCTTATCGAATTTTCGGTGCCTGGTTTAGCCTGAAAGCGTTGAAACGTTTTAGACGACGGATCAAATCTATTTAAGCCACCACCGTCAGTACCAATCCATATATTTCCGTCATTGTCTTCACCCAAAGAAGCTATATTATCATTACTTAAGCTGTTAAGTGAAAAAGCATTGCTTCTGTAAGTTTCAAAGTTTTTTTCGATAACAAGATTTATTCCACCCCCGTATGTACCTAGCCAGATATTTCGGTTTCGATCTTCTATTATGGAAGTTATCGTGTTAAAACTTAAACTTTCCGCATTACCTGTTTCATTACGGTACTTATAAACTTCCTTTCGGTTTTCACTTATTACTGATACCCCATCATTAACGCTGCCTGCCCAAAGCCTGTGTTTGCTGTCCTCTTTTAAAACAATAATCGGATTGGGAAACAAGTGGTTCTTTTCATAATGATCTAAGCGCTTTGTAGCGGGATCATAGATGAATAGTTTTGCTTCAGCTGCAATCCAAATTTTGTTAGAATGATCCTGAATGATATCAATTATGTTTGAGAATGCCAGGTGTTTTTGCTCGGTTAATACACCCTTCTTGTCAACGAAGAAGATATGGTTAGGAGTAGCTGCCCAAAAAGTTCCGGACGAGTCGATAAACATTGTTTGTACCTCTTGCTTAGTGGCGATGCTTGTGAATCGTTTAAAAATCTTGTTCTTGCGATCGTACTTGTAAATGTGTATCCCAACACTGCAATAAAGAGCCTTATTTTTATCTTCAAAAAAGTTAGTGGCTTTAACTTTTTCGACTTCTTCATGTCTGACAAAATTATTTTTGTCTTTATCGTACATGCACAAGCCTCCAAATGTTCCTATCCAAAGATTTGCATCCGAGTCTTCAAATATTTCCACAATGTCATTATCTGGCAAACTCGTTGGATTACTTGGTTTATGCTTGTATGTCTTTGAGATATAGCCATCAAACCTATTTAGACCATTGGCAGTGCCGATCCATATAAAGCCCTTTTTGTCTTGGATGATCGATTTTATATTACTGCTGGAAAGTCCTTCAGTTACATTTAAACGATTAAAGCGAAAATTGAAGTTTTGAGCTGAGGCATAGATTGACATCAACTGGAAAAGTAAAACTAGACTGCTTTTTATCATGAACCCTATCGGTTTTTAAATGCCTATACTGATTTTTGCTGCTAAGGTTACAGTTTGTGGGAAGTAATTGGATTTTTACAATAGGGGTAATTAATTTTTTTTGCAGGAAAGGTTTTTTTGAAAAAAAAAGCATGATTGGGCCCAGCTTTTTTGGGTATGAAAACTCTCATTGAATACGCTCCGAGAGTGTTGGAGCTGCGGAGTTCGGCAAGAACTAATACCTTAAAAAATAAATTAAAGTTTATTTTTGCAGGAAATGGCAATAAGCACACAACTCCAAAATAGAAGCAACCACGCCTGCGAGCTTTGCGGTAAGCAGGACGATAATTTGATCGCATATGCAGTTCCTCCAAAAAGTGATGACTCAGCAGACAGTCAGGTGGTATTGTGCAGGGATTGCTTTGATCAGATAAAAGCGGAAAATTATACAAATATACACCACTGGCGCAGTCTTGAAGGGAGTATCTGGAGCGAAGTGCCGGCAGTTCAGGTCCTTTCGTATAAAATATTGAAAAAATTGTCTTCTGAGGAATGGGCGAGAGACGCTATGGAAGCTGCATATCTCGATGAATCTCTTGTTGAATGGGCCAATGCTGAAGATGCATTGGAAGCAGAACGGGTTATTCATAAGGATAGTTATGGAGTAGTTTTAGAATCAGGAGACACAGTGATTCTCACTGAAAACCTGAATGTAAAAGGTACCAATTATATCGCTCCGAAAGGAACAATCGTTCGGAAAATTCGGCTTGTACATGATAATGCCGAGCAAATAGAAGGAAAGGTAAACGGGGATACTATTGTTATTCTTACCAAGTTTGTGAGAAAGTCGGTGTAAGATCGCCTTATTCTTATAAATATATTGGCGTTAATCCTTCAGGATGTCTTTTCTTGCGCGCGATCTATTTAATCTCATAAATTTCAAGTACCAACATCTCTTACATCAGAAAACCAATGTATTACCCGGTGTCGGCAGCGACAATTCGCCGGTAAAAATTGCAAACTCAATTTTTTGGATCAACGATATCCCGTTCCATTTTCCCGGCAACGTTGCCGGTATCGTTTGCACAAAAATTTCCTTTCATCTTCTTCATTTTGGTTTGTAAATGTACTACACTTGAGCAACCAATTATCAATAATAAGTCCTGAAAAAGCATGTTTCGTTGTTAAATGCAGTATAATAAGTCGTTGAAAAATATGGCTGTGGCGCATTTTCAGGATCGTTAATTATAAAACAAATGAGATTGGATTAAGCACTCTCTGAATATAAGCTCTAATTATTAACCTTTTAATGTAAACTGTATGAGGAAACATTTCTACTTACTTTTAGCACTGTTGTTTGCACAAAGTACATGGGCTCAGGAAAAGCTGTTGTATTCCACTGATTTTCAAAACTGGGATGCGCTGACATCCACCACAGAACAAACAGTATCCAAAACCACTGATTTCTCCGGCGAGACTTTGAATTTCAAATTCAATCAGATTTCTGTTGTTCCAACGGGGAGAGACGAGACGAGATTCAATTACACGCTTGTTTCGACAGGGTATGTCAAGGCCGAAAAGGTAGTTGGTTCTTATATGGAACTCTCGCCCCTGAAATCGATTACCAAAGTGGTGTTTCAGCATGGCGCTACAGGAAGCAGCCGTGGATTTAAATTGTGGAAAAAAGGCGCGACTGATGCCGATTGGGTAGCCATTTACAGCACATATGCCACACCGTCGTCCGGACAGGAAGTTTCAGTTAACATAAATGAAAGCAATGTTGCAATTAAGTTTACAAATTTGAATGAGACGCAAAATGCTTATATGTTCAGTCTTAAGATCTTTGGCAATTATGTTTCTACTAATCCTCAATATCCACTTATAACTAGTTTAAATATCCCTGAAGCGGGTACGGTAACGAGAACTCCCAATAGCGACAGTTATGATCAGGGTGCAGCTGTAAGCCTGCAAGCCACACCTGCTTTTGGTTATAAGTTTGTTAAATGGGTGGATTCTACTGAAGCAGATCTTTCAACCACTAATCCATATGTTGTTACTGTAAATTCAAAACAAAAGATAAAAGCTGTTTTTGAAACGAAACCAACATACACCTTTAATGTAGCCATTGCAGGGTCGACATGGGGGCAGGTGTTGTTGACACCGCAACCCACAAATGGAAAATATGAAGAAGGAACACAGGTTTCGATGAAGGTTGTACCCAATGCTGTTACAAACTTTAGCTATTGGGAGGATAATTCTACCACACCTGAGAGGACTGTCACAGTAAATGGCAATAAGTCTTTTACAGCAACCTTTGACCAGATTCCGTTTATCGTAGGCTGGGACTTTAAGGCTGCAGATCCGAAGCAGAGCAGGGCCGGCGATTTTTATTCGGAAACCACAAATACCGGACTAATCTCTTCTTATGAACCTACGGGAAGTCCGGTCGGATGGTTAGCTAATGCGGGGGCATTTTCACCATCTTATCCCAATTTTCGCTTCTGGACAACGGGCTCAGAATTTAAAACTAAACGGAGGTATGTTAAGGCCCAATTTGCTACCACAGGGTATAAAAACATTCAGGTTAAATCTATGGTGAGTGCAAATTATCAGGCATACTCCGTGCAGATGTTACAATACTCATTGGATGATGTCACGTATACTGAATTAGCCAGAGTCGATATCACGAGCGTGTATAACACAGGATGGAAGGATCTGAATGCCATTTTGCCTGTTGTCGCTCAGGGGAAAGACAAAGTTTACCTGCGCTGGATTGCCGATGAAACCAGTCCGATATTAAATGAAGGTACCGATAATGATGGAACGGCATTTACAAACATCTTTGTTTTTGCGGATAAAGAAATTGTCGTTGATACGCAGGCCCCAATCTTAGTTTCAACTGTGCCGGTTGAAGGATCTGCGACCGCTTCTATAAACGGATCCATAGTTCTTACTTTTGATGAAAAGGCCAACGTTGGCGCCGGTAATATAACGCTTGGCTCAACAGTTTTAACAGGAATTTACGGTTCTAAAACAGTTACCTTCAAATATGAAAAACTCAATTATAACACTGAATATACCTTTACCGTTCCAGCTGGAGCACTAACCGACCTTTCGGGGAATGCATTTGCCGGGCTAACTTTAAAATTTAAAACGAGTGCAAGGTTAGAGCCTGTTAAAAAGCTTTTTGATGCTGTAGTTGCTAAAGACGGCACCGGTGATTATACTTCCATAATTAGTGCCATTGCTGCCGCTCCCGCCAGTAGTACAACACCCTGGGTTATTTTTATAAAAAATGGGAAATATACCGGTCATCATGATATTCCGTCAAACAAACCCTTCATTCATTTAATTGGCCAGAAAAGAGATAGTGTGATTATTTCTGACAACCGTTTATCAGGCGATGATGGTAAAGGAACAACGGTTTACCATGTAAGCCAGGGCGCAACCATGGTGGTAAATTCATCAGACTGTTATTTTGAGAATATTATTTTCGAAAACAGTTATGGTTACGAGAGCCAGGCAGGCCCGCAGGCTTTAGCTTTATATACGCCTAACAATCATTTTACGATGAATAATTGTTACCTGAGAAGTTATCAGGATACTTATCTGACGTCTTATAATCGAACTTCGGATCGTCATTATATAAAAAACACAAAGATTGAAGGAGCGGTAGATTTTATCTATGGTGGTGCAGATGTGTTTTTCGACAATTGCACGATTACTGTTACCCGAAAAGATGGAGGTTATATTGTTGCTCCAAGTCATAACACAGGAACGCTATGGGGATATGTATTCAGCAATTGTACCATAGATCAGGATAAAGTGAGCGGCACGGCAACCACATATTATGGCCGCCCTTGGCAAAACTCTCCTAAAACAGTATTTCTAAATACTACACTAAAGACGAATATTTATCCGGCGGGCTGGTATTTTAAAATGGGTGCTATACCAGCTATTTTTGCTGATTACGGAACAATGGATGCAAATGGCAATCCTGTTGATTTATCGCAACGCATTTCAAACTATGAATACGATGTTAAGGATGCCAATGGTAATGTAACCAGCACCGTAAAAGGTACGGCAAAAAATAGCCTTACTGATGCAGAGGCAGCAACCTATACATACGAAAATGTCATCATGCGCAGTGGCGATACCTGGGATCCGAGAATGATTGCCGAAGCTCCGGGAGTTCCTTCAAATGTTCAAATAAGTAGTTCTACGCTAAGCTGGACCAGTGTGCCATACACCCGGCTTTACATCATTCTTCGCGACAAAAAGGTCATAGGGTTTACAACCAACCTTCAGTACACCGATGCCAATCCTGTTGCAGGAGTAGCGCATGCTTATGCAGTCCAATCGGTTAGTGAATATGGAGCTCTTAGTATTATAAGCAATGAAGTAATCGCTAAACCATCCCAAACGATAACTTTTAATGCCTTGTCTGCGAAAGTTGTAACAGATGCCGATTTCGATGCGGGTGCTACAGCCACTTCAGGTTTAGCGGTAAGTTTAAGCAGCAGCAATACCGCAGTAGCCAATATCGTAAACGGAAAGATCCATATTTCAGGGACTGGAACTACGACTATTACCGCATCTCAGGCTGGAAACACCAGCTGGCAAGCAGCTACGCCTGTGAGCAGAGATTTGGTTGTAAGTGCGGCTCAGCAAGCCCAAACGATCACCTTTAATGTTATCCCCGCAAAAATAATTACGGACGCCGATTTTGCGGCTGGCGCCACATCAAGTTCGGCCTTGCCTGTAAGCTATTTCAGTAGTAATACTACAGTCGCCGAAGTTGTGAACGGGATTGTACAGATAAGAGGAGTAGGAAGTACGGATATAACAGCCTCACAGGTTGGAAATGGCAATTTCTCTGCGGCTGCGCCGGTAACCAGAACCTTAGTGGTTGCCGACCGGTTTAAACTGGCAGCTAATAACTTTCAGGTGTCGGCCTCAGACGAGGTATGTTCTTCACAAAATAATGGAAAGATCAAGATCACCGCAGCTCAAAGCCTTGCTTATAAAGCCAGTGTTGTAGTAAACGGAGCGAACCAGGTACTCCCTTTTACAAGTACCCTCGAAATTCCGTCTTTAAGCGCCGGGGCATATAAAGTTTGTATCACGGTTGACGGTCAGGCTGATTACAGTCAGTGTTTCGATTTGACAATTAAAGAACCTCAGCCTTTAAGTGTTTATTCTGTAGTTAAAAGCTTAGACAAGATGGTAATTCTCAACCTGTCCGGCGGCGAAGTTTATTTGGTTCAGCTTAACGATAAGACTTATCAAACCAGCTCACAGTCTATTACCTTGCCCTTGTCGGATGGTTTGAATACGATTAGTGTGAGTACGGGCAAAGATTGCCAGGGGACAATAGAGAAAAGCGTTTTTGTATCAGATGGTCACAAGATTTATCCTAATCCCTTTGACCAAAATGTGTTCATAAACATGGGTAACGATTCTTCATCTTCAGCTAATGTTAGTTTAACAGATTTGAGCGGAACCATTCGGTACGCGGCTCTTCGTCCGGTTCAGAATGGCATTGTGCAGGTAAGTCTTTCAGATCTGCCAGAAGGCATGTATGTTATTAAAGTTAAGACAGGAATCAGTGAAAGTTCATCTAAAATTTTAAAGAAATGAAGCAAATACTAATTATAATATTATTGTTTTTAAGCGTATCAGCTTGTAAAAAAAAGAAGGACCCTCAACCTTCCCTTGCACCGGATAAGGCCGTTCTTGTTTCACCCGCGGCCAATGAAGCATGCACTGAAGGGACAGTGTTGTCGGCAACAACGAGCTCTGTAACTTTAAAATGGAATGCTTCGGCTAATACTGAGAGTTATGAGGTACATATAAAAAATCTGCTTAGCGGAGCGATGATCACCCAAACGACTACCGCGACTCAGTTGTCGGTAACCCTGGCCAGTAATACACCATATTCATGGTTTGTTATCTCTAAATCCGCAGCCAGCACTGCGGTGGGTACCAGCGATATATGGAAGTTTTATAGTGCAGGTCAGGTAACTGCCTCTTATGCTCCCTTCCCGCCAGATAACCTGGTGCCGGCTATGCGACAAGCAGTAACTGCAGTGAACGGTAAAATAAATCTAAGTTGGAGTGCAGAAGATGCAGACAACGATCTGGCTGGTTATGACGTGTTTCTGGGTACTAACAGCACAACTATTCCTTTGCTCCAGGCGAATATTGCAACGAAAAAGCTTGATGATGTGAGCGTCACAGCAAATACCACGTACTACTGGAAGGTGATAGCAAAGGATGCAAAAGGGAATACTTCTGAGTCTGCCGTGTATATACTTAAAGTGAATTAATAAACACCTGCTGTTTCAGCAGGCTGAGAAAATACCTTTATTTATGGTATCTCCAATTCATTGTTGTAGTGAAAAGACAACGAGTGTGGGAGGTGCCATTTTTTATGTTCAGAATTTTAAGGAAGACTCATTTCTTTAAGTAAATTTCAATACAATATCAATGCGAAATTTCGTTCAATAACCGTAATATTGAACAATTCTTCAGAAGGCAAAATTCATTAAATTATCTATTCTATGATGTTATCCGGAAAAGGTGCACTCATCGCAGCCTTTACATTTTCGAATCTTTTTCTCATTTCATGTTCTCAAGGCAATAACAAAGAGTTAACAAAAAATGATTCTTTGACTAACACTGTAAGTAAACCTGCCGTTACAACAGAAGCTCAGGCGACAAATTTACCTTATACGCCCAATGAGCTTGGCAAAGTAATGGTTTTGGAATATCACCTGATCGGTTATCCTGAAGACAGGTGGAGGAGAACTCCGGAAAACTTTCGTAAAGACTTGCAAATGCTTTATGATAATGGTTTTTATCCGGTATCTGTTTTGGATATTGCCCATGGAAACATAAACGTACCTGCGGGAAAAACACCTTTTGCTATTACCCTTGACGACTCGAGCGCAGGTCAATTTCGTTATATTGAAAAGAACGGGCAACTGGTAATAGATCCTGAATGTGCTTTGGGAATTATGGAAGATTTCAAAAAGAAGCATAAGGACTTCCCGATAACGGCAACCTTCTATGTCTTGCCGGCTATTAAACCTACGCTCAGATTATTTGCTCAGCCCGAGTATAAAAAGCAGAAATTAGAATGGCTGGTTCAAAACGGATATGAAGTAGGCAGTCATAACTGGTATCATTCCATGCTTTCTAAATTAAGTGACGCGGAGGTTCAGAAGCATCTTTCTATGTTTGTTAAAGAGATTAGAGAGTTTTTACCCGACTACGAAGTGAAAACGATGGCCTTGCCCTTAGGAATGCACGCAAAAAATCGAGCTCTTGAATCGAAGGGAGAATTTGAAGGAATAAAATACAATCATCAGGCAGTACTGCTGGTAGGTTCGGTGAGTTCGGTATCTCCCTTTTCAAAGGACTTTAAACCTTTAGCCATTCAGCGTGTGCAGGCAGGTGAGCATACCGAAAATCCTGAGACGTTTATGAAGAGCCAGATAAAACATAAAACTCGTTTTGTGTCGGATGGAGATCCAAAAACGATATCAGCGCCGGAAAAATTGAAGGATCAGTTAAAACCTGGTCTTGAGAAAAAATATAACATTAAGTGGATCAAGGAGGAAGAGACCGTTGCGGAACTTAAAAAATAAAAGCTGGGCACACTGTACAATAGAAGTGCCTACTTTGCTTACTAAACCTGATGGCACGAAAAGCCCACAGCGTTTGTACGTGAGACAGGGAAAGGTAAAACGCGAGGACTTGCAGGTACAGCAGGGCTGCAGTTAAAAACAATGAAGAAATTTCGTTTACGAATTACGAGCTTAATTTATATCATTGAAGGAATGAGACAAAGTAGAACGCAATAAATGCATTCTACTTCATTAAATCATTATAAAAATCCAGACTCTCTATAATTTGATCTTCTGTGAGATAAATATTATAGTCGCATTTGCCAATTTCACTTAGCAGAGCGAATCCGATTTGGCCTTGTAAGTTCTTTTTATCGTTTTTCATGTAATCGATCACCTCTTCATAAATATCTTTTGAAAAAGGGTAGTCTGGAAAAACTGAGCGAATAAAGGTGATGAGTTCATCCAGCTCTGGGCCGCTTAAAGCATTGTATTTATGCGAAAGGTATCCTTCACAGATCATTCCAAGTGCGATAGCTTCGCCATGAAGCAAGGGCTTTTTATCTGTTTTTAATGAATAGGTCTCTATGGCATGTCCAATAGTGTGGCCGAAGTTTAAAGTTTTGCGCAAACCTTTTTCAAAGGGATCAGTAGTTACCACGTGGTTTTTTATTTCGACAGAATGGTAAATGATTTCCTGGGGAATATTCGTGACATCAACCGATTTGATTTGCTCAAAATAAGCTTTGTCGGCAATTAATCCATGTTTAACCACTTCGGCAAAACCCGAAATAAGCTGAGCTTTATCGAGAGTTGATAAAAACTCGGAACAAATAAATACTGCTTTAGGTTGAGTGAAAGTACCGACAATGTTTTTAACGCTTCCTAAATCTATTCCGGTTTTACCTCCCACCGAGGCGTCTACCTGGGATAACAGCGTAGTTGGAATTTGAACAAAATCGATTCCTCGTTTAAACGTTGAGGCAGCGAACCCACCCATATCCGTAATAACGCCGCCACCTAAATTAATCAGGAGGCTATTTCTGTCGGCTCCAAAGTCTAAAAGCATGCGCCAAACTCCGATACAATAGTCTATGTTTTTATTTTCCTCGCCAGGGTCAACTTCTATAATGTCGTAGTTCTTTAAATCCGGCAGATATTTGCCGATAAGCGGCATGCAATGTTCTGAAGTATTTAAATCGGTAAGAAAAAAGATCTTGGAGTACGCAGAGTTTTCCAGGAAAGATTTCAGATCGGAAAGTTGATTATCAAAAAATACGGAATACCCGTTGCTTTGTATCGGCTGCATTATTTAACGATGATTTTTTTATTGTCAAACTCCACGATATCACCTTGTTTCACTTTAAGGCGTTTTCGGTAATCCACCACACCATTGTACTTAACTAATCCCTCTGCAACAACTATTTGAGCATGGCCGCCAGTTTGCACCAGGTTGGTCGCTTTTAACAGCTGTATCAAAGGAATGAAATCGCCTTCCAGTTTAAACTCAATCATGCTGCAAACTTACAATCCTTCCGCAACAAATTGAATTGATATTCTGTTAAATTTGTGAATGATTGAAAATGTGAGCGACCAGAACTCAGCAAATACCCCCTTAAACTTTGATAATACAGAAATAGCATTCCGCGGAAAAACTGATTATGAACTCCATCAATCGTATAAACTCTTTAAGCTTATTAATAATACTGTGGTGGCTAAAATTGGTCCAGCAGTCGTAGGTTTTGCTCTTAAACTGGGACTGCCAATTACCGGACTAATAAAAAAAACAATTTTTAAGCAGTTTTGCGGCGGCGAATCTGTTGAAGAATGCGAGCCGGTAATAAGCAAGTTATGGGAGGGAAATGTGGGGACTATTTTAGATTACTCTGTTGAAGGCCAGCAAGACGAGGATAGTTACCGAATAACAACCGCAGAGATCATTAAAAACCTTCGGCGGGCAGCTGCCGACGAGCGCATACCTTTTACTGTTTTTAAACTAAGTGGATTAGCCCGGGTGGGCTTACTAGAAAAAATAAGTGTCGGATCGGATTTGAGTGCAGCTGAAGAAACGGAATATTTTAGAGTTAAGGGCAGGATAAATAATATTTGCAAAACCGCCTATGACCTTGAGGTTTCGGTTATGATTGACGCGGAAGAATCCTGGATCCAAAAAGCTATAGATACGCTGGTCATTGAGACTATGCAATTATATAACCTGGAAAAAGCTATAGTTTATAACACCTATCAAATGTACCGAACGAATGGACTGGCAACTTTAAAAGAACACTATACACAGGCTGAAACCTACGGGTTTATACTGGGTGCAAAATTAGTGCGTGGTGCTTACATGGAAAAGGAGAGAGAGAGAGCCTTAGTACTGAAGTACACTTCGCCAATCTATTCAACAAAAAATGAAACAGATGCAGATTACAATTCTGCATTGAAATTCTGTGTTCTTCATTATAAATACATTGCAATGCTTGCGGGTACACATAACGAAGAAAGCTGCCGTGTTATGGCAGATTTGATGAACGATTGTTCCGTACCTGTCAATCATCCGCACCTGTATTTTTCTCAATTGCTCGGAATGAGTGATAACCTGAGTTTTAATCTTTCCAGTGCCGGATTTAACGTAGCTAAGTACGTTCCATATGGTAATGTAAAGGCTGTCTTACCTTATTTATTTAGAAGGGCGGCAGAAAATACCGCTATTGCCGGACAAATGGGGCGAGAGTTAAGTTTGATTAAAGCCGAGCTAGAAAGAAGAAGGTTGATGATTCATTCTTGACAACGGATTTTTTTCTGGCTCGTTATTATTACTATATTAGTATCAAAATCACATCCTTTGTGATGCCATTATAGACCATGTATAGAAAGTTATTACTGATTTGCGTTGCCATTACTACGTTTGGCTATGTAGCTGCACAAAATATACAGTATCAATTCTCTCATCTTAATATTACTAACGGTTTATCTCATAACCAGGTTACCGCGATATTTAAAGATAGTCGCGGCTTTATGTGGTTTGGAACCATGACCGGCTTAAATCGTTATGACGGGTTTAAATTCAAGGTTTTTAAACACTCTTTACGTGACAAAGCTTCGTTGAATGATGATTTTATCGAAAAGATTCAAGAAGGACCTGATGGCAAATTATGGGTGCTTACCCGGCGGGGATTTAATATCTACGACCCCTTAACGGAAAAATTCGACCAAAATGTTGAAGCTTATCTAAACTCTCTTTCAATTACCGCTCAAGGACTTTTATCAATAGAAAAGGATAAAAAAGGAGATTATTGGTTCGTGAATGCAAACGTTGGCATTAATCGGTATAATCCGATAAGTAAAAAAAGTTATCACTTTTATTATAGAAGAAATGATCATTCATCGCTTTATTCTACTGATGTGTCGAGTATTGCAGAAGATTCCCGAGGCGATTTCTGGGTGATCTATACCGATGGAGTTATCGATAAAATAAATTCTAAAACCAATAAGGTTATCTTCCGCACGGATGTATTAAAAAAACAGTCGCCTGTAAGCACGTTGAATTATACTCTATCAATAGATGGACAAGATGATCTTTGGATACATAACAACGCCAGTGACATTGGACTTTTTTATTATAATCCACATAATAAACAATTAAAACATTTAAGTAAAAATTCGAAATTCAGCAAACTCAATTCGAATATTGTGAATAATGTTATCCAGGATAACAAAGGAATAATATGGATTGCCACAGATCATGGTGGAGTGAATCTGCTGGATAAGAAAGATTTCAGGATTCGATACCTGGTTAATCGCGAGGATGATAAGAAAAGTGTAAGTCAGAACAGTATTGTTTCTATGTATAAAGATAATTCTGGAATTGTGTGGATTGGTACCTACAAAAAAGGAGTTAGCTATTATCATGAAGATATAATTAAATTTCCCTTAATACGGCATTACCCTTCAGACCCCACTAGCTTAATGTATGACGACGTAAACCGTTTTGTCGAAGATGAAAAAGGAAATCTTTGGATCGGGACAAATGGTGGTGGCCTTATTTATTTTGATCGTAAAGCAAATAAGTTTAAACAATACAGGCATAGCGCTTCAAATAAAAATAGTTTAAGCAATGATGTAATTGTGAGTTTGTGTATTGATAAAGAGCAGAAATTATGGATAGGGACTTACTTTGGTGGATTAGACTGTTTTGATGGTAAAACATTCACACACTACCGGCATGATAAAAACAATCCTGCCAGTATCTCGGACGATCGGGTTTGGGAGATTTTCGAAGATTCGAGAGGCGTTTTATGGGTGGGCACTTTATCCGGGGGGGTGAATCGTTTCGATCGCAAAGCGAACGTTTTTTATCATTATAAAATTGGTCCAAATTCTGTACAGTCCCTCTATACATCAGCAATAGCCGAAGATAGAGATGGAAACCTTTGGTTTGGATCTTCCGACGGACTTGACGCATTGATACGTAAAAGCAACAAATTCATTCACTATTCTCACTCTGATTCTGACCTGAATAGCTTAATTCATAATAATATAAGCAATATGCTTATTGATAGCAGGGGTTTGATTTGGTTGGCTACAGGTGAGGGTTTAAGCATGCTTAACCCTAAAACAAATAAGTTTAAAAACTTTCAGAAGGAAGACGGCTTGGCAGATAATATTATTATAGATATTCAAGAGGATTTCGATCACAACTTGTGGCTAAGTACATCTAATGGGCTTTCGAATCTGGTGATTTCAAAAAATCAGTCAGGAAATTCGACTTTCAATTTTAAGAATTATGACGAAACTGACGGTTTACAGGGCCTTGGATTTAATGAAAGTGCCTCATTAAGAACCAGCAAAGGCGAGCTGATATTTGGAGGTTCAAACGGTTTTAATATTTTTAAACCCTCAGCAATTCGGTCTAATAAAACTTATCCTTTGGTAGTTCTTACCGATTTTCAAGTATTTAACAATAGTGTAAGTCCGGGAAAGGAAATTAATGGACACGTAATTCTCAACCAGGCTATTTCAGAAAGTCATTCTGTTACGCTTAATCATAACGAAAATGTTTTTTCCATTGAATTTGCAGCACTTAACTTTTTTAATACGGATAAAGTGAAGCTTCAGTACAAGCTGAAAGGCTTTGATAAGGATTGGCTCACAGCCGATAATAAAGTTAGGAAGGCTACATATACCAACTTGGATCCGGGTATTTATTCATTTAAAGTACGGGCTACAAACGAGGAAGGGATTTACAAAGAACAAGATTTAGATTTTAAAATAGAGGTGCTGCCGCCTTTCTGGCGGACCCGTTTGGCTTATTTTGTTTATGTATTGCTATTTGCAGGCACTTTATTCAATATACGCCGGCGAGGAATTAAGAAGATACGATCCAAATTTGAATTAGAGCAAGAACGTCAGGAAGCAAAACGAATGCACGAACTTGATATGATGAAAATTAAGTTCTTTACAAATGTTAGTCATGAATTCAGAACGCCTTTATCATTGATTTTAGCTCCAGTGGATAAGATGATGAAAAATACCGAGGATGCAGAGCAGCTGAAGCAAATGGAGATGATTGGCCGTAATGCCAGGCGTTTACTTAACCTGGTAAATCAGCTGTTGGATTTCCGGAAGATGGAAACACAGGAACTAAAATTGCACCCAAAGCGTGGAGATATTATAAAGTTCATTAAAGAAGTGGCTTCCTCTTTTGCAGATGTAGCTGAGAAAAAAAACATTGGGTTTGTTTTTGACTCTGAATACGATTCACTTGATACTCAGTTTGACCACGATAAAATAGAGCGCATCCTTTTTAATTTACTTTCCAATTCTTTCAAGTTTACTCCTGCAGGAGGGCATATTAGTGTATTGCTCAATTTGTTCGAGAAAAAGGGGACTAACCGTCGATCATTGGAAATTAAAGTAATTGATACCGGTATAGGAATCCCAGAAGAAAAACAGGATAAAATATTTGAACGCTTTTTTCAAAACGACGTGCCCGGCTCTATGGTCAATCAGGGAAGTGGAATTGGATTGTCGATCACCAAGGAGTTTGTCAAATTACACGGAGGAGAGATTAAAGTAGAGAGTGTGCAGGGCGAGGGAAGCTGTTTCATTGTTACTTTGCCTTTGAAATCATTTCAGCTCTCGACACCCGAAGAACCTGATTTAAGTCCCCAAAGTAGTGGAAATTCAAGCCCTGTTTCTGAGAATAAAACCACTGGTAAAAAATCAACTGTTCTATTAGTCGAGGACAATGATGATTTTAGGTTCTATTTAAAAGATAATTTAAAAGATTCATTTAATATAATAGAAGCGGCAAATGGAAAAGAAGGGTGGCAAAAGGCTCTCGCGTTACATCCTAATCTAGTGGTCAGCGACATTAGTATGCCCGAAATGGATGGTATTGCTTTATGTCAGAAAATAAAAGCTGATTCCAGAACTTCACATATGCCGGTGGTTTTACTTACCGCATTAACAGGAGAAGAGCAGCAGCTAAAAGGATTGGAAACAGGTGCGTCTGATTATATGACGAAGCCTTTTAATTTTGAAATTCTTTTATCGAAAATAAAGAATATCCTGCTTCAGCAGGAGTCAATGCGCAAGACCTACCAAAAACAGGTCGAGGTAAAGCCGACAGATGTTGTGATTGAGTCTCCGGATGAACAATTTATACAAAAGGCATTGCTTGTGGTGGAGAGAAATATTTCAAATTCGGATTTTTCGGTGGAAGAGCTGAGTAGTGAGATGTATATGAGCCGGGTAACTCTTTATAAAAAGGTGTTGGCAATTACCGGCAAAAGCCCGGTTGAGTTTATTCGATCAGTTAGAATTAAGCGGGCGGCCCAATTACTCGAGAAAGGGCATTTAACCATATCTCAAATTGGTTACAAAGTAGGGTTCAAAAGCCAAAAGTACTTTGTCCGATCATTTAAAGCTGAATACAATATGCTTCCTTCTGCTTATATCGAAGAAATGCGGTGCAAAAGTTAACCACCACCTTTATTTTTGTTCACATACTCGACCGGGCATACCTGCTGATAAGGGATAGGTATCTGGTTGATCTGTCCAATAATGAATCCTGTTAAAATCCTCGAAATTTTTCTATTTCGATCATATATTTTTCTCCTCTTATAGACTCAAAAAAAGTCTTTTCCCTTGTTTGTGCGAGTCTATAGCAAATAGAGTATCCTTGAGTAAAAAGGGGGAGAAGATTTCTTTCCTTTTATCATTTGTACAGGGTTCCATTTGTAAATGTTTAGCATGACTAAATGTTGTATTCCAGGCAGTATGTGTGGTTTTTATGTTGTTAACTGGTTGAATATCAGACTGTTGAATGTAGTTAACATTTGTGCCCCCATTTATGAACAATATTAGTGAAACCTGTATGTAATTTTATTTTAACGGAACTGATAGAGGCACTTGCTCGACAGAAAGTGACTGAAAAGTTTTAGAAAATTTTAGGGAAGCCAATTATAAAGTGGAGCATTTGCTTCAAACCTTTATTTCATATGTTAAAAAAGTTACTTGTTTTTGTGTGCGTTTTCGGAACGTTGATCAGTACTAAGCCCTTATTTGCCCAAACAGGCAATTATAAGAAGCTGGACAACGGTGTCTTAATAAATCTTTCTAAATCTGCGGATTGTGCATCCATTAAGTTGGAGGTGTTATCCGATAGGATAATTCATGTAGTCGCTTCTCCGGTGTTTACAGATCTATCTCCTGCAAGTTTAATGTTAAGCAATGAGAAATTAAAGCCGGTTAAGTGGAGTCTTAGTCAGAAACAGGATGATATATTTTTGAATACAGCTTCATTAATTGTTCAAGTATCTCTGCAAACTGGGTCAATAATATTTAAGGATATATCAGGTAAAAATATTTTATTAAACGGTCGCAAAAGTTTAACACCTGTATCCTATCATGGCGAATCATCTTATTTAATTAAACAAGTATTCCAAGTAACACCAAACGAGGCTTTTTATGGATTAGGGCAGCATCAGAATAGCCTGATGAACTACCGCGATAAACAGGTTGAATTATTGCAGAATAACACCGAAGTTGCAGTACCTTTTTTGTTATCCAGCAACAATTACGGAATTCTTTGGGATAATTACTCTATAACCAAAGTTGGAGATGTAAGAGACTATTTACCCCTTTCTTCTTTAAAGCTGATTTCTAAAGATGGTAATATAGGTTGGTTAACAGCTACTTATAATTCTAAGGAACTCGGCTCTCCAATTGTACGTTCAGAGTCTGTTATTGATTATTCGTTTTTAAAAGATCAGAAAAAATTCCCCGAGGGATATAAGCTAGGAGATGGAGTGATTACTTGGGAAGGCTCTTTTGTATCGCCGTACTCAGGCATTCACAGCTTTTTAACAAAATATGGTGGCTATATTAAAATCTGGATCGATGGAAAGCAGGTTGCTGACAAATGGCGTCAGTCATGGAATCCAGGCACTGAATTAACCAGTATTGATTTAAAGAAAAATAAGCAATATTCATTAAAGATAGAATGGAATCCTGACGGTAAGGAATCGTATATAGCAATGAATTGGTTGGGTCCTGTTCCTGAGAAAGATAAGAATAGCCTTGCCTTCACATCCGAATCGGGGGATGCTATAAATTACTATTTCATCTCGGGTAAAAATGCCGACGAAGTAATTGCGGGTTACCGAGCTTTAACAGGTAAAGCTACCATGTTGCCTAAATGGGCAATGGGTTTTTGGCAAAGCCGTGAGCGCTACAAAACTCAGGATGAAATTATTAATACTGTAAAGGAATTCAGGGATAGAAAAATCCCTTTGGACAATATAGTGCTGGATTGGTCATACTGGAAAGAAAATGATTGGGGTAGTCAGAAATTTGATGAAACACGGTTTCCCGACCCCTCAGCTATGATAAAAGAGCTCCACCAGAAATACAATACTCATTTCATGATATCTGTATGGGCCAAATTTTATGAAGGAATAGACAGCTATAAGGAATTCGATAAGAATGGCTGGCTTTATAAGAGGAATATTCTTGACGGAAGAGTTGATTGGATAGGAAAAGGGTACAAGAATACGTTTTACGACGCTTATAATCCTGAAGCTCGTAAAGGTTTCTGGAATTTACTCAACAAGCAATTATATACGAAAGGAATAGACGCCTGGTGGATGGATGCCTCGGAACCGGATATTCATTCCAACCTCGACATAGACAGCAGAAAAGATGTGATGAATCCTACATTTCTAGGATCTTCAACAAAATATTTCAATGCCTTTCCATTGCAAAATGCGAAAGGAATCTATGAAGGACAACGTTCAGTAAATCCAAACGACCGGGTTTTTATCCTTACCCGCTCAGCCTATGCAGGTATGCAACGCTATGCTGCTGCCACCTGGAGTGGAGATATCGGTTCCCGATGGGAGGATTTCAAGGCTCAGATACCAGCAGGAATTAACTTTTCGTTATCCGGTATGCCATATTGGACCACAGATATAGGCGGCTTTGCGGTCGAGAAGCGTTATGAAAATGCTGCGGGGAAAGACCTTGACGAGTGGCGTGAATTACAGACAAGATGGTATCAGTACGGTGCGTTTACACCTTTATTTAGAGTACATGGGCAGTTTCCATACCGCGAGATTTACAATATAGCTCCCGAAAGTCATCCTGCATACCAAAGTATGCTTTATTATAGCAAATTGCGCTATCGTTTAATGCCCTACATTTACTCGATGGTAGGAAAAACTTACCATGAAGATTATACCATAATGCGTGGATTAATTATGGACTTTCCAAATGACAATGCGGTTAAAAACATAAGCGATCAATACATGTTTGGATCCTCTATGTTAATTAATCCGGTGTATAAATTTGGTGCAAAAAGCCGGGAGCTTTATTTGCCTGAAGGAACAAACTGGTATGATTTATATACCGGAAAATTTATCGCTGGCGGAAAAACTATCACTGCTGAAGCCCCATACGAAAAGATGCCTGTTTATGTAAAGGAAGGTTCTATTATTCCATTCGGCCCTGAACTACAATACACTTCCGAGAAAGCTGCAGACACTATTACCTTGTATGTATACACTGGTAAAGATGGTGCTTTTAACCTGTATGAAGATGAAGGCACAAATTATAATTATGAGCAAGGTATGTTTTCAAAAATCCCAATGATTTATAATGAAAAAAATAAATCTTTATTGATTGGAAATCGTATAGGAAATTTTAAAGGGATGCTAAAAACCAGGACTTTCAATATTGTTTTCGTGTCTGATAGTAAGCCGGAAAAGTTAGATTTTGAAGCAAGACCTCATCAAGTAATTACTTATAAAGGCATTGCCACTACTATAAAAATGTCACCAATTATTAACTAACACATATATGAACGAAAATTTACTTAAAACCACCTAACTAATTTAAAAATGGAAGAGCTGAAGAAAGCTCGTAATTATCACAACCACGAATTAATAAACCACAAGCATGAAAAAAAATTATTATTTAAAATACCAGAGATTACTGGCTCTGCTCTTTGCGTTCTTAATTGCAATTGTAGCAGGTGTGCCAGCAAATGCGCAAAGTCTAACATTGAAAGGTAAGGTTATTGCCAGTGCAGACAAACTGCCTTTACCAGGAGTTGGTGTTAAAATCAAAGGATCTTCATCAGGAACCACTACGGATGCTGAAGGTAATTTCGCGATTACAAGTAAAGCGGGAGATGTACTTGTTTTTTCTTTTATAGGATTTAAAGACAAACAAGTCACTGTAGGCAGTTCAAACAATATTACGGTGCGACTGGAAACTGATGTTGCAGCTTTAGATGAAGTTGTAGTTGTTGGGTATGGAACTATGAAGAAAACGGATCTAACAAGTTCACAGGTAACTATAAGTGCTGGTGATATCCAGCGCACCAATAATACTACTATCGATCAGGCACTTCAGGGAAGAGCAGCCAATGTTTATGTGAATTCAAACAGTGGTCAGCCAGGTGCTGCTCCTTCAGTTATCATTCGTGGTATTAGTTCATTAAGTTTATCTAACCAACCGTTATATGTTATCGATGGAGTTCAGATTAAGCTTGAAAAAGATCCTGATGGAACAACTTCGAATCCTTTAGCTGGTATTAATCCGGACGATATAGAAACCATTAACGTTTTACAAGGTCCTTCAGCTACTTCTATTTACGGCGCTGCGGGCGCTACCGGGGTTGTAGTTCTAACCACTAAAAAAGGAAAAGCGGGCGCTACAAAGATTACAGCAAATACATCTACTTCAATACAATCGGTGCCTCGTTTAGTTCCAGTAATGAATTTGCGCGAATGGGCAGAATATAGAAACATTTACGCCGCAGCGGGAGCAGCAACAGCAGATCCATTACTTGCAGATCCATCTATATTAGGAGAAGGGACTAACTGGCAGGAAGAGCTGTTCAGAAACACCATTTTTTCAAAAAATACACTTTCTTTAAGTGGGGGTAATGAGAAGACACTCTTTTATGTTTCAGGTGAATATCTGGATCAGCAAGGTGTCGCAGTAGGATCCGGATTCAAAAGGTATTCGACTACGTTGAATCTGACTAACGAGACCAGATCCTGGTTAAAAATAGGGACCAATTTGGGGCTTAATAGAAGAAACGAAATTGTAGGTGTTACGAACCAGGATATTTTACGTACCTCCGTTAGACAAAATCCGTCAATAGCCGTTAGAAATGCAAATGGAAGTTGGGCGGGTCCCAGTACCGCTCAATTCCAAGAGAACAATCCCATTGCACTAGCCTCTGTTAGTGATTATAAGAAAAGGATGACAGAGATGCGTGTGAACGTATTTGCGGATATTAAACCCCTTAAGGGCTTAACTTTCAGAAACCAGTTTGGCGGTACATTAAACAATGGAAATGAATATAACTTTCTTCCAACTTACCAGTTTGGAGGATTGTCTAATCTTGTTGCGGAATCAACCAGACGTAGTAGTAATGATTATTCGTACAATTTTGTAACCCAATTAAATTATGATTTCAAAGTTCGTAAACATAGCATTACCTCCATGCTGGCACACGAAATCAAACAATGGGGGTATGAGAATTTGAGTGGTACCAGAAGAGGGTTTGTTTCTAATAACATTCAAGACCTAAATCTTGGAGATGCCTTAACCGCGTCCAATAGTGGAGGGAAAGGGGCTTCTGCAACTGAAGGTTATTTTGGACGGATCAACTACGTATATAACAATAAATATATCGCACAGTTTACTTATCGTGCGGATGGTTCATCAAATTTTGGTCAGGATAATCGCTGGGGTTATTTCCCTTCAGCTTCAGTAGCATGGAGAATGTCTGAGGAAAACTTCATGAAAAATATTCCTATTATCAACGACTTAAAGTTGAGGTTTGAGTATGGCTTATCAGGTAATTCACCCTATGAAAACAGAACAGTATCGTTGATGACCCCTGTTCCGACAGGTAATGGTACAGGTTTTTTAAGCGATAACTTTAGTAATCCCGACTTGAAGTGGGAGGTTACTACCACCACCAATATTGGTTTCGACCTTCATATGCTTAACAATAGGATCGAGTTAATCGCTGATGCTTATATCAAGAATATTGATGATTTGATCACAACAGAGCAAGCTCCGTATTATAGCGGCGGTGATATTGCTTATTCAGCAGGTTATGTCAAATTTCCTCCTACTAATGTAGGGAGCATGAGAAATAGGGGTTTCGGTATTACATTAAATACAACCAATATTAATAAACGTGACCTGACATGGAAAACCGGGTTGAACTTCTCGCTAGACAGAAATAAAATAGGAAATCTGTATTCGTCTGCCGGATTAATTACAACTCAATTCAATTCTTCGCTTCAAACCAACAGCAAGCCTGGTCAAACAGTAGGCTTGTATACAGGCTATATTTACGAAGGACTTTTCCAAACAATTGATGAGATCAAAAAGTCTGCATTACCAGCCTCGGTACTTGATGCAAATAAAAATCCTATTATCGATCCTTCAACAGGTGTATGGGTAGGTGACATAAAGTACAAAGACGTAAATGGAGATGGCATGATCAGTGAACTGGATAGAACTGTTATCGGTAATCCATGGCCTAAATTTACATTCGGATTTAACAATTCGTTGTCTTATAAAGGGTTAGATTTTACAATGTTTTTTACCGGTTCTTATGGTAATGAGGCCTTTAACTATACACGTTTCGAGGTAGAAAGACCCAACGGTGCTAGTCCCAACAGCAACTATTATAGAACTGTATACAATTTTGCACGTCCTAGCAGTTTGGATAAAAATGATGCGAATGCTTATTTAACAAATCCGGGGCATGATATCGCTCGAATATCATTGAACGACGTAAATGGTAACAACCGGGCAACGCAAAACTTTGTGGAAGATGCGTCTTATCTAAGATTAAAAACTTTGGATCTAGGTTATAGCTTCCCTAAAAACCTGGTATCTAAAGCCAAAGTTTTAAGCGGCTTAAGAGCAGGAGTAAGAATTCAAAATGTATTTACTATAACCAAGTATAAAGGATATGATCCTGAAGTTGGTTTAAGCGGTATCGACAGAGGAAGATATCCATCGAGCAGAATGTATTCATTTAACCTAACTGCTGATTTTTAATCAACCATTAATAACGAAATATTATGAAATCCAAATATCTATTTCTAACACTTGCAATAACTGCTGCTTCAATGCAAGGGTGTAACAAGGACTTTCTCGAAAGACCACCGTTGTCAGCAATAGCTGATGCAAATTATTATTCCACTAAAGAGGAAGTAATGGCTGCAACCGCTCCATTATACAATATAGTGTGGTTTGATTATAACGATAAAGCTGCTCTGGCTTTTGGAGATGCCAGAGGTGGTTTAATGAAATCAAATGACCGGGGTATCTTTTACCGATTTGCAGTAAGTTCATCTGATGTAAGTACATTACTGCCAGGCTATAAATCTTTCTATAAGATAGTAGCACAAAGTAATCTGATTATTGAAGGAATAAGCCGCTATGCGATTAATGTTCCGGAAGCTGATAAAAAAGCAGCGATTAGTGAGGCAAAGTTTATGCGTGCCCTTGCCTACTATTATTTGGTTATGAATTGGGGCGATCTTCCAATTATTTATGATAATAAGGCGCAAATGCTTGATAAAAATCAAAGAAGAAATACCAAAGAGAGCATTTGGAAATTTATAATCAGAGACTTAAGATATGCTGCTGCGAATCTGCCTCCATTGCCTGCTAAAGAAGGTCGTATTACAAAATATTCCGCAGAAGGGATGCTTGCTAAAATGTATTTGACCAGAGCGGGGTTAAATACATCAAATGGCCCTACAGCCACTCGCAATCAAAGTGATTTAGATAGTGCTAAATATTTTGCGAATGATGTGATTAAAAACGGTCCTTATTCTTTATTACCTAAGTATGGAGATTTGTTTCTAAGCGCAAATAATAACAGCTCGAAAAATAACTCTGAAAGCTTGTTCGCGCTTCAATGGATGCCAATGAGAGAGCCATGGGGGGTAAATAACTCATTTCAGGCATATATGGCTTACGATCCAATTGTAACGGGTACAGGCGATGGCTGGGGACGTGCTCAGGGAGCTTCTGCCAATATGGTTCGATATTATATAGACAATCCGCAGGATTCTATCCGTAGAAAGCAGACATTTATGTTCCACCAGGACCCATATCCTGAATTAAACAGAAAGAATGGTGGAATAAAAAGCCCGAATACAGATATCGCCCAGATTAAAAAATATATCATAGGTACACCAGACGATAATGGTGGAAAGGGTGTGATTATGGGAGCCTTTATAAATACATATATGTTAAGGCTTGCTGAGGTTTATCTTATTCACGCAGAAGCAATATTAGGAAACTCGGCTTCAACTTCAAATGCGGACGCTTTAACATCTTTTAATGCGGTGAGAACACGTGCGGGAATGCCAACAAAATCTTCCATTACGTTCATGGATATATTCATGGAGAAACGGGTGGAGACGGCGATGGAAGGTACAGCATGGTACGACATTGTAAGATGGTCTTACTTCGACTTGAATAATGCATTGAATTTTGTGGGTGGCTTGAACCATGGGAACTACACCCTTACTTATAATACGGGCAGCAATCCCAGAACATGGACCTTTGTCGAAAAGACAACAGCGATGCCTGAATTGAAGTATCAGCCAACTCCTGTTAATATGTATTTACCAATACCGGAAACTGAAATGTCATTTGCTCCAAGCCTGGCATTAGATCCAGTTCCCTTTGATTTTAGTGTATTAAAAGATTAGTTAACCGTATAAAATTTTTATTATGAATCTTATTTTAAGACAAACTAAAAGCCTGGTACTTATAGTACTGCTTTTACAAAGCCTAAGTGTTTTGTTTTTGTCCTCTTGTAAAAAGGATGAATCGGAAGGCGGTGGCGGAACACCGGTAATTACCAATGTACGTCCGGTTGACCCGGCCATGAAAGACGTTTCTCTAACATCTGCATTACCGGGTACAAATATTGTTATTCAAGGTGATAATCTCACAGATATTGTCGACGTAACCTTCAATGATATTAGCGTCTCATTTAATTCTGCATTAGGGACTAGTAAGGCTATAATTTTGACGATACCCTTAACACATCCTACTGAAGCAACTTTGGAAAGTGCTTCTAATAGAGTCGTTGTTAAAACAACTCATGGAGAGGCTTCTTATAATTTTAAACTAACGCCGCCTCCTCCAGTAATTTATACCATGTCGAATGAATATGCAAAACCTGGTACCAAGGCAGTTTTAACGGGGTTAAATCTGTATAAAATTGATAAAATTATTTTCCCTGGAAACGTAGAGGCCACTACAGGTATTGTTACTAATAAAGAAGGAACAATGCTTGAAGTTACTGTTCCCGCCAACGCTACGCAGGCAGGCCCATTACAGGTTACTAACAAATATGGTTCGTCAACGTCTGTTTTATTGTATAACGATTTTTCTACGGGGGTACTCCAAAATGCAGATAACGTAAATAATTTCTCATGGGGTACTGGCTCTACGACTGATAATACATTATTTCCAGGAAATAATGGAAAGTACCACAGACTTACATTCACGAATGTCGGTGCAAATAACTGGAACTGGTGGGAAGGTGGTCGTTCGGTTAACTTGAATCAGGTTAACCTACCGGCAAATATCACTACGACCGATCCGGTTGAGAATTATGCGGTTAAATTTGAAATGTTTGTTAAAGAGCCTTGGAAAACCGGAACCATGTTTGTTCGCAAAGCTGGATCGTGGGATTACATAGTCCGCTGGCAGCCCTGGAAAGCTGGTGACGGAAGTTCTGTTGAATTTAAAACAGATTCATGGGTTACGATAACCCTTCCGTTAACGATGTTTAAAACTAAAACAGCAGCTGGTGACGGTTACGGTGACCCGGCACCAAACTTTTCAAAGCTGTTTGGTGTAAATTCAAGCGGCCAATTGAACAAAATAGAGTTTGGTGTTTTATTCGTAAATGACACACCAACTCCGGTTGCAAAATTTGATGCGGCTATTGACAATATGCGTATTGTGAAGATTAAATAATTAGATGAACCTGGCCTGGATGCATCAATTCCAGGCTTGGTTCATTATTAATGCGGGGTTGGATCTCTAGTTCAAATAGCTGGATATACTTAATTATCTTTGCCATTCTATTGCGAGCATCCCGCATACAGATTAAGTAACTTTTCTCATTTAATCGGAAAAGAATTATTGTCCGGATGTATGTCTCATAGCTTGACCAAACTTTTTAAAAAAATTCTGAGTAGTGAAAGACTTGTTTTTCTATGTACGTGTATAGTACTGTTGAATCTCAATTCTACTCATGCCCAAACTTCCGAACTATATAATTGGAACAGTGTAGCGATAGGAGGGGGTGGTTTTGTTTCTGCAATTATTACAGAGAAAAGTGAAGGTGTTATATACGCCCGAACAGATGTCGGTGGAGCTTATAGGCTTGACCGTACCTCAGGTAAGTGGATTCCTTTGATGGATTGGGCCTCAGATCAACAACAGGGGGCTCTGGGTGTAGAATCAATCGCTATTGATCCTCAAAGTCCTAATATCGTTTATATGTCAGCTGGGATACGTTATTTCAATAGTGGCAAAAGTTATATCCTTCGTTCCTCTGACTATGGAGCAAATTTTACCACTATCGAGGTGACGTCGCAGTTTAGGATCGACGGTAACGGTATGGGACGGCAGAATGGTGAAAAGTTACAGGTTGATCCGAACAACAGTGCTGTTCTTTTTTGTGGAACAAGAAGAAATGGCTTGTTTAAAAGCTCCAATGCAGGAAACACCTGGATCCCTGTGGGTAATATCCCTGCCTCTGTAACGATTACCCCTAATGATAATGGAATAAGCTTCATTTTGCTCGATAAATCAAGTGTTTCTGGAGGAAATACACAAAGAATTTTTGCCGGTATTTCGAGAACCGGCAGTGACCAAAATTTTTATAAAAGTGAGGATGGGGGGACAACATTTACAGCAGTAGTAAATCCAAATCTTGCCACGGCACTTATGCCACAGCGGGCCATATTCTCCGGCGATGGACATCTGTATATAACCTATGCTAATGGTGCTGGACCTCACGGGGGACTTGCCGGAGAGCCATTAGATAAAGGACAAATATGGAAATATAATATCTCTTCCGGAGCTTGGACCAATGTGTCTCCCAATCTAAATAGGTCTTACAGTGGTATAAGTGTTGATCCAACAAATCCTCAGCGTCTGGTTGCATCAACAATTAATGCATACTTGCAACAGGGTTCAGCATGGGGGGACAGATTTTTTATTAGTACTAATGGTGGAATAAGCTGGACTGATATAATCGAATCCAGAGGCTTCAGCATGGACCCAAATGGGGTGACTTGGGTTTCCAACTCATCTATCCACTGGGCTGGCTCAATAGAATTTGATCCGGCGAACACAAATCGTGTATTCGTTACATCGGGTAATGGGATTTTTATAAATGAAGATATTAACAGTTCCAAGACCTGGAAATTTACTGTTAAAGGACTGGAGGAAACTGTTCCATTAAATCTGGTAAGCATTCCTAATGGGCCCCTAATTTCTGTGATTGCAGATTATGATGGTTTCAGGCATGTGGATATAAAACAATATGCACCTATCCATAACCCTACAATGGGCACAACCACGGGTTTAGATTATGCCGTAAGCAATAAGAATAAAGTTGTGCGGGTTGGAGCTTCCATGTACTATTCGGACGATATGGGGCTAACCTGGACAAAAACTGCTGTAATTAATGGAACAAAAGGGCAAGTAGCATTATCGGCCGATGGAAACACGCTTTTACATTGTCCAGATGGATCTGCTACTTCTTATAGGTCGACAAATAATGGTTCTTCATGGACAGCCATTGCCGGCTTAAGTCTTAGTAATGCACGGCCAGTTGCTGATGGAGGAAATTCTAACAAGTTTTATGCCTACGACAATGGAGCTGCTGTTATGATGTTAAGTACCAATGGGGGGGCAACTTTTCTAGCAGGCGGAAATCCCGGAAGCGGAGGATCCAAAGTAATTCGTACAGTACCTGGAAGGGAAGGGCATCTTTGGGTGGCATTGTATGGAAATGGTTTGTCGCGTTCAATAAATTCAGGTGTAACTTTTACTAAACTTAGTAGTGTAAGTCAATGCGGTGCAGTTGGTATTGGGAAAGCTGCTCCGGGTAGCGCATACGAAACAATTTATATTTATGGTACTGTGAGCGGAGGTTTAGGGATTCACAGATCCGTAGACGAAGGAGCTACGTGGGTACGCGTTAATGATGATGCACATGAATACGGAGGACCGGCTAATGGCCAATTTGTAGTGGGTGATATGAATGTTTACGGACAAGTATACATGAGTACAGCTGGACGTGGTATAGCTGTTGGTACACCTATTCCGAAAAGAGAACTCATCTTCAGCACTCCGGTTTTTAATATTGACGAAAATAGTATAATGGCAACTTTAATTGGAACGCCATCAGTATCGGATCCTGAAGAAACTAATTTACATAACTGGTCTATAGCTTCAGGGAATACTAATAATGTCTTTTCTATTGATGCTGCTACTGGTAAAGTTAGTATTGCTACTGGCGCAGTGCTCGATTATGAAACTAAACCTACTTACGAACTTAATTTGGGCTTTCTGGATAAAGCTAACGAAGCCGCACGCGGGATAATTACTATTAACGTTAATAATATTAATGAAGCTCCAACAGATATCGCTTTAAGCAAATCAGTTGTCGTTCAAAATAATAATATCGGTGCAGTGGTCGGAACCTTGAGTTCTACAGATGCGGATGCTAATTCTTCTTTTACTTATTCCCTTATAAGTGGTACAGGAAGCACTGATAATGCAGCTTTTACAATTTCAGGGTCAGAACTTAAAGCAACTGTAGTATTTAACTATGATATTAAATCAATATATATTATTAGATTAAGAACTACCGACAACGGTGGCTTAAGCTTTGAAAAGGTTTTTACTATCACGATAAATAAAGTGGCAGGCCTTCCTGTAACAAATTTCACGGTTAAAGCTGTTAATGAGGTGTGTTCGACGAATAATGATGGGAAAATTATTGTTACGGCGGCAGAATTATTAAATTATAAGGCTATACTTACTGGTACGAATACAAGTGCAGAATTTCCTTTTACCACTAGTTTAGAAATTCCATCGCTTAATCCCGGAATTTATTCGCTTTGTATTACTGCAGAGGGAGTGACTAACTTCACTCAATGTTATAATCTAACATTAACTGAGCCACAACCCTTGTCTGTTTACTCTGCCGTAAATGCATTAGATAAAAAACTAGTCTTGAACTTGTCAGGAGCAACTTCTTATCGAATAGTATTTAATGGTAAATCTTATACTACGTCAGCTAATACTATTACTTTAAATATGGAGAGTGGAACGAATAATTTGTTGGTGAGTACAGATAAGAACTGTCAAGGAGTACTTAAGAAAAGTTTTTTCCTGGAACATGATAAAAGGATTTATCCCAATCCCTTTGATAATACCTTGTTTGTAAATATGGGTAATGATTCGTCTCGGATAGTTCAAGTTGACTTGTATTCCCTTTTGGGATTCCCCGCATACTCGAAGCAGCTTGTATCCGAAAATTCTGTATTTCATTTAGATTTATCTGATTTGACTAGTGGTGCTTATGTTTTGAAAATCAAAACAGCGATGAATCAAAGTTCTTCTAAAATAGTTAAGCAATGAAGCAGCTATCTATCATATTGATTCTATTAGTCTTGTTAGCCTGGAAAAAGGGCAAGAAATCAGAGCCTGCTCCGAATCCATCAAATGTTGTACTTATTTCTCCTGCATCTAATTCGGCATGTACCGTAGGGACAGTTGTTTCTGCTACAGAAAGCACTGTAATATTGACTTGGAATAGTTCGGCTAATACCGAAACATATGATGTTCATATTAAAAATCTCATAACAGGGGCAATTAGCATAAAGCCTTCTTCTTCTACACAGCTGTCTGTTAATTTAATACAGAATACCCCATACCTCTGGTATGTTGTTTCAAAATCGGGTCAAACGACTTCTACGGGCGAAAGCGAGGCTTGGAAGTTTTATAATGCCGGAGTTGCAGCCTCGTTTTATGCTCCGTTTCCGGCAGAACTAACCCTGCCCGCCAACTTTCAATCTGTAAATGCAACAACTGGGAAGACTACATTGCAATGGAAGGGAAGTGATACTGATAATGATATCTCAGGTTACGATGTTTACCTGGGAAGTAATGCAACAAACATGGTTAAGATAAAAGATAACATCGCTGAAAGTGTTGTTAATGACGTTCCCGTGTCATCGGGGAACACCTATTATTGGAAAGTCCTAACTAAAGACAGTAAAGGGAATACCTCAACTTCTGAGATTTATAGTTTTAAAGTGAACTAATATTGCAGGTGAGAATATTTTTGCTGCTTTTATACACTTTTATGGTTTATTACACAGGATTTTATAGAATACTTAACATTTGTGCCCCTAATTTTTTACAATGAGAATTGATGATTAAAGTACTTTCATGAAAAATAACCGATTAGAATCAGGATAAATAAAAATGAGATAATGAAAGATGGATCTGCAATTTTATTGTACCTCCATCTGATATGTTGCTCGCTTTTAACCCTCTAGTTTTTTGATAAACGCGCCATAGAGCGAAGGGATGATAGCAGCAATTTTGAAGAATAGATAAATTGAATAAGTTTATAAAGACCTCACCTTTTAAATTGGTTATGTACTGTATAGAGCAGGTCTCCCCGACCTGCTCCAGTACAATTTTTGGTGAATAAAATTTTAAACACATTTATGCCGCACATACCGAAACCTGCTTCTTTGATTAAAGCGGTCGTATTAGTGATTTTATCCTTGTATTCCCTTTGTCTTGATGCGCAGACAAAGCCGAACTCGGCCAGAGAGCATTTGCTAATGGATTTTGGGTGGCGTTTTGCATTCGGACATCCTTATGATACCAAAAAAGATTTTAATAACGGTATAGGGTACTTTTCATATCTGGCTAAAACCGGCTATGGAGATGGCGCAGCCGCTCCGGGGTTTGATGACAGGAGCTGGCGAAAGCTTGATTTACCTCACGATTGGGCTGTGGAGCAAGGATTTGACTCAAAAGCAAGTTTAAGTCATGGCTTTAAGGCTATAGGCAGAAATTTTCCTGATGTTAGTGTAGGTTGGTACCGTAAATCATTTAAAATTCCTGCCAGTGATTTAGGTCGTCGTATTTATATTTCTTTTGACGGGGTTTTTCGAAATTCTATAGTTTGGATTAATGGACATTATTTAGGAAATCATCCAAGTGGATATCTCGGTTTTGATTATGATCTGACCGATTATCTCAACTATGGCGGTGATAACGTAATCGCTGTACGCGCAGATGCAACTATGGAAGAGGGATGGTTTTATGAAGGGGCAGGAATATATCGCCATGTATGGCTAAATAAGTTTGATGATTTGCATGTTGCGACTGATGGCACATTTGTAACTTCCCAGCTAAAAAATAACGACGCATTCCTTGCGATAAAAGCAACGGTTATTAATGAAGGAAAACTGCCCAAATCCTTTTCGGTAAGCCAGGAAATTGTTGATGCCGATGGAAAGCATCTAGCATCGGCAGACCTTCAGAATCTAAGTTTAAATCCTTATGAATCAAAGGAGTTTTCTTCCGAAATAATGGTGGCTAATGCTAAGCTTTGGTCATTAGAAACACCTTATTTGCACAAATTGGTTACCGTCATAAAGCGGGGTAATGTTACAGTCGATCGCTACGAAACCGTTTTTGGTATCCGAACTATGCATTTTGATGCTGATGAAGGTTTTTTCCTTAACGGAAAGCATATAAAGATAAAAGGTACCAACAATCACCAGGATCATGCCGGTGTTGGTTCGGCGATGCCCGATATGCTGCAGGATTTTCGAATAGCAACTCTAAAGCAGATGGGAAGCAACGCTTACCGATGCTCTCATAATCCCCCAACCCCCGAATTACTTGATGCTTGCGACCGCTTGGGAATGCTTGTTATTGATGAAAATCGACTCATGGGAATTGCTTCAACTCAATTGGCAGATTTAAAGCGGCTTATTCTCCGAGACCGGAATCATCCAAGTATTATTTCCTGGTCCATCGGAAACGAAGAATGGCATATTGAAGGAAACATAACGGGAGCCAGAATTGCAGGTACCATGCAGGCATTCGCTAAAAGCATCGACTCTACTAGAGTGATCACAAATGCTGTCAGTGGTGGAGTTGGGAGTGGAATTTCGACCGTGATTGATGTCATGGGATACAACTATATTGCGACTAAGAATACCGATGAACATCATAAGAAATTTCCATCGCAAATGAGCTGGGGCACTGAAGAAGGTTCTACAGTTACATCAAGAGGGATTTACTTTGACGATAGGAAGAACAATCAATTAGCAGCTTACGACAAAGCGCAAAACCAATATTTCTACAGTCTGGAAAAGGGCTGGAAACACTATGCTGACAGGGATTATCTCGCGGGAATGTTCATCTGGACAGGTTTTGATTACAGAGGTGAGCCTACTCCATTCGGATGGCCTTCAACCGGCTCATATTTTGGTATGGTTGATCAATGTGGCTTTGCTAAAGACTATGTTTACTACTTAAAATCCTGGTGGACAGAGAAACCTACTATTCACATTCTTCCGCACTGGAATTGGGCAGGGCGAGAAGGGCAGGAGACAATTGTATGGGTGTACAGCAATGCTGATGAAGTTGAGCTTTTTCTCAATAATGAGAGTCAGGGTAGAAAGCCTATGGAAAGAAATGGACACCTGGAGTGGAAAGTTAAATATGTGCCCGGAACACTACGTGCACAAGGTTATAAAAACGGCAAGGCATCAATAACGGACATTGTAAAAACCACTTCAGAGGCAGTTGCAATTCATTTATCCTCTAACATAAAAAACTTCAATGCTAACCGGCAAGATATTGCTATGATAACTGTGGATTTGAAAGACAAAAATGGATTGCACATCCCGACCTCAACAAATGAGATTAAGTTTACCGTTGAAGGTCCTGGAAAAATAATTGGTGTCGGAAATGGTGATCCAACTTCGCTCGAAGCAGATAAATATCTTGAGACAATAACTACCTTACGTATTTCAAATTTGAAAGAAAAAATTGTTGAAAGTCTAGAGAACCGTCCCGAAACATCTGCTGATTTTGATGATTCTAACTGGCAGAAAGCCTTTATTGATGAACGAACAGAGAAATTTGCTCAATCTGCCAATGCAATTGTTTACCGTGGAAGCTTTGATCTAACTGATGCCGATCTCAGTGCTAAGGTGACTTTCTTTTATAACAGCATTGGTAAACAACAATCTTTGTTTGTCAACGGAAAAGAAATTGGTAAAAACCTTCCGGAAAATAGTAAAGGAGATGAGTTTAAATTAAATCCGTCAATGTTAAAAGTTGGAACAAATACTATTGCAATTGTTGCTACACCTTTGTTTAAAAAACAGAGTTGGGAATCAGTTAATGCTGATCCCGGACTTTTACAAATCGTTAATCCGGCTGAACAATGGAAACGGAAATTATTCAGCGGCCTGGCCCAGGTAATTGTGCAATCAACTGGCGAAGCTGGTGAAATAACCCTGAGAGCAAGTTCTGAAGGATTAAAACCCGCTATAGTAAAAATACAGGCACAAGCAATAAAGCCCGAGCCAATTGTCGACTAATACAAATCATTCATGAAAGGACTACTACTCCCTTTAACGATTGCTTTTTTTTTATTGTCCAGCCTGAACCCGGATGTTTTTGGTCAGAATACCGAGTACTTCTATTTGTCTGGCAAAGATAAAGACCATACTAATACCTGGGATTTTTATATCAACACAGGCATGAAAAGTGGCGTGTGGAATAGAATACAGGTTCCTTCAAATTGGGAACAGCAAGGGTTTGGTTCTTATAATTATTTTACAGATAAAAACAATCCGGAAGAAACCGGGCAATACAAGTACAACTTTAAGGTGCCATCGAGTAGTGTTTCAAAAAATGTATTTATCGTATTTGAAGCATCGATGACTGATACTGAAGTTAAAATTAATGGCAAGCCAGCCGGTCCAATTCATCAGGGTGGATTCTACAGGTTTAAATACAACATTACAAACTTGTTGAATTTTGGCGGAGACAATCTTCTTGAAGTAACTGTAAGAAAACATTCAACTAACGAATCTGTAAATCAGGCTGAACGAAAAGCGGATTTCTGGTTGTTTGGCGGCATCTTCAGACCCGTTTATCTTGAAATAACACCGAAAACATATATTGATAGAATAGCCATAAATGCTAAAGATAGCGGCCATTTAGAACTGAATGCTTTTATTTCCGGTGTAAACAATGGAGGAAGTTTAAAAATGCAGGTTCAGACACTTAGCGGCCAGGCCATTGCCGCTCCCGTGTTTGAAAAATTAGCTCCCGGGCAGGAGCGGGTTTCTCTGAAACAACAAATAAACGGTATTATACCCTGGAACCCGGAACTTCCGCAGCTTTATAACCTGATAGTATCTATTGTAGGAGCTCAGGGAAAAGAAATTCATCGTCTAAAGCAGCGTTTTGGTTTCAGAACTACAGAAATGCGGCTCAGGGACGGCTTCTACGTAAATAACAAGAAAGTTATTTTTAAAGGGGTTAACAGGCATAGTCACTGGCCAGAAACCGGCAGAACACTCAGTAAAGAAATTTCTCTGATGGATGTGAAATTGATCAAAGAAATGAATATGAATGCAGTTAGGATGTCGCATTACCCACCCGATCAGCATTTTCTTGATGTGTGTGATTCTTTAGGTCTTTTTGTAATTGATGAGTTAACCGGCTGGCAAGCAAAATACGATACCGTGGTTGGCAAAAGGCTGGTGAAGGAATTGGTAGAGCGCGATGTAAATCACCCCTCGATCATAATGTGGGCAAATGGCAACGAAGGTGGCTGGAATACCGGACTGGACCAGGAATATAATAAGTACGATCCGCAACAGCGTTGGGTCATTCATCCCTGGGAAAGATTTAACGGAACAGATACGAAGCATTATCCCGATTATAACTATGTGGTAAACTCCGTATTATATGGGCAGGATGTGTTTTTTCCAACGGAATTTATGCATGGTTTGCATGATGGCGGCCATGCAGCGGGATTGGAAGATTTTTGGAGTTTAATGCTTAAGCATCCCTACGGAGCAGGCGGTTTTTTGTGGGCATTACATGATGAAGGTACTGCAAGAACCGACAATAACGGAAAAATAGACGTAGCCGGAAATTCAGCACCCGATGGAATTGTTGGTCCGCATCGTGAAAAAGAGGCAAGCTTTTTTGCCATCAAAGAAATATGGTCACCAATCCATATAGAAATGAAGGAGCTGCCTCAGAATTTCGATGGTAAGTTGCTCGTAGAAAATAGGTACATCTTCACCGATCTAAAATCCTGTTCTTTTCAATGGAGGCTCGCTTCCCTACCTCAGCCAGAAAATACCGGACAGACAAAAATGACTGCGACTGGAAAGGTGGCTTCAATTCCCTTAGCCCCTGGAGCCAGAGCTAAGTTTTTCCTGGATCTGCCTGCAGATTGGAGAACCAGTGATGTGCTTTATCTAAGTGCGTATGGCCCCGATAAAAAGGAAGTTTATACATGGACTTGGCCAATAAAATCGCCGGAATCATATATCAAAAAGTTTCCATCTTCACTCGATACTTCTCTCCCTGAGATTGTCGATCAGGATTCGATGTTAATCATTAAATCGAATCAGCTAAGATATTTCTTCTCAAAAAGGACCGGATATCTTGAAAAAGTGATTAATCAAAAAGCAGAAATCCCGTTATCGGGTGGGCCGGTGCTTGCTGGGGTTAAGCACACGCTGAAACAGATAAATCATTATGCAAACGGGAACGATTACGTTTTTGAACCACTTTACGAAGGGCCGTCGCAATTTAAAGTGAAATGGGTATTCAGTCCGGATAGACCTGCGCGGTTAGATTATCAATATTCTATCAAGGGTGAATTTGACTTTTCGGGTCTGACCTTTAATTATCCGGAAGAGATGATTACCGGAATGCGATGGCAAGGGAGAGGTCCCTACAGGGTTTGGAAGAACCGATTGGGAGGACAGCAATTTGGTGTTTGGCATAAGTATTACAATAATGCCATAACAGGTGAAGACTGGAATTATCCGGAATTTAAAGGTTATCACGCAAATGTGCATTGGGTTACTATAGAAAATAAGCGCACGTCATTTACAGTATATAGCGGGTCTGAAAATATGTTTTTTCAAATGCTGAAACCCCTAAAAGCAGCTGCCGCAACTAACAATAATACTGCTCCTGCATTCCCGGAAGGCAATATCGGATTCTTACAGAGCATCAGCCCGATTGGGACTAAGTTTCAAAGTGCGGATAAGATGGGCCCTCAAAGCCAAAAAAATATTCAATTAAACTATACACCAATAAGCGGAAGCCTTTGGTTTGATTTTAAATAAACTACAATACAATATGATAGACCTTATCCAAAAAAAGAAGAGTTTGTTAATCATGGCTCTTTTCTTTATAACCTTCAGCAGTACTGCACAAATTCAGGACATGAAGTTACTAAATGTGCCGGTTGACATTAGTCCCGACTTTAGAGACTTTACAAATACCTATTACCTGGCTGATAGCCTGTCGAGGTTCAATCCGGCAACAGCAAGTGGTGAGATCTTATATAAACGGTATAATTTCGTTACACGTCAGGCTTTTGATAATATGCTGGGTGTTTTGAGCCCTGCTAAATCGAACGAATTTCCCGGAACAGAATATGCAGCATCGCCATCTTTGCCATTTTCTATCGAGTTTGTATCTCCTCGAACAGTTCGCATCAGAACTACTTCCGGTTTTCAGGTTAAGCCAAATCAAGAATCTTTGATGCTTGTAAACGGCAAAGCCCCGGTGGACAAATCATGGAAGTATTCAAAAATTTCTGGCGGACATCGTTACACCAGTAACTTTGGTTCAGTAACTGTATTTGAACATCCCTGGCATGTAGAATTACGTGATGCAAATGGCCGTCTGCTTACTAAAACTATTCACAATAAAGATAACGCTGATTCCACTTATACTCCAGTTGTCCCTTTTGGTTATGTAAGAAGAGCTTCCGACTATTCCCGTAGTATGTCTGCAGCTTTTTCACTTTCCCCGGGCGAGAAGATTTTTGGTTGTGGAGAATCTTTTACAGGATTCGATAAGCGTGGACAAAAAGTGGTTTTATGGGCCGATGATGCCAACGGAGTTCAAAATGAAACCATGTACAAACCCATTCCATTTTTTATGAGCAGCCGTGGTTATGGTATGTTTATGCACACTTCAACGCCTATTACCTGTGATTTTGGAAAATACTTTAGCGGGATTAATTCTATGATGATTGGGGATGACGAACTGGATTTATTTGTTTTTTTAGGTGAACCTAAAGATATTTTAAATGAGTATACCAACCTTACCGGAAAATCTCCAATGCCACCTTTATGGTCTTTTGGATTTTGGATGAGCAGGATAACTTATTTATCTGAAAAAGAGGGGCGTGATGTAGCTGCAAAACTCCGTGCCAATAATATTCCTGCCGATGTAATTCATTATGACACTGGTTGGTTTACCACCGATTGGAGAACTGATTACAAGTTTGCCCCCGATAGATTTAAAGACCCTGCTAAACTTTTAACAGACTTAAAAAAAGATGGGTTCCATGTTTCTTTGTGGCAGTTGCCTTATTTCACTCCCAAGAACACTCTTTTCAATGAATTAGTTCAACAAAATCTGGTTGTAAAAGATGCTAAAGGAAATCTTCCTTATGAAGACGCTGTGTTGGACTTTTCAAATCCTGCCACTGTTAAATGGTATCAGAATAAAATTGCAGGACTATTAAAGCTGGGTGTCGGCGCTATCAAAGTTGATTTTGGTGAAGCAGCACCTGCAAACGGACTTTTTTATTCAGGTCGCACAGGTTTCTATGAGCATAATTTATATCCTTTACGTTATAATAAAGCTGTCGCTGATATTACGAAACAAGTTACTGGAGAGAATATCATATGGGGAAGAAGCACCTGGGCCGGTAGTCAGCGCTACCCACTTCATTGGGGTGGCGATGCTGCAAATACCAATACGGCCATGGCTGCTGAACTACGTGGCGGCTTGTCTTTTGGCTTATCAGGATTTGCTTTCTGGAGTCATGATATCGGAGGTTTTGTTCAAAAATCTCCCGAAGATTTGTATGGCAGATGGGCTGCATTCGGCTTTCTATCCTCGCACACCAGAAGTCATGGTGCACCGCCAAAAGAACCTTGGGAATATAGTCCTGATTTTTTGAAAACTTTTAGAACAACAGATGAAATGCGTTATAAACTGATGCCTTATATCTATGCACAGGCTAAAGATTGTTCAGAACGCGGTCTGCCAATGGTTCGGGCTTTATTCGTCGAATATCCAAATGATCCCGGCTCATGGTTAATTGATGATCAATATTTGTTTGGTTCGGATATGTTAGTTGCACCTCTAATGGAAAACACGCAGGACCGTAACGTATATCTTCCACCAGGCCAGTGGATCAATTACCAAAGCGGTGAGACTTATTCTGGCGGCTGGCATAAAATTAAACCCGGACAAGTAAGAGCGGTAATATTGGTCAGAAGCGGTTCGGTCATTCCTCATATAAAGCTGGCTCAGTCTACTATGAAAATGGATTGGTCGAATATTGAATTGGTTTCTTATACAACTAATGGTGGTGATTCTGAGGGGCTTGTTTGTCTTCCATCGGACAACGTTCTTAAAAAAGTTTTAGTTTCAGGAAATACCATAAAAACTGACCCTTATTCGGGAAAAGTAAAGTGGTTATTGACTTCATCTAAATAAGACTAGCCGATGTTTAAAGCAATAGCTGTTATAATTGGATTGCCTTGTTTCCTGTTTGCAGGGATGATGCAGGCTATTGCCCAAAATAAATATCCATTTCAGGATTACAGGCTTTCCACAGAACAAAGGGTAAGCAATATTATCTCTCTTCTCAGTTTAGAGGAAAAAATAAATTGCCTTGGTACTAATCCAACTGTCGAACGACTAGGGATAAGGGGATCCGGCCATGTAGAAGGTCTGCATGGTCTGGCATTGGGTATTCCAGGAAATTGGGGGCGCAACACGCCGGTTCCTACTACTACATTTCCTCAGGCAATAGGAATGGCGGAAACCTGGGATCCTGAGTTATTAAGGCAAGCTGCAGATATTGAAGCAACAGAGGCAAGATATTATTCTCAAAATGAAAAATATAAAAAGGGAGGTTTAGTAATTAGAGCACCCAACGCCGATTTAGGTCGTGATCCCCGGTGGGGAAGGACGGAAGAATGTTATGGTGAGGATGCTTTCTTTAATGGAACAATGGCGGTTGCCTTCATCAAGGGACTGCAGGGTGATGATCCTAAATATTGGAAAACCGCTGCGCTGATGAAACACTTTCTTGCTAACAGTAACGAGAAAGGCAGAGATAGCAGTTCATCTGATTTTGATGAACGCTTATTACGAGAATATTATTCTGTTCCTTTTAGAATGGGAGTTATAGAGGGGGGATCGAGGGCATATATGGCAGCCTATAATCGGGTAAATGGTATTCCTCAAACAGTTAATCCCATGCTGAAGAATCTTACGATTAATGAGTGGGGGCAAAATGGCATAATCTGTACAGATGGCGGCGCGTATAAAATGCTTGTAAATGCCCATAAATTTTTCCCTGGCTTTGAAGAAGCCGCCGCGGCATGTATAAAAGCTGGTATTAATCAATTTCTTGATTCATATCAAGATGGTGTAAAGGGTGCTTTAGAAAAAGGATTACTTCAAGAATCAGATATTGACAATGTTTTAAAAGGTGTGTTCAGAGTAATGATAAAACTCGGTCAGTTAGACCCTCCGGAAATGGTTTCTTACACTAAAATTAAGGACGGACCGGAGCCTTGGTTATCAGAGAAACATAAATCTTTCGCCAAGTTAATCACTCAAAAATCTGTTGTATTATTGAAAAATAGAGGCAATCTGTTGCCTTTAAATAAAAACAGTCTAAAATCTTTAGCCATACTAGGCCCGCGTTCAAAAGAGGTTTATGAAGATTGGTATAGTGGAACATCAGGATACAGTATAAGTCCCCTCGAAGGAATAAAAAATAAGGTCTCAGCCGAAACGATCATCAGTCATACTACGGATTATGATCTTGGAGTTACGTTGGCCAAGAGCGCGGAAGTAGCTATTCTGTTCGTCGGAAATCACCCTACAGGAAATGATGGCTGGGCGAAAGTCTCTCATCAGAGTGAAGGAAAAGAAGCTGTTGATCGCGAAGAAATTAATTTAGAAGGTTCTCAGGAAGATTTTATTAAGAGGGTTTTAGCTGTAAATCCAAGAACAATTGTCGTATTGATCAGTAGCTTTCCTTATGCTATTAACTGGGCGCAGCAAAATGTTCCTTCGATCTTACATGTCACACATAATAGTCAGGAATTGGGATCAGCTTTAGCTGATGTAATTTTTGGGGATGTTAATCCTGGAGGAAGGCTGGTTCAAACCTGGCCAAAATCGTTACAGCAATTATCCGACATGATGGATTATGATATCAGAAAGGGTAGAACTTATATGTATTTAAAAGATGAGCCATTATATCCATTTGGCTTTGGTTTGAGCTATACTACTTTCGAATACCGAAATCTTAGAACCAGTTCATCAAATCTTAATAGAAAAAACAAAATTTCTATAAATATTGATGTTAGAAATTCAGGTCAAGTATCCGGCGACGAAGTGGTTCAATTATATGTAAGACATTTAAACTCGAAAGTACAGCGACCGATAAAAGAACTGAAAGGATTTAAGCGAATAACTCTGAATCCGAATGAAACAAAAACAGTGACCATCGTTTTAAAGGCTGAAGATCTTTCTTATTGGAATGAAAGATTAGAAAAGTTTGTTGTCGAAAATGACAAAATAGAACTTTTAGTAGGAAGTTCCTCATCAGCTATACACGTACGAAAAATTATAAATATCAATTAAACAACAATGAGAAAAATCATTTTTACAAGTATTGTAGCCGGCTTTTTTTTCTGTACAGGCAAGTCTAATGCTCAACAGAAAATTGATCCGGCTACGGAAGCGAAGATAAGCGATCTTTTAAAGCAGATGACTCTGGAAGAAAAGATTGGGATGATTCACGGTAATTCATCTTTCACATCAGCAGGTGTAGCGCGACTAGGTATCCCCGAATTAACGATGTCTGATGGTCCGCATGGAGTGCGCCCTGAACACGGCAGAGATTGGTCGCTTGATAATAATGGTAATGATTCTTCCACTTATTTGCCGGTTGGTATTTCACTGGCCTCGACCTGGAACCCACAATTAGGGTACGCTTTTGGTTCTGTACTAGGCAGTGAGGCTAAATTCAGAGGTAAGGATATAATTCTTGGGCCCGGAATAAATATATTACGTACACCCCTGAATGGCCGTAATTTCGAATATATGAGTGAGGATCCTTATTTGATATCTAAAATGGTAGTTGGATACATTAAGGGCGTCCAAGATCAAGGAATTTCGGCTTGTGTGAAGCACTTTATTGCAAATAATCAGGAAACAAAACGGGATGGTATAAATGTAGAAATGAGTGAGCGTGCTTTACGGGAAATATATCTTCCTGGTTTCAAAGCAGCGATAGTTGAAGGCGGTGCAAATAGTGTAATGGGAGCTTATAACAAGTTTAGAGGCGAATATTGTACTTATAACGAATATTTAGTGAATAAGATCTTAAAAGGAGAATGGGGATTTAGCGGCCTTATGATGAGTGATTGGGGAGCAATTCATAACACAAAAGCAGCTTTACTTGGTGGCGCAGACTTAGAAATGGGCTCTGATATTGGTAAACCCGCGTTTAAATTTCCTGATTTTTACTTTGCAGAGCCCGCTTTAAAAATGGTTCGAAGCGGTGAAGTAGCAGAATCAGTGATAGATGAAAAAGTTCGTAGAATCCTGAGAGTTATGTTTAAAACAAACATGATTAATTCTGCCCGGACACCGGGTTCATATGCAACAAAAGAGCATTCAGCGGTGGCAAAAAAAGTTGCTGAAGAAGGTATCATTCTGTTAAAAAATAAAGGGATTTTGCCACTTCAGAAAAGTTCCACTAAATCAATAGCAGTTATTGGCGCAAATGCAAACCGTGATAATGCAATGGGAGGCGGGAGTTCGCAGGTGCGTCCTAAATACGAAGTAACTCCTCTTGAAGGCCTTCAGGCTTGTGTGGTCAACAATACAGCTATTCGTTTTTCTCAGGGTTATACAATTGCCAGAGGTGCGCAAGCTGATTCAAAACTGATCGACGAAGCGGTGGAAAATGCTAAAACCGCACAGATAGCTATTGTAGTCGGAGGCTGGACCCATGGATATAACTATGACATATGGGATGATAATGCTTTTGATGCTGAAGGTGCAGATAAACCAAATATGACCATGCCGTTTGGTCAGGATGAATTAATATCAGCAGTTATAAATGCTAATCCAAATACAATCGTTGTGCTTTTTGGAGGCGGAGCAATGGATATTACTAAATGGCAGGGTAAAGCAAAAGCTATTTTACAAGTAGGCTATCCAGGTTTAGAAGGGGGAACTGCTTTGGCAGAAATTTTATTCGGTGATGTAAATCCCTCTGGTAAGTTAACCTTTTCATGGCCTAAAACACTAGCAGATGCACCTGCCCATAAAATCGGAGAGTATCCTGGGGATAGCATTACAGTGAAGTACAAGGATGATATTTTCGTTGGATATCGTTATTTTGATAAATATAAAGTTAAGCCCCAGTTTAGCTTCGGACATGGACTGTCTTACAGCAAATTTAATTATGGTAAGCTTAACACAAGTATTGCTAACGGTGTCGTAACAGTTAGATTGACTGTCGAAAATGCCGGTAGTCATCCAGGAGCAGAAGTCGTGCAAATGTATGTGAAGGATAGAAAATCTTCAGTCGTGCGTCCTGAAAAGGAATTAAAAGGATTTCAAAAGGTGTTTCTAAATGCTGGAGAATCCAAAGAACTTACATTTACGTTAAACCCGGATGCATTTAGCTTCTTTGATGAAAAGCAAATGAAATGGGTTCAGGAGCCTGGTGATTTTGAAATTCTTGCTGGAAGTTCTTCTTCAGATTTACGGGCGAAGAAGAAAATTAGACTTTAAATTGAAAAAAAGCTAAATCTAAAAAGTACAAACCGGGTGTATATGGGTAGCCATGTACATCCGGTAGTTAAGTATTGAAAAATCCTTTCTCCAATCTCCCCTTTTTCTTCAACATCTAATCTTTCAAAACCCAATTTAAAATTAGCTGTTTTATATCTGCAAATCTATACAGCTATGAGAATTATAATAACAGAACCCGTAACGGATACTGCAATTGAATTAGATGCTGAACCAGAGGATTATAATGGTGAACCGGGCTGGCGCATAATATATCCCAGCAAAGATTCATTTGTAATTGTTCATAAGGGCGGAGAATGGAACGTAATGGATGATGAAAATCTAAATCCGGAAATCATAGAAAAGATAGGGAAGGCGCTCTACTCTCAGGTGCGCTAGATTTTTTTAAATTTTAGTATAAGAAATCATGACAGTTACCGTAAAAGAGCCCGGCAGCGGAATACCCCTACAGTTGCAGGTAAAGCCTGAAAGATACAATACCGAGCCGGGATTTAGAATAAGTTACGCGAACGGTGCGAGTTTTTTTATTTCGAATAAGTTGGGTACCTGGCGCCTATTAGACGACCACCACGTTGAACCCGAATTGCTGATAGAAATAGGCCTTGCCATTGAGGGTATATATAAAGAGAAACTTTAATTGTGCCGGGAATATAGGTTGTTAATAACAGCCAAAACAATAAACATTTTTTAAATTCTGGTGCTGGACATCCAATCTGTACAAGAAAGCACATCTTAAATGACTTCTTTTCTTAATCTCATCCCCCTTAACGGAGCTCAATTGTAATATTTCAGAGGTTTTATTAATATTTTTTTGATAAATCCCTATGATTTGCATCTCCTTGGATAATTATTTCTGAAATCTTTTTAACTTGGGGGCTCATTTATAAACCAAAATCATTTAAAAATAATTATATGCTGCACGAACCCGCCGTTGAAGTGGGCATTGAAAATGCCTCGAAGAAGAAAGCCAACCTGGGTGTATGGTTCTTTTTTCTCTATCTTTTTTTCTATGCCGGCTTTGTTGTCATCGGAGTTTTGAATTACGAACTGATGGCTGTGGAGATTTTCGCCGGATTAAACCTGGCGCTTGTTTACGGAATTGGGCTAATTGTATTTGCAGTGCTGCTGGGCATTCTGTATAACTATTTCTGTTCAAAATATGAAGATGATTTAAACACAAAAGAGCCTAAAGCATGATTTACGAAGTTTCTTATATCGCCATTTTCTTTTTTGTAATTTTTGTAGGCTTAGTACTCGGACTGTCATTCTACTTTGCCCGCAAAACAAGTTCGGCATCGTCATATTATGCGGCTGGAGGACAAATTCACTGGGCCGTAAACGGGATTGCTTTCGCAGGAGATTATTTGTCTGCAGCTTCTTTTCTCGGTATCTGCGGAATGATCGCGACCTTCGGCTTCGACGGTTTTTTATATTCCATAGGATTCCTCGCTGGCTGGATCGTGGCTTTGTTTTTAATAGCCGAACCGCTTAAACGACTGGGAAAATATACTTTTACCGATGCGTTGAATTCTACCTTCAAATCGAGGGCTATTACATTAACCGCTGCAATAAGCACTCTTATTGTTTCCATTTTTTACCTGATCCCGCAAATGGTTGGAGCTGGTGATTTGGTGACACCTCTTTTAGGTTTTCCACATTGGGTGGGCGTAGTACTTGTAGGGGTGGTGGTGATTTTTATTGTTGCCAGCGCAGGGATGACCTCAACCACTTATGTTCAGTTTTTAAAAGGCGGTTTGTTACTGGTTTTGTCCATAATTCTGTCAGTTTACATTCTTAAAAATGGATTTACCTTAAATCCTGATCATAAGAATCAGACCTATCATAAATTTCTGACGCTTTCTCCAGAGATGGCTGATACCACTGTGCAAGGTGTGGAGGGCTGGAAGGTCATTTCACAGCAACAGGTAAAAGGAAAAGATTTTGTGAAACTGGAAAAAGATGGCGTTGAACGCTGGTTTCATTTGGTAAAGAATACGGACGACAGCTATGTGTTAAAAGAAGCGCTCTCGATTTCTGAGGGAGATAAAGGATTGCTTTACAATGGTCGGGCAAAGGCAGATGCCAGCTTCTTCCAGGTAGGTCATATGAGTAAGATTGTAGTTGATGGAAAGGAAGTGGATAAAACCGGACCCGTGGGACCATTTAAATTCCTAGCTACCATCAAAGAGAGTGAAATCGTTCGTTTTTCTGAAGTTAAGTTTTCTGATCAGGGCAAAAAGGTTTCGGTTTATATTCAAAATCCTACCCCGGGAAAAAACTTTATGCTTCCGGGTTTAAAATACAAGATTGGCAAAGGCGCAAGTATTTGGAGCAGACTCGACTTTATTTCATTGATGCTCGCTTTGTTTTTAGGAACAGCCGCTTTACCTCATATTCTGATCAGATATTATACGGTAAAATCACAGCGCGATGCCCGTAAATCAACCATTCTGGCTATCGCAGCCATCGGTGTATTTTATATTCTTACGCTTTATATGGGTTTAGGTGCAGCAGTTAATGGTGTTCAAGATGTGGAATCAAGCAATATGGCGGCCCCGCTTTTGGCTAAGGGATTTGGTGTGATATTGTTTTCAATTATTTCGGCTGTTGCTTTCGCAACTATCTTAGGTACCGTTGCTGGGTTGATCATTGCATCTTCGGGCGCAATAGCGCATGATTTAATGGGAAATTATTTCAATATTGATTTAAGCGATGGCAAAAAGGTTAAAGCCGGAAAGATCGCTGCTTTTGCGGTAGGTATTTTTGCTATAGCCCTCGGAATTTTATTTAAAGGGATGAATGTTTCATTTTTAGTAGGATGGGCTTTTGCGATAGCTGCTTCTGCCAATCTTCCCGCCATATTATTTCTTCTTTTTTGGAAAAAAACTACCGCAAATGGAATTGCTGCGTCGATCGTAGTGGGTATCGTATCCTCTCTGGCGATCATTCTGACGTCACCAACTATGTGGGACCGCTATGGATTGGATCCGGCTACTGTACTACACAAACTAGAAAATCCGGCTATTATATCTTTCCCGCTAGCGATTATAACAGCCTATGTGGTTTCACTGATGTCTCAAAAAAATGTTACCGAAGAGAAGATATTCACTAAGGAAGTTGTAGAATAGATTCTGCACATGTATCGTTAAAGTATATTTGAGAGAAATCCCTCTTTGTTTTAACAGGAGCAGCCGGATAAAAAAGAACATCGATTGGGCTTGTTGAGCAGTTAAATATCAGCAAGCCTTATACACATAAAAATTGGATAATTTAAAAAATGAACTTACAGATTAAGTCCTTTGAGGAGTACAAAAAGGTATATGATTATAGCGTAAACGAGCCGGAAAACTTTTGGGCAGATGTTGCTTCATCATTTACCTGGAAAAAGAAATGGGATTCGGTATTGGAGTGGAACTTTAAAGAACCGAATATTCAGTGGTTTAAAGGAGCGAAATTAAATATAACAGAGAACTGCCTCGACAGGCATTTGGAAAACAATGCAGACACACCTGCAATTATCTGGGAACCGAATGATCCCGAAGAGCATCACAGGGTATTAAGTTATAGACAGTTGCACGATAAAGTTTGCCAGTTTGCCAATGTGCTGAAGAATAATGGTGCAAAAAAAGGCGACAGGATTTGTATCTATCTTCCGATGGTGCCAGAGCTCGCCATTGCAGTATTGGCTTGCGCCCGAATTGGTGCCATCCATTCGGTAGTATTTGGAGGTTTTTCGGCCCAATCGATCGCCGACAGGATCAATGATGCAACGTGTTCACTGGTAATAACTGCCGATGGTGGATTTAGAGGAAATAAAAACATCCCTTTAAAGGATATAATTGACGACGCACTTGTTCAGTGCAAAAGTGTAAATAAGGTAATCGTGCTGACCCGGAGCCGTACGCCGGTTTCCATGATAAAAGGTCGCGACGTATGGTGGGAAGATGAAATTAAAAAGGTAGAGACTCAGGGAAATCCTGTATGTCCGGCAGAAGAAATGGATGCTGAGGATGTGTTGTTCATTCTATATACCTCCGGATCTACAGGAAAGCCCAAAGGTGTGGTGCATACCTGTGGTGGATATATGGTTTATGCTGGATACACGTTTGCAAATGTGTTTCAATATCAACCGGGCGAGGTGTTTTTCTGCACAGCCGACATTGGCTGGATCACCGGACATTCATACATCGTTTATGGTCCGCTTTCTCAGGGAGCCACCAATATCATGTTCGAAGGTATCCCAACCTATCCAAACCCGGGGCGTTTCTGGGAGATTGTAGATAAGTTCAAAGTTAATATCCTGTATACAGCGCCAACGGCAATCCGTTCGTTAATGAGTTTTGGCGATGAACCTTTAAAGGGAAAAGATCTAAGTTCAATTAAGAAGCTAGGTTCGGTAGGAGAGCCCATCAACGAAGAAGCATGGCATTGGTACGATGAGAAAATCGGTAAAAAAAATGCGCCAATTGTAGATACCTGGTGGCAAACCGAAAATGGAGGAATTATGATTTCGCCGATAGCGGGAGTAACTCCTACCAAACCCGGATATGCAACTTTGCCGCTTCCGGGAATCCAGCCTGTTTTGGTCGATGAAGCAGGTAAGGAAATTGAAGGAAACGGAGTGAGCGGGAACCTATGTATTAAGTTTCCGTGGCCGGGAATTATCCGAACAACTTATGGCGACCATGAACGTTGTCGTCAGACCTATTTCTCGACCTACGAGAATATGTATTTTACCGGTGACGGTTGCTTACGCGATGAAGACGGTTATTACCGGATTACAGGTAGGGTGGATGATGTATTAAACGTATCGGGTCACCGTATTGGAACTGCGGAAGTGGAAAATGCAATCAATATGCATTCGGATGTGGTTGAAAGCGCAGTAGTAGGATATCCTCATGAAATAAAAGGGCAAGGCGTTTACGCCTACGTGATTCTTGGAGCATCAGAACACGACAGGGAATTAACCCGCAAAAACATTCTTCAAACGGTAACCCGGATTATTGGCGCTATTGCTAAGCCTGATAAAATTCAGTTTGTTACAGGTTTGCCTAAAACACGCTCAGGAAAGATTATGCGTCGCATTTTGCGTAAGATTGCCGAAGGTGATACCGGCAATTTAGGTGATACGAGTACATTATTAGATCCTGCTGTTGTGGATGAAATAAAAGAAGGAGCGTTGTAGGATTCTCAAAATGACTTAAATATTCAAAGAGGCTGTCATCTATAGATTTCAGCCTCTTTTTTATTATTAGCGGGGTTCACTTCAAATTGTAGCATCATGCTGAGCCTGTCGAAGCTAAACCCGACACACTTCTCTTGACAATCTACTCTTCGACTCCGCTCAGATTGACATTATCATATTTCCTGTCAAAAAATCACAACTAATACAAAATAAACCTTCAATTTTTCTACTTTTGCAGCATCTTTATAAAATCCTTATATTTTGGAAAATAATCAACTTTCAACGCTCGAAAATGCAAAAGATTTAGGTCTGTTACCTGAAGAGTTTGAGCGCGTTAAAGAAATTTTGGGTCGTACACCAAACTTCACAGAATTATCTATATTCTCAGTAATGTGGAGCGAGCATTGCTCTTATAAAAACTCAATCACCTGGTTAAAAACCCTTCCAAAGGACAGTCCGCGTATGCTGGCTAAAGCCGGCGAAGAGAATGCAGGGATGGTTGATTTAGGTGATGGAATAGCCTGCGTATTTAAGATAGAATCTCATAACCACCCTTCTGCTTTAGAACCCTATCAAGGTGCTGCCACGGGTGTTGGAGGTATCAATCGTGATATTTTCACCATGGGAGCGCGTCCTATTGCTCAGCTTAACTCTCTTCGTTTTGGCGAATTAAGCTTAGAGCGTAATAAGTGGTTAATAAAAGGAGTAGTTAAAGGAATCGGCGATTACGGAAATGCTTTCGGTATCCCAACAGTTGGCGGAGAGGTATTCTTTGACGATTGTTATACCGTAAATCCTTTGGTAAACGCAATGTCTGCAGGTATAGTAAAAGTTGGCGAAACAGTTTCTGCAACTTCATACGGTGTGGGTAATCCTGTTTACATAGTTGGTTCTGCAACCGGAAAAGACGGAATTCATGGAGCAGCATTTGCTTCTAAAAATATAACCGAAGATTCGGTAAACGATTTGCCTGCTGTTCAGGTGGGTGATCCTTTCCAGGAGAAATTATTGCTCGAAGCTTCACTGGAAGTTATTCAAACCGGAGCCGTTATTGGTATGCAGGATATGGGAGCGGCAGGTATTATCTGCTCCAACTCAGAAATGTCTGCCAAAGGTGAGCACGGTATGCGTATCGATTTAGATAAAGTGCCGATGCGTCAGGAAAACATGAAGCCTTTCGAGATTCTTTTATCAGAATCTCAGGAGCGTATGCTGATTGTAGTAGAGAAAGGTCGCGAAGCAGAAGTACAGGCAGTTTTTGATAAATGGGATTTGAATTGCGTGCAGATCGGAGAAGTAACTGATACCCGCCGTTTAGAATATTTTATGAACGGAGAGCTTGTGGCTGATGTTCCTGCGGATGATTTAGTCCTTGGCGGTGGTGCCCCCGTTTACAAACGCGAATACCGTGAGCCAGCTTATTACGCAGAAAATCAAAAGTTCAAAATTGAAGATGTTCAGGAGCCTGCAAACCTAAAAGATGTTGCCGATCACCTGATCTCTCATCCCAATATCGCGTCAAAACGTTGGGTTACGGATCAATACGACTCTATGGTCGGTACCGGCACCATGACGACGAATACACCGAGTGATGCTGCAATTGTAAGCGTAAAAGGAACTGAAAAAGCCCTGGCCTTAACGGTAGATTGTAATTCGCGTTACGTGTATGCCGACCCTCAAAAAGGTTGCGCCATAGCTGTAGCCGAAGCAGCAAGAAATATAACCTGCGCGGGCGGCGAGCCTGTTGCAATTACCAATTGCTTAAATTTTGGTAACCCTTATGTTCCTGAAGTGTACTGGCAGTTTGTTGGCGCTATTAAAGGAATGGGCGAGGCTTGTACAAAGTTCGAAACACCAGTAACAGGTGGAAATGTGAGTTTTTACAATCAGTCGAGCGATGAAGGTCCTGTATTCCCAACTCCAACAATCGGTATGTTGGGTGTTTTGGATAACATCAAAACCAAAATGACACTTGATTTTAAACAAGCCGGAGATTTGATCTATCTGATCGGCGAAAGTCAGAATGATATCGCATCTTCTCAGTATTTAGCTTCATATCATAAAATCTCTGCATCCCCAGCTCCTTATTTCGATCTGGACAAGGAATATGAAATGCATCAGGTAATTAAACAAATCATTCGTTCAGAGTTGATTCAATCAGCTCATGACGTGGCTGATGGTGGTTTATATGTTACACTGGTAGAATCGGCGATGCCGCAGAAGCTTGGCTTTGATATCCAAACAGACGAAGAGATCCGTAAAGACGCTTTCCTTTTCGGAGAAGCACAGGGTAGGGTAGTGGTATCTGTTAATCCAGAAAATCAGGAGGCTTTTGTTGAATTTATGGCTACGTCTGAAGTTGATTTTTCTTTGTTGGGAACAGTTACTTCAGGAGAATTCAAAATCGATAACGAAGATTTTGGTTCAGTAGAGCCTGTGAAGAATGTTTTTGACAACGTACTTCATAATATTTTGGGAGAGTAGACTTTCCGTATTGACGCAGGCAGCATTCCAAACGCTGTCTGCGTTTTTTATTTATTCGTTTCAACGATCAGAAATGAAACTCTCGTCTTGAATCAAATGTGTCCCGTTTTTGCTCCAAATCCTCATTTCACCACCTGAAGGGGCGGCTCATTCCGGGTTTTCCACGTCAATCGGGTTTAAATTGGCAGGGCGGTGCTCCTTGTTTTTTATAGATTTATATATCTTAACGAGCATTGGCTGCGTAAATTTTCGTATTAGCGCAGAAGCGTTTCAAGCGCTGTCTGGTTTTAATTCACTTATACGATTAAGCAAATCTGCATTAGTTTATAACCTTATCTTTGTTTAATTATGCTCAACATTAGCTCTATACATCACGTTGCGATCATCTGCTCTGACTATGTTGTTTCAAAAAAGTTTTACACCGAAGTATTGGGACTCGAAATTATTTCAGAACATTATCGCCGAGAGAGAGAGTCATATAAACTTGATTTAAGGATTGGAGACGCCCAGATAGAGCTTTTTTCATTTCCGGATACACCAGAACGAGTTTCAAAACCCGAAGCGCGTGGATTACGTCATCTGGCATTTGCTACGGATGATCTGGATCGTTCAGTGGAAATTTTAAAGTTGAACAATGTGGAAGTGGAGCCTGTTCGGGTGGATGAACTTTCAGGTAAACGCTTTACTTTTTTTGCAGATCCTGACAAGCTTCCTCTTGAGCTTTATGAAATATAACAATGAAGAGCAGGCTGTAGTAAAAGCAACATTGGTTTAATGCTGCAACTGTAATATGAAAGATATTTTCCATTTCAAGCAATTCGCGGTCAAACAGGCTGGATGTGGTATGAAGATCAATACTGACGGTGTTTTGCTGGGAGCTTTGGCTCAATCAGAAAATCCATCTTCAATTCTCGATATCGGTACAGGAACGGGAGTAATTGCATTGATGCTGGCCCAGCGTTTTCGAAATACATCAATAGAAACTGTTGAAATTGATATTCAGGCTGCGGAAACCTCAAGGATGAACTTTAGGGAATCGCAGTTTTCAGCTCGCTTAAAAGCCTATCACAGTTCTTTTCAGGATTTTTCTGAATCTTATCCTGACAAGCAATATGAGTTAATTGTAAGTAACCCGCCTTTTTTTAGCAATTCCCTTAAAAATCCCGACCCGCAAAAACATTTGGCAAGACATACAACCGAGGGGCTTTTTCAGGACCTGATTCTGTTTGCAAAGAACCATTTGTCGCCCTCGGGCAAGTGTTATTTTATTCTGCCGCTCGAAGCCGCTACTCAAGTTATAAACGAAGGGCTTGGTCACAATCTAAATCTACAGTCGATTATTAATATAAAATCATCTCCTTTAAAAGCTCCTCACCGACAAATTATTGGCCTGGGATTTGAGGCCCTTGAAATAAGCACAGATAACTTTGTTATATACCAGTCGGAGAAAGTATATTCATCCCAATATGAGCTTGCTTTACAAGACTTTTTAACCATTTTCTAAAGATCATCACCTCTTAACGTACTGCACTTTAAATGAAACGTATTGGCCTTATTTCTGACACTCATGGGTATCTGGACGACAAAGTTTTCAAGTATTTTGAAAACTGTGATGAGATATGGCATGCCGGAGATTTTGGAACATTAGAGCTAGCCGATTCTCTTGCCGCATTTAAGCCACTACGCGGAGTTTATGGAAATATTGATGGAAAAGACATTCGTTCGGTATACCCCGAACACAACCGATTTAACTGCGAGAACGTTGATGTATGGATTACCCATATCGGTGGATATCCGGATAAATATGCGCCGGAAATAAAATCTAAAATTTATTTAAACCCTCCTAAAATATTTATTTCAGGGCATTCGCATATCCTGAAGGTGATTTTCGATAAAAAAATTGGAACTTTACACTTAAATCCTGGAGCTGCAGGCAAACAAGGATGGCATAAAGTGCGTTCTCTTATTAGATTCTGCATTTCTGAAGAAAAAATTCATACCTTGGAGGTGATAGAATTAGGTAATAGATAATGTAAAAAATACACTAAGTAACTTATGTCGGTAGTAAAAACACTAGGTCAGTTCATCATTGAAAAGCAAAAAGACTTCCCTTACGCTAAGGGAGAGCTATCACGTCTTTTGCGTGATATTGGGATAGCAGCGAAAATCGTAAACCGTGAGATAAACAAGGCGGGATTGGTAGACATTATTGGCGAGGCAGGTACTACAAACAGCCACGGCGAATCGCAGAAAATGCTTGACGTTTTTGCCAATCATCAGTTTATTTCTGCCTTAACCTGCGGAGGCGAGTGTTGCCTTGTGGTCTCTGAAGAAAATGATGATCCTGTGTTTATTGAATCCGACGTATCTAATAATGCTAAATATATCGTGGCCATCGATCCGCTTGACGGTTCATCCAACATCGATGTGAATGTTTCTGTTGGAACTATCTTCTCGATTTATCGCCGAAAAAGCACTGAAGGCAAGCCGACGCTTGAGGATGCTTTGCAACGCGGGACAGAGCAAGTTGCTGCCGGCTATGTAGTTTACGGATCATCAACGATGTTAGTTTATACCACCGGAAAAGGAGTAAACGGATTTACGCTTGATCCTTCGATTGGTGAATTCTGCCTTTCACATCCCGATATGACCATCCCGAAAGACGGCTATATTTATTCCATTAATGAAGGAAACTATATAAATTTCCCGGATGGCGTGAAAAAGTATATTAAGTATTGTCAGGAAGAAGACTCGTCTACAAATCGTCCATATTCTTCACGCTACATCGGGTCCATGATTGCGGATATGCATAGAAATATGATAAAAGGGGGAATATTTCTATATCCTCCAACCTCAAGTTCCCCGAAAGGAAAATTGCGGTTAGTATATGAATGCAATCCAATGGCTTTTATAATTGAACAGGCAGGGGGCAGAGCCACTGACGGTTTTCAGCGTATACTGGAAATGGAAGTTGAATCCTTGCATCAGCGTTGTTCCATTTTTGTAGGCTCGGAAAATATGGTTAGAAAGGCGGAAGAAATGATGATGAAATATTCCTCAGAAATGAGCCTTAAAAAAGAGGAAAAAGGTAAAACTGTAGAATTAAAGGCCAAGGTGGCAAGTTAAAGAAAACCTTCAGTCTTGTTGCATTCCACTTCAAATACTGAATCGATTGCTAATTTATCTCTTTGTTGATATGCTGCGACTGCTAAACGGTCGCAGCGTTCATTTTCGGGATGGCCTGCATGGCCTTTAACCCATTGAAAACGGACTTTATGAAGTTTGTAGACATTCAGAAAACGAATCCATAGATCTTTGTTCTTTTTACCTGCAAAGCCTTTTGCTGCCCAGCCAAATACCCATTTTTTTTCTATCGCATCAGCGACATATTTAGAGTCGGTATATACGATGACTTCCTGTCCGGGCTTTTTTAATGCTTCCAGCCCAACAATCACGGCCAGTAATTCCATTCGGTTATTGGTGGTTTTTCTAAAGCCACCTGATATCTCTTTATAGTGCTGCCCGGCACGAAGAATTGTGCCATAACCACCTGGTCCTGGATTTCCGCTCGACGCTCCGTCTGTAAATAATTCTATCATCTTCTCGCTTCAAGTATAAGATTTTGTTTTTAAAGACGAAGGAAAATAGTGCCGGATAAAAATTAGGATCTTGTTTATCAATGATTTGTAAATTGGAAAATAGCCTGTTAAAATATTAACAAATTAATCTTGATTTTAGTAGAAAGATTGTTAATTTTGTCGCTCAATACGGTGGTTGTAGCTCAGTTGGTTAGAGCATTGGTTTGTGGTGCCGAGGGTCGTGGGTTCGAGCCCCATCATCCACCCGAAAGCCGTCTTCAGAGAAATTTGAAGACGGCTTTTTTAATTCCTCACTTTTTCGCGCCTCTGCCAAATGGTGCTCTGAAAGCTTTGATTTTGGCATTGTTCCCGGATCAGGTTCAAAAGTTGTGGTAGAAGAGGAAAAAGCTTGTTTTGAGGTTAAAAAAATTTTAATGCAAATTCTGCCATGCTCTTCTTAATCTGATAATTCCAGATGGTGTCGGATCAAGCGAAATAGTTGTCTCTGATTATTTCAAACGGCTAGCCCATCATCACAAAGAGACATACACTTAGAGTGAGTCCAGCCTCCTACCAAGCAGGGGACCTGTTCGAGACAAGTTCGGACCAAGTCCACTAAATAGTGGACTTGGTCCGAACTTGGTACCTATTTGGTAGCGCTTATTCCCGTAAGAGATACCGCTTTTTTTCGTACCTTATCTTATTCGAATCTAAGGCGAATTCTAGGATCAGGATCAAAAGTTGTGGAGAAGAGGAAAAAAAGATTGACTTTTGCGGTTTAAAAACAGCCTTAATGCACGAATCTTTCCAAGCTCTTCTTAGCCTGATCATTCCAGAGGGTGTCTCTGATTATTTCAAACTGGTTAGCCATAATCATAATAAAGAAAATAGGTCTATTCATATCTACCTTGAAGAGATTAACAATATTCCTCAGGAGTACCAGTCCAACAAACTTCAGTCGAAAGGATTTTTCAAAGAGGTTATCTTACAGGACTTCCCTATGCGGGGCAATGATGTCTTTCTGCACGTAAAGCGGCGGAGGTGGCTTAATTTGGATACCGGAGAGGTAGTGTTTAGAAATTGGGAAGTAGTAGCAAAAGGAACACGGATCACCAGTGATTTTGCGGCTTTTTTAAAAGGAATCAGCCGATACTAAAGCACACAGCCTTCAAACGATAGGCTCTTTTTATGGTATCAGCGGTAAGAAACTCCAGCGGTATTACCGCGATAAATTGAGTGAATACCAAAACTGGGAACATAAAGACATAGCACGCAAAGGACTTGTTTTTGAGCAGAATATAGGCCCTTACCTCTCTATAGATGAAACTTCGCTCTCTCATGGCGAACTGTATACCGTAGTGACCAATAAGCAGGCAAAAGGTAAGAAAGGCACCCTGGTGGCGATCATGGAAGGCACTAAGTCTGAAAACATTATCCCTTTATTACAGAAAATACCGCTAAGAAAACGCAATAAAGTACAGGAGGTGACACTGGATTTAGCAGGCAACATGAGTCTGATCACTAAGAAATGCTTCCCTAATGCCTCACAGGTAATAGACCGCTTTCATGTCCAGCAGCTTGCTACAGAAGCTTTACAGGAGATAAGAATAAAATACCGGTGGGAAGCTATTGATGCTGAAAACCAGGCACTGGAAAATGCTAAGGCTTCCAAGGAGGTATATACCCCCGAGGTTCTCTCCAATGGAGATACATTGAAACAGCTACTTGCCAGAAGCCGGTATCTTTTGTATAAGAACGAGGATAGCTGGACGGCTGAACAAAGTGAGCGGGCCAAACTGCTGTTTGGGAAATATCCTGACCTGAGAAAGGCCTATGATCTATCCCAGAAACTTTCATGGATATTCAGCACTACAAAGGACAAGATGTATGCTTTTGCCAGATTAGCCAGGTGGAATGAAAAGGTAGAACAGGCCGGCTTTAAATCCTTCAACACCATCTCCAGAACGATCATCAATCATCACAAAAATATCCTCAACTACTTCGATAATAGAAGCACAAATGCCTCGGCAGAATCTTTCAATGCTAAAATCAAAGCCTTCAGGGCGCAGTACCGCGGCGTTGGAAACGTCAATTTCTTCCTCTTCAGATTGGCTAAGTTATATGCTTAGTCCACAACTTTTGGGTCAGATCCGAATTCTACGCGGTGTCCTGACAAATTGAAATTCACCAGGGCCAATTGGCTGTTGCGCAAAGGCAGATGTGATATAGGCTGATCATCTGAGCTTTTTTAGCTCCTTACATCTAATTAACCATTTCAAGCGACCACAGGAAAAAAATCGAGGACATCCACAACTTCTGAGTCAGATCCTTGATCCCCCGACAAACTTTTTAAGGAAAATATTTTGACAACCAAATGGTTGTTTTTATATTTGACAACCATTTGGTTGTATTATGATTGAAAGAAGAGATGTATTTCAGGCTATTGCCGACCCTACGCGGAGGATGATCATTAATAAATTGGCCCAGGGACCGCTTAACATAACCCAGATTGGTGAAGATTTTGGTATGAGTAAACAGGCGATTGCCAAACACATCAAGATCCTTAACGAGTGTGGCATCATCTCAATGAGCCAAAAAGGACGGGAACAGATTTGCGAAGCACAACTTGGTTCATTAAGTGAGGTGACCAATTGGGTAACTGAGTCGCGGAAGTTATGGAACCAGCGATTTGAAAAGTTAGATAAATTTCTTAAGGAAACAGAAAAATGACAGTTATGAATGTAGACAAAAAAGAGCTCTTAATCACCCATTTATTCGATGCTCCAAGGGATGTTGTATTCGGTGCCTGGACAAATCCAGAACAACTAAAGCATTGGTATGCACCTGATGGATGTACAATTGAATTTAAAACTATTGATATCGCTCAAGGCGGTAATTTTCATTCTTGCATTCATGACCCCGTGCATGGAGAATGTTGGGTTAAAGGGACTTACCTGGAAGTGATCCAGGATCAAAAATTAGTTTTCACTATGGTGATGTCGGACGAAGCTGGTAATTCCGTAAGTTCGGTTGAGGCCGGTAAAACTTCAGACTGGCCCGAAACCCAAATCACAACTGTCACTTTTGAGTCGATCGGACAGCAAACCAAAGTTACGATTCATCAGACTGTGTCGGAAGAAAAAGCTAAAAAAACGGGCGCCTATCAAAGCTGGATCAAGATGCTTAATAAGCTTAATCTGCTATTGGAACTAAAGTGATTTTTAAAATAAAAAAGGCGCACATATATGCTATTTATCGGCATTGATATTATCATTTTGTACTCAAAAAAACCAATCGGAGCAAAACAAAGAACAAACAATTGGGAGGAACGTAAATGATGCTTTAGTCCAATATGGCTATTCTGATGTCAAATGGGATTAAAATGTATTATGAAATTTACGGACAGCATAAATAATTTTCATCTTCATGACGTATGTCTAAACAAATAAGGATATATTCAATTTAAAAGCCAACGGGAGCCCCGGCGTTATGTTATTGATCATCAGTTTAAAGCAGGCTCCTGCTTGACGATTAGGATAATTAACATAACGTATGAATAGTAAGCAAGGGCCCGACGGGGGCGTCGGCCTAAAATAAAATACATACTATCACGCAATGAGAAAAAACCTATTGTTATTGCTAATCTTGCTTTCTTCAATCTCTGGAGAGCTGATTGCCCAAAAATCGAAACGAAATAAATCAGCACTTTCAGAACGGCAAATTAACGTCGACTTCGGCAAGCCGGCGGGAAAATTAAATACGATGTTTAATGAGTGCGTGGGTGCGGGCCGTGCTAATGAAGGCCTGCGTGCCGATTGGCAGCAGCAACTTGCGTACGTAAGAAAAGAATGCGGTTTCAGGTACATCCGTATGCATGGTCTTTTAACCGATGATATGGCCGTTTACAGGGAGGATAATAAGGGAAACCCTGAGTACAATTATATGTACATCGATGTTTTATTTGATTACTTGCATAGCATTGGAATGAAGCCTTTTGTTGAGCTCGGTTTTATGCCCGGAGGGCTGGCGAGTGGAAATAAGACGATTTTCTGGTGGCGCGGTAATGTAACCCCGCCTAAAGATTACAACAAATGGGCTGGATTGGTAAGAAATCTTACTGAACATTTTACAGAGCGCTACGGCGCAGAGGAAGTGAAGACCTGGTATTTCGAAGTTTGGAACGAACCTAACCTGGATGGTTTCTGGCCAGGGACTCAAGATGAATATTTCAAACTCTATTCTTATAGTGCTAAAGCCATTAAAAGTGTCAATTCTGCTTACCGCGTGGGTGGGCCCGGAACCGCTGGAGCGGCCTGGGAACCGGAAATAATTGCTTATTGCCAAAAAAATAATGTGCCTATCGATTTTATCAGCACTCATGCCTATGGTGTAAAGCAAGGATTTCTTGATGAGTTTGGTAACTCAGGCACAGTGCTTGATAAAAATCCGATGAGCGTCAGTGGCGAGGTACTTCAATCCCGCAAGGAAATTGCCAATTCTACTATGCCTGGCCTCGAACTGCACTATACAGAGTGGAGCTCATCCTATACGCCAGTTGATCCTCTTCATGATAGCTATCACGAGGCGTCGTATGTGCTGCAGAAGCTTAAGCAGGTGGGTAATGCAGCCAACTCCATGTCATACTGGGTTTTTACCGATATTTTTGAGGAGCCGGGACCTCGCTATACGCCTTTTCATGGAGGTTTTGGTATGTTGACTACTCAGGGTATCAACAAGCCTGTATTTTATTCCTACCAGTTTATGAACCGGTTGGGAAATATTGAGTTAATAAATAAAGACACCTCTTCTTGGATTTGCAAGGATTCCATAGGTAATATTCAGGCTTTAGTTTGGGATTTCACGAACACGCATCCAGGCGATTCAGTTCACAACCAGATTTATTATATTCAGGATTTACCGTCAAAATCAAAAGGAAAGCTAAAGATCAATATTGAAAAAGTGCCTGAGGGCTTTTACGCGTTGGAAGGTTACAAGGTAGGTTACCGAAGTAGTGATGCTTATTCAACCTATCTTGCAATGGGAAAACCTTCGCAGCTCACAAAGCAACAGTTAGAGCAGATAAAGATCCAAAACGATGGGGCACCAATTTCTAAGGAAATCGTTACTATAAAAAATGGGCTTCCTTTTTCAAAAGAACTGGAAATGCATGAAAATGATGTTTTCTTTCTCAACCTGGTTAAGCTTTAAAGGAGAAATATCACTCCCCTGTATTTCATCTCCATTTAAATTGTATTAATTAAAACAATTTGGTGTCTTTCCATTTATAGTGTAAACATTTAGATAACTATTATGCAGTACATTAAACACACTTACATTTTATTAGTTGTATCATTCTTTGCTTTTACGTCTTGTAGTAAAGACAACGAAGCGCCTTCTACAAAATCTATTATTCAGCAGGGGAAATGGAAAATTGTATTATTCAACGATAATGGCTCGGTGGAAACAAGCAATTATTCTGGCTATGAATTTACGTTTAATACAAATGGCTCGGTAAGCGCCGTAAGAAATGGTTCTACAATTTCCGGCAACTGGAATGTTGGTGCGGATGAAAGCCTCAATAAATTAACCTTAAGCTTTCCTTTGTTAACGTCATTGACAGAACTTAATGAGCAATGGACATTCCTCGAAAAGTCTTATTCTCTGATTAAGCTTGAGCATGTAAACAGCGAAGGACAAACTGAAGTGGTGGCCTTTCAAAAACTTTGATCTTGGTTGAAAAGGCGGTTAATCCGCCTTTTTTTTACATCCTTATCCCGATTTGTCTCCCTTTAGCATTCTCCGGTCTATAGCGTCTAACTTTATTTAGATTATTTCTAAATAATTTTGATTGTATGGGTTTAAAATTTAATTTTGCTCGCAATTAAGAATTAGTATAAATAAAGATAGTAAATGATAATAGGTAGAACCCACTTAAAAACACTTGGTTTGATGCTTTTTACGGGCCTGGTTTTCAGTTCTTGTAAAAAAGAGGATGATAAAACTTCTTTACGTGCGTCAATAGATGCCTCAGCAATTACAAATAGCTCCACATACAGCGGAATTTTCGTTGATGCAAATGCACAATCAACAGTTGAATTTACTGAAGGAAATAATGCATATAACGCTTTCAAAGCCATAAATTCCTATTGTAGTTTATCAAAAACTCAGATTATCACAGCCGAAACGCTATTCAATATGTATAGCAATACAGGTAATCCTTTCACCGACCCTGCACTAAATACAAGCGGGGTGCAGTTACGTAGCCTCGTTGCTTCGTCATGGAATGCTTCGACTGCCGAAATTGTTCGCGCAAAAATAGCTGCAGACTTTAACACGATGGCAGCGATAAGCCAATCTTTCGCCAGCACAGCTTCTGCAGGTGTTGCCGGTAAGTTAGGTACAACTCTTGTTGATGCGAAAGGAATTGAAACTCAACAAGTAATTCAAAAAGGCTTAATCGGAGCGTATCAGATAGACTTAATATGCAATGTACTTTTAGATGAAGGGTTAGATGCGGAAAACTACGCTGTTGTATCAGGAAAAAATTACACTCAGTTAGAGCATAACTGGGATCTGGCTTTCGCTACTCTTACTCCAAATCCAAATTACTTAATTGGCTCAACTGCTTCTGCAAAGGGAACTACCGAATTTGCTTTGGGTTCTTATGTATGGGAGTACAATCAAGATGATATTGACGATTATAAAAAGATTTTACCGGCCTTTTTGAAAGGAAGAGTAGCAATTGTAAATAACAATAAAGCTGAAATTAATGCACAAGCGTTGTTTATCAAGCAGTTTTTGCAAAAAACTATCGCTAAAGCAGCAAGAGGATATCTTGCAAAATGCAAGGATGTGAGCCTAACAGAAGCACAAAAGGCACACGCTTTTGGCGAAGGTCTTGGGTTTATTTATTCTTTGCGTTTTTGTACCGCTTTTAATGCGGATGCGAATTTCTCGGATTCAATTTTAACAGGATTAATCGGTTCAACGAATAACTTTTATAATCTGACCCCGGCAAAAATTCTTGCTGCTGATGATATCATAAAAGCAAAGTTTGAGCTTTAAAATAAATTTAAAACACACGGTTAACCCATACGGATCCGGAGTAATTATACTCCCGGATCCATTTTTAATTTAAGAATATGATACGTTTTGCAGGAAAAAGATTAGCATTGGCCTTGGTGTTAGCAGCCACATTTTTTGCATGCTCAAAAAAGGGAGATCCTGGTAAAGAGGAAACCGGAAATGCGGCCGACAGGCAAGCCGTTCTTGTAAACGTAGCAGAAAATATCGTTCTCCCTTCATACAATAACTTCAAAACAAAGCTTGATTTGCTGGTTAATAAAACGGATAATTTTACAACTACTCCTACAACTGCCTCACTTGTCGAATTACGATCGGCCTGGGTTAATGCATATATTGAATGGCAAAAGGTTGAATTATTTGAGTTTGGTTCTGCAGATAGATATGCTCTGCGTGCCTATTTTAATATTTATCCTGCTAACGAAGCTGCTATTGCCACGAATATCGCATCAGGAACAGCCAATTTAGATATTGCTTCGAATTTCACAGCACAAGGCTTTCCAGCGTTGGATTACCTCATTAACGGGTTAGGAGGCACGGACGCTACGATTGTATCCTTCTATACTACCGACGCTGATGCAATCAAGCGCAAAGCCTATCTAAAAAGTATTGTTAGTAAAATGAATTCCGTGTTCACAACGGTTCATTCGGAGTGGAATGGTGCCTACAAGGAAACATTCATCAATAAAACAGGTACCGACGCATCTTCTTCAATTTCTATGATGGTGAATGGATATGTTCGTAATTATGAGCGTACCATCCGGTCTGGGAAGTTTGGAATTCCTTCGGGTGTAATGTTAAACGGAACGGTCTCTCCTCAAAATGTTGAAGCTTTTTATAAAAAAGATATTTCGTTAACACTTGCCAAAACAGCCCATCAGGCTTCAGTAGACTTCTTTAATGGTAAAAGTGTGAAAACGGGTGTCGAAGGACCTTCGCTGAAAACGTATTTAACAGCACTAAATAGTCAAAGTGCTTTACCACAAGCTATAATGGATCAGTTTAATGCAACTACCTTAAAGCTTAACGCGATTCAAACAGAAAATCTGAGCAGTGTAGTGCAAAATAATAATCAGCAGATGATTGATGTTTATAATGAAATGCAAAAGTCCGTCAAGCTATTAAAAGTAGATATGACTTCGGCAATCAGCATTACTATCACCTACACTGATAATGATGGCGACTAAATAGCTATTCAGCAATTTCATGAATAATTATTTTCAGAAATTAACACATGCAGCCCCTTTAGCTGTTTTTCGAATAATATTGGGGATGATGCTTTTTTTAAGCATCGTTCGTTTTTGGAGTAAAGGCTGGATTTACGACCTTTATATTGCTCCGGCTCACTACTTTCCCTTTTATGGTTTTGAATTTATAAAACCTCTTGGAAATAATACCTATCTTCTTTTTGCTTTTTGTGCCATTTGCGCTTTGCTGGTTTGCATTGGCTTATTTTATCGCATAGCCATAAGCGGATTATTTTTGTCTTTTACCTATATCGAACTGATAGATAAAAGCACCTATCTCAACCACTACTATTTTATCAGTATGGTTCTGCTGTTGATGATGTTTTTGCCCGCTAACCGATATTTTTCGGTAGATGCGGCAAGGAACCGAAATCTTTTGGCCGACCAGATTCCTAAATGGTGCCTTGATAGTTTAAGGCTGCTGGTTTTCATTTTATATTTCTATGCTGGCTTGGCCAAGATCAACAGCGACTGGCTCTTACATGCTTTACCTTTAAAGATATGGCTGCCCGCCCGGAATGATATGCCCGTTATTGGGTTCCTTTTCAATTATACATGGATAGCGTATTTCTTTAGTTGGTTTGGCTGCATTTACGATCTTAGTATTGGATTGTTTCTATGGACCCGCAAGACCCGCCTGGTCGCATATATTACAGTGATCTTATTTCATGGGTTAACCGCTATGCTTTTCCCGATAGGTATGTTTCCTTACATTATGATCGTAACCGCTTTGATCTTCTTTTCGGACGACTTTCATAAAAGCTTAATAAGTAAAGCCAACTTTCTGTTAAAATCTGGCACTGATTTTATAGTACCCCAAAAGGTTTTCCGTTTTAAAAAGCTGAATCAGGATATTCTATTGGCTGGGTTGGTAATCTTCTTTTCCATTCAGCTTTTGATGCCATTTCGTTATTTATTATATCCCGGAGAGTTATTCTGGACCGAAGAGGGCTATCGTTTTTCCTGGCGGGTAATGTTAATGGAAAAAGCGGGTTATGCTCAGTTTACCGTAAAAGATGCATCGGGCAGGCGAACCATTGTAAACAACAACGATTTTTTAACACCTTTGCAGGAGAAAATGATGGCAGCGCAACCTGATATGATCTTGCAATACGCTCATTTATTGCGCGATCATTATGCAAAAAAAGGCTTTGATTCGCCGCAAGTATATGTTGATTCTTATGTTACGCTAAACGGTCGCAGGGGCCGCGTATTTATTTCTCCTGATACTGATCTAGCAAAAGAAAGAGAGTCTTTTAAACATAAATCCTGGATATTACCCCTTAACGATGAAATTAAAGGTTTTTAGTGCTGTTTTTTTTTGTTTTATTGCTTTCACATCAGCTGCCCAATATAGAATATCAGGTAGGGTTTTGTCCTCCGCTGATAGCTTAGCTGTTGTTGGATGCACTGTTTTGCTTGATGATAATAAAAGCATAGCGATAACAAATGATAAAGGGGAGTTCGTTTTCGAAAATCGCGCAGCCGGAAATTATACCCTGCTTACCGCTTGCATAGGTTATAACAAGGAAACTTTTTCAGTAGCGGTTGCGGATGCAGACGTATCCATTGTTCTTCATTTAAGTTCGGGAAAAATGCTTTCGGAGGTAGCGATAAAAGATAAAAGGAACAATTTCGGCTTTTCACATCTGAAGGCGGTTGAAAATCTGGGAATTTATGAAGGCAAGAAATCCGAAGTTATTATCCCAGATCAACTCGTAGCAAATTTGGCAACAAATAATGCCAGGCAAGTTTATTCGAGAGTAGCCGGACTGAACATTTGGGAAAATGATGGTGCCGGTTTACAATTAAGTATCGGTGGCAGGGGACTTGATCCTAACCGGACATCGAATTTTAATGTGAGGCA
>CAMLLO010000016.1 GCA_946480915.1 uncultured Sphingobacteriaceae bacterium | reverse complement strand
GAGATCATTCGTCGTGACTGGAGTTCAGACGTGTGCTCTTCCGATCTTCATTCAATTCGGTCATGTAAGTTCTGATTGCCTCTTGATCAAAAGTGGGAAAATCTCCGGGCCAGTCGTTTTCATTGCCTAAACCCCAGATAATTACCGATGGATGATTGTAATGTTGTTCAATCATGTTGGTTAACATTCTGCGGCCCTGATTTTTATAAACTTCGCCACCTAAACCACCCCGACACCAGGGAATTTCTTCCCATACAGTTATTCCGAGACTATCACACAATTCGAGAACAATTCGTGATTGTTGATAATGTGCTAAACGGATAAAATTAATACCCATCTCCTTCATCATCTTCATTTCGGTACGAATCTGTTCCTCTGTCATGGCCGCAGCTACTCCGGCATGATCCTCATGTCGGTGGGTTCCTCTTAATAAAAGACGTTTTCCGTTTAACATAAAAGGACCCTTCTCCACAAATTCAAAATTGCGGAAACCAATTTTCTCTCTTTGAGTAAATATACCCTGAGGACTTTTAATACTAACTTCAACAGCGTACAGCACAGGTTGATAAGTAGACCAAAGCTGCGGGTTTTTTACATGAAAATTAGCAAGAGAAATATCTCCATTTAAGGAAGATAATTTATTAGTTGCTCGATGAATTACTTTTCCTTTTGGATCAATAAGCCTGATTTCAGCTGTGGCTGAAGAAACATTTATTGGATTATACAATCGCGTTTTTACGGATAGACTTCCATTTCTCCCGGCTTTATCTACTTCTGCAGTAGCAAACACTTTATCAATAGAAAGAGCAGGCGCATAAATGAGATTTACATAACGATAAAGTCCGCCATATAAATTAAAATCAGATAGGTCGGAAGGCATCATTTCCAAATCTCTGCTGTTATCCGTACGAATAGAAACGGGAATCTTTCCTTTAAACTGATCCTTAAAAACATCCGTTTTTTTGAATGACTCAACGGCATCTGTAATATCTACTGTCCACTCATCATACCCACCAACATGCGACCCTACCTTGGTCGTATAAACATACACTTCGGTTTTTTGACCAGCACCTTCAAAATGCAAAAGAGTTCTCCCCTTCCGGTTAGGATTGTTTATTTCTAGTTGTGTACGATACCAGGCTGGCCCCTGATAATAATTCAAATCCGGATCAACGGCATCTTCGGCATTTACACAATGTGGTAAGGTTACTTTTTGCCATGCGGGCACATCTTCAGGATTGCCAACTTTTACAGGCCTCACTGCTTCCCATATTCCACCTAAGTCCTGTTTAACAAACTGCCAATCATTAATTAAACGTCTTTTCTGTTGTGCAACTGATACCTGACTGCAAATGAGTGCAGCGAAAAAGAAAATAAAGCTAAATCGTTTCAATTTTATTTATTAATTATTTGTGGAAGGAACTCTGAGTAAGCCCCATGTGTTAATTTCATCTTTACTGCCAACGGGCTGAATCACAAAGTTTCCTGTGTAGTCTGACTGATGAAGAATTACTTCTTCACCTTTCCTTAAGTCAATCGCAATCACTCCATTTCCCTTATGTGTCAGGGAAAACTTTCTATTACCTTTCGCCACCGCGTTAGTTGTTAAATCGCTTTTTATCAGGCAAGCCGAACCAGCAAGGCTTTTGATGCGGATGAATTCTGTTCTACCATTTTTACGAACCGCACTTACCAAAAAGGCACCCTTTGCACGTAAATTATCAAAGGATGCTTCTTTCCAGGCATCCGGAACTGCCGGAAACACCCGTATGGTTCCATTCCAGCTTTGTATTAACATTTCATTGATGGTAGTAACAGCAGAAAGCGGGGTTTCAATTACCGGTCCCGCTTCCAAATACATAGTATTTGGCTTAATTGCAAATCTTCCCACCATCATTTTATTCAAAAGTTGATGGGTTTTATTTCCATTGCCCATCATAGCATAAATAGATCCCGAGCCAGTATAGGAATAACCCCTCCATGCAGAATCATCTTTTTCCCATTGCTCCAACGACCGTGTAATCAAATCTCTATTTTCCATCTGATCCCAGTTAATGTCATAATAAGGATAGATTTGCAATAAATGTGAATAATGTCTGTGAGATATTGAAAAATCGGCATCGCGACCAATCCTGTATCCTTTTTCATCCTGAGGATAAGGAGTTAAATTCTGTAAGACATCCTTCCATCCCGGGACTAATGGATCCTTTAAATGCAATTGTTCATTGATATAAAGCAAGGTTTTTGCTCCCCATCTTAAACTTGATAAATCATAATTAGCATCTCTTGTAATTCCTTTAGGATACTCGGGAGAATAGGTATAAGGCAGATGGTATTTTCCGTCCTTTTCTTTATCCATTATATTAAGATAATAATTAATGGCCCGTTTTAGAACAGGGTAAATATTGCTCATTACTTCTTTATCCATTGTATACTCATAAGCTTGCCAGTAAACGTGAAGCAACCATGTTAAATTCCCCAGTTCCATAGAAGATGCACTAGCGCTGGAACCATCATTACCTTTTAATACACGTATCCCTGAGGTCATGGTATATGGCCCAGACCTCGCTAAGGCCGCAGAATTGTATTGATAAGGTTCAGGAGCATTCTTTATAAGGTTGTCCAGGTTATCGTTAATCATTTTCATAAATGGCTTTACCAGTTCAATATGATTTGAACTAAAAAAAGGATAGTATGTGAGCTGAGCATTTAAGTTCCACCAGTATTTCGGCCAGGGAGTTATTCTATACCAGGGGCCCATTAAATCAATTGGATAGGCCCCAACTCGCGTAGCAGAAGCCATTTTATATTGCTGGATCCACCAAAAACTTTCTAGGCGCCTATCTGGGAGAGAAATAAAACTCTTTTCGTAAAAACGGTTCCAATGAGCTCTATGGTCTGAAATTATTTCGGGTAAGGATTCCAGCTTAACCGAGTTTAATACTTTCGCCGCCTGCATTTTAGATTCATCAACTGGATAGGTATTGGCAATAGTAATTAACAGGGTGTGCCTATTGTTATTTTGTATTTCTTTCCAGGCTGTAGTATAACTTCCCCCGGCAAGCAAAGCCTGGTAGTTATAGTTTATATTATCTTCCTTAATTGTCTTAAAAGGTGGATTAGCTTTATATTTTAAAGTATCATCACGTCCAAGTGTTAAAAAAGGACTTATAGCTTTTTCGGGCCGCCATTCCCAACTGAATAACTTTTCATTCTTTTCCGAAGAGGTATTAAATATAATTACGTCTTGGCCAGCTGCAATTAAGCCCTGAAACTGGATAGTTCCCTTATCGGTAGTAATTGTGCCGTTAAGTTCGGCATTATATAGGTCCAGTCGAAGATTTATCTTTTTAATAGCACCACTTGTACTAAGCAGGAATTTCCCTATTGGCATTCTTGCCCGTCCAATGGATGGGTTTACACCTTCTAAATGATCTACCACATCGGTCCGCCCCAAGTCGAAGCGAATACTGTTAGCATCTTCCCCATAAACCATTACACCAAGCAGGCCGTTGCCAAGAAAAGCACCTTCTTCCCAATTATTAGGTAGGGAGTCGAAAATTATATCTTGTTTTGAGAAATAAGAGGTGTAATTAGTTGTGTTTTTTACTTGTCCCTGAGATTTTAAACCAAAAACAATAAACAAAATAGAGAGCCCTAAAATTAATTTCTGCATTTATAAAATTTATAGTGATTTATAGGTGAGATATTTTTTTTTACGCGTACTTCTGAACTAACAGCGACTCCGCCTTATATCCAACGTTTGAGAAATCAGGAATTCTGTTGATCAGATCTCCTGCATTCGCATATGTATTATAAGCCAACCTATCATTTGACGCGATATAAATGAGTGATGATCTATTTTCTGAAGGTATTATCGGACTGTTGATAATCTTGCTTGAAACAACTTTCCTCTTTTTGCATGAAAAAAGGGGAAATACTATCCCTATAATTAAAAAACTAAGAATATACCTATTCATAGGATTGGATTAGGAGCGACGGATTAATAATAGAAACAGGTTTATTACAACAATCAGTTCTGTAATAAACCTGTTTTAACTTCATTTATTGAGGCAGTGAAGTAGTAATATATCTATCTACAACGTGTATTGTACCATTTGTTGCTAATAAACTATTCGTCCTAACATTTTGGGAATCGTTTATCCTTATAGGATAGTCCGCCGTATTGGAAGGCGAGTTATTCAATATCTGAAGAGCCATCTCAGACGTTGAGTTAGCAAAGAAAGGGAAAGCAGTTGCAGCTGCAGGATTTCTTGTAACACCAGCCGGCAATGCAGTAAAACTACCCTCGGGAGCCAATGTTTTAACTTTAACCTGCGCTATCGGAGGTAAGGTATAATGATCATAGACGCCATCGATTATAAGGTATTTTAAATAATTTTTTACAAACTCCTTTGGATAAGCTGACCATGAAGTCGCAGGTGCGTTTGCTACATAGTTCACTCTAAAAAATGCATCGTTATTGGTCCCCCGCAGGATGGCATCATTATGGAGAAATATATAAGTCCTACCGGGTTTCTTATATTCCTCAATATCTATTTCTGAGTAAACGATTGCTTCCATCATCCTAGTGAAAATCTTGTCGTTAGCCGATGCTGTAGCATCCGTTTTAGCTCGAGATTCAAGATATTCCCATGCATTCTTATAAATATGAGGATCGAGTGTATGGGGGGTACGGGTATAATCTTCCTGAAGGTCTAAGCCTACCAGGGAGCACCCGGATAAAGAAAGGATAATACCTAAAAGAAAAAGACACTTTCCGGTTATGATTTTTATCATTTTCATAATATTAGTCGTAAGAAGGGTTTTGAATTAATTTAGGATTCTCTTCAAGCAGGGTTTTATATAAAGGCCATAAAATTTTGCCCGCATCTGTACCAAAACCTAAGGTACTTGTTTGTCCTGTTAGTCGATGGTATCTATAATTAATTATTGGATCCATAACCAGATTTACACGATTTGTACGAACCAAATCAAACCATCTCTTGCCTTCTGCAAAGGTTTCCCATTGTCTCTCCTGTAGGATGGTACTTTCCAATTTATATTCCTCTAAAACACCTGCTGTAGAAACAGAAGCATCTGTGGCCGAAATTGCCGGCAAGCCTGCACGCTGATGAATATAATTTAAATACTTCAAGGCTTCTGATCTTTGACCTGTTTTATTTAATGCTTCTGCATACAATAAAAACATATCGCCTAGACGATACATTACCAAATATATCGGACTTAAATCGGCTGTTGTGGAAATGGAAGTATTTGCTGCATTTGTCACATAGTACTTAAACACTCTGTCTTCATGTCCAAGCCCGTTAGCTATGTCAAAGGTTTGCCTTACACGAATATCAGCGGTGTTTTTTGGCCAGTTTGCATGTATCAACGTATCTACACGAACCGGGCTATTGCTTTTTCCTATAGACACTGGAATACAGGCACAACCGTTTATAGCAGGATCCCAGTGAATACTCCAAATGGATTCTTTGGTCTTATCAGGATTTAAAAATAATTGTTTCCAGGTTGCAGTAGGTTCGAGATTTGCACTTGTACTTCCATACACAGTACCAGTCGCGCCCTTAGCGCCAAAAAGTTTCTGAAACCAGGTGATCGCTGTAGTATAATCGGCCGCATTGTTTGTAGTACCTGCTCTCCACATATAGACATCTGCAAGCATTGCGGTTATCGCGCCTTCACCAATTTTCCAAACTACCGGAGTTTTCGCTTTGGGAATTATTAAATATGCCTTCTCCAAATCTGGTATAATCACGTCACTGATTACTTTAGCTTTAGGATCTCTCGCTTGTGTCGGATCTAAAGTCACATCCTCATATGGTTCAACACGAATCGGAGCATCACCCCATAACCTCACTATATAAAAATAACACATCGCTCTCATAGCATAGGCCTCAGCTAATGCAGTATTGATAATATCGGGGGTTACATTCGGATCACTTTCCTGAACACGCGGTATATACTTTATGGCAAGATTACAGCGGGCGATCGTACGGTATAAACCCTCCCAATTACTGACTGAGTTACCAGATGTAAGATTATTGGTAACAAGCTCATCTTCCCTTGAGCCACCATAACCATTTTTATCAAAGTTATCCGACCGCAGCTCCCCCCAATAAAAATATTTACCATTGAAATTATTTCCAGGTCCGGTCATTTCAGTTTGGAATGAAGAATAAATACCTGCCAACCCTGAATTAATATCTTTTTCAGTTTTATAAAACGATGGAAGCTCTACACTAGAAAGAGGTTTTTCATCTAAAAATTTTTTACAGCTGCCACCTAAAAGTATGATCATACTTAGAGCAGAAACTTGAAATATCTTTTTTATCATGTCTTTAAAAATTTAAATTTAATCCTAAACCCAATTCTCTTCTTTTAGGATATTTCCCATTGTCTACCCCTTTAACTAAAGGATTGCTTGAACTAAATTCAGGGTCATACCAACTATAATCTGTCCACATGGCTAGATTGGTCCCAAAAATATATAGCTGAGCATGTTTCATCTTTATTTTCTGAGCTAATTCAGGTTTCAACTGATAGGCTAATCTCATGCTCGCTAAACGGATGAAAGAGCCATCTTCAATATAAAGACTGTTGTAGCCATTCTTAATGCTTCCTCTAGTATCTTTGCGGGTAAAAAGTGGATATTGAGAAATATCACCCTGTTGTTGCCAAGAACCTATTGCAGCGTCCCAGCTCGGTGGGCTATATGTCGAACTATTGGTATTTTGTCCGTTTTTAACAGAATTATATACACTGTTACCAAACTGACCGTTGAAAGTAAAGTTTAATGTAAAAGCTTTATACCTGAAATCATTTGTAAAACCAAAATAGAAATCAGGAAGCGCGTTGCCACCAATAATTAAGTCATTGTCATCTATAACATTGTCATTATTTGAATCAAACCACTCTGTATCACCACCCTGGAGTACAATACCATTTCTGGTTTTTTGATACACGGTTCCTGAATAGGTTTGCCCGTTTAGTGAATAACCAGCGGCAGTCGAAGTATTAGTGGCTTCGTTCACAGTTATACCTTCAGGAGTAAGTTTGTTTCCCTGAGCGTCGTATGCATTCGAAACGTCGTACTGATAGACACCAAGATTTTTCCACACAAGCATATCGCCGATTTTTCCACCTTCCTGAAGGAAGAAAATGTTACCTACAATTTGTGATGTATGATTGGCGAGTTCTTTAATTTTTCCGTTTTGAAACGAAATGTTTCCTCGTGCATTCCAACTAAAGTTTCTTTTAGTAATGGGATTACCGTATAGTTCAAACTCTAAGCCCCTGTTTGCAATTGTTCCTAAATTGATGGTAGTTGTTCTTGCCCCCGTTTCTTTAGGTATCTCTTTTGCATATAAGAGATCTTTTGTAGTTTTTGTGTAGTAACTGCTGTTAAAAGTCATTTTACCTTTGAAAAGGGTTAATTCCAACCCATAATCTGCAGTAGTTGTGGTTTCCCATTTAATATTAGGATTACCCAGACTGGTGCTTTGATAGGCTGCTCCCTGGCCTGCATAATAATTATTAAATTCTATGGAGGTCCGAGATGGATAGTTTCCAATATTATCATTGCCAACCGAACCTACACTGAACCGAAGCTTTGCATCTTCAAGAAAACCCTTAGACCAATCCATGAATTTTTCATCAGAAAACCTCCATGCTGCAGATGCCGACAGGAAATTACCCCATCGATTGTTAGCTCCAAATCTTGAAGAACCATCGCGTCTGAAAGAGCCTTGTAGAATGTATCGGGATAAATAACTATAATTTACCCTACCAAACAAATTAGCACTCGAGTTTGCATTTGCATCTGTGCTTGTTTCGGTAAGATCTATGGTACCTGCATTGGAAGTGTTAATCTCCTCTGTTAGATAACCATCCATTGATATCAGATAACTATTTTCTTTTCTTTTATCTGCACCGACTCCTAAAAGCGCAGAAACATTATGAGATTTTCCAAATGTTTTATTGTAGTTTAATAAAGCTTGAGTTTCCCATCTCATTTCTTTTCCAAATTCATTAGATCCTACAGCATTTCCATTTCCTCCTGAAGTTAACTGAGAAGTTTCAAACTGGTTATTGGATTCATTATCCAGCTGTGAATTAAAAACGGTTGTAAATTTTAGATTCTTATTAAAATCATAATTCAAAGTGGTATTAAACTTTGTCGTATAATTGTTATCTACATCCTCGGCCAATAAGGCAAAGGCTATTGGATTTCGTTTAGATTCAACGTAACTGGCCAAAGTCCCATCTGGCCTATATATTGAAGTCCATGGATTTCTTTCAAAAATTTGCTTAGCACTTGTACCAATAGGAACATTATTTCCATTTTGATATGCAAAAGCAAGGCTATTAGCAATTTTCAATTTTGGTGATATCTGAAAATCCGCATTAATGGATGTTTGAATCCTTTTCATCCAACTATTAAGTATAATAGCTTTATCATCAGTATATGTAAAGCCTGCATAGTAGCTGGCTCCTTTTGTACCTCCGCTTAAACTCAACGACGCCACTTGTTTATGTGCTGTTTTAAATAAAAGCTCCTGATAATCATTATCAGCATTCAAGTAAGGATTTACTGAATCTGTAGAAGCGCCTCCATTTCCAGCACCACGAATAGAACGGTAAAGACGTAATTCATCTGCCGAGGTTGTACGGAGTTGGTGCGCCAATTTTCCTATCGTATGAGTATAATTAGCTGTTATTAAGGGTCTACCCTCCTTTCCTCTTTTTGTGGTAATCAGAATAACACCATTAGCTCCACGCGCACCGTAAATAGCCGCTGATGAGGCATCTTTTAAAACTTCTATTGAAGCAATATCCTGAGGGTTTACAAAATTTGCGTTTTCACTAAGTGCACCATCTATTACATACAACGGACCTGTTGATCCACCAATAGTAGAGGCATTTCGGATTTGAATTGTCCCTTGTCCTGCAGGATCACCACTATCATTTGTTACCAATACACCAGCGGCCTGCCCTTGTAAAGCGTCATATAAGGTAACCGGTTGCCGCTCTTCGATCTGTTTTGCTGAAACACTGGAAATTGAACCAGTTAAATCACGTCGCTTGACGGCCTGTCCATAGCCGGTTATTACCACTTCATTCAATGCATTTTCATTTTCAGTGAGTTTAACATTTAGTACTTTATTTCCTCCTACAGTTTTTTCTTCTGTTGCAAAACCTATATAGGTAAAAACCAGTACAGCTTTTGCATCAGGAACATCTATAACATATTTTCCCTCAACAGATGTGGATACTCCGATATTGTTTCCTTTTACTTTGATGCCGACTCCGGGCAACGGTTCACCTTTGGAATCAGATACAGTGCCCGTAACCCTTAGTGTTTGAGAATACACAACTATTGATATCAATTGCAGTATTATCATGAGCACGAATAGCTTCACCTTCCGCGGTTTTACAAAAGCTTTCATTTTAAATGAAATTGCCTGAGTACAATTTTTATTCATATGGATTATTGTTTTAATTGGCGGCTTGCTTAAGCCCTTTAAATGATTGAGAATTAAAAAACAAATTCCTGCTTTCAACTATTCTTAACAGGTAAAACTGGATAATCGACTATCGTTAAATCATCGGGTACAACAATTAAATAGTAAATAATTAAGTTCGTATTGGTTAGTGCAATTGACTAATAAATCTCAATTCTTTAGTTCGCCGGATTAGCGAAATATTCAATCTTATTGGCATGCACAGCCACAATATATTCACTTTTATGTACATACAACTGAATAATTGTTATTTTTCATATCCTCGCAATCAATAACGCAACCGGTTGCGAAATTTGCAAAGGACAGGTTTTAATTTTATAAAAATGAAATTGCCAACAAATAAAAAAAATTGCGAAGGCCGTTAAAGAATCTTAATCTTAAAGTGATCTTTTAGCACTCGACGCCCTTACCTTCAGAATGGTATTATGGATTTCTTTTACAAAGCTTTTATTAGCGTTCGGACTTATTTTTTGCAAAAGTATATTAGCTGCAGATACTCCCATTTCAAAAGCAGGCTGAACTATGGTTGTAAGTGGGGGATCTATGATGGTTGCAATAGGTTCATCATTGAATCCAGCTACGGCAATATCTTCAGGTATTCTCAAGCCTCTGCTTTTTAGTGTTAACATTAATCCAATTGCAACAGGGTCGCATACCGCAAAAATTGCATCCGGCAGATTCCCATTTGCTAAAAGGCGTTCTGCTGTTTCTACTCCATGTTTTCGTTCAAAACCAGCTTCAAACACCAGTTGAGGATCATAGGGGATTTTATAACTTTCTAAGGCATCTATATATCCGCGCAGGCGATTTTTTGACACATTAACGTTAAGGGGGCCTGAAAAATGAGCTATTTTTTTAAATCCTTGTTTGATCAGATGCTCCACAACCAGGTATGCCCCTTTATAATCATCAACAGATACACTATTGCTTTCAATACCATTTGGAAGGCGATCAAAAAACACTACTGGAATACTTTTGTTTAGAAAGAGTTCAAAATGATCCATTCTGTGTGATGTACGTGATACTGAAACTATTAAACCATCTACCTGCGCACTTAATAGAGTCTTTACAACAGAAACTTCTCTTTTATATGATTCGTTAGACTGACAAATAATAACTTTATATCCCGCTTTGTAAGCTACTTCTTCTATTCCTGCAATAGCGGTTGAGAAAAAATGATGTGATAGAATAGGCACTATTACACCGATCGTTTTAGTCGACTTTTTAAATAGACTTGAAGCAATGGCATTAGGATGATAGTTATACTTTTTCACCAGTGCTCTTACCGCCTGTTTCATTGATTCACTAATGGAATGATGATCGTGTAGTGCTCGGGAAACGGTCGATTTAGAAACAGATAGCTCTTTTGCTATATCGCTTATTGTAACGGGCCTAAGATTCTCTGTATTTTTCACTTATTTAGTATGTATACAACATTAAGGATAAAATAACCATAATTTTTTCAATAAACTGATTTTTTAAAACAATAAACGACCTATACCTAATAAATATTAACACTATTCTTCCACTACAATGAAATCCCTCTTCTCCAGGGAATGAAATCGTCCTGCTCTAATAAAGTTGCTTTAGGTTTAACTTCTCCACTAGCAACTTTAATAATATAATCAAGGATCTTCTTAGCTGCACCTTCGATATTTTCTTCCCCACTAATTATAGTGCCACAGTCGATATCTATTATATCAGGCATATTAAGATATATTTTAGTATTTGTTGATAGTTTTATTACTGGCGCCACAGGATTTCCTGTTGGTGTTCCCAAGCCCGTAGTAAACAAAACAATATTTGCGCCCGATGCAACTTCTGCAGTAGTACTCTCCACATCATTACCAGGAGTGCATAACAAATTCAATCCCTGTTTTTTTACTTTCTCCGGGTAATCTAAAACATCCACTATTGGTGAACTGCCTCCCTTTGTTGCGGCGCCGGCAGATTTAATAGCATCGGTAATTAAACCATCTTTTATATTACCAGGTGATGGATTAGCATAAAATCCTGAACCATCAGATTCAGCCCTTGCATTATACGAGCGCATCAATTCCATAAAACGAGTTGCAATTTGTTCATCGACGCATCTGTCACTTAAATTTTGTTCAACCCCACAAAGTTCCGGGAACTCTGAAAGAATTACTGAACCGCCTAAAGCCACCACCATATCTGAAACCTGCCCGATAGCTGGGTTCGCAGAGATGCCTGAGAATCCATCAGAACCACCGCACTCTAGGCCAATGCAGAGCTTTGATAGAGATGCTGGCTGTCGATGTTGTTTATTTATTTCCATCAGCCCCGCAAAAGTTTGTTTAAGAGCTGTCTTCAACATATTACTCTCTGTTCCCATTGTCTGTTGTTCAACAATAACCAGAGGTTTGCTGAAGTGCGGATCTCGTTTAAAGATCTCGTCATTTAGAATACTTATTTGGGAATGCTGGCAGCCTAAACTCAAGACAGTTGCTCCTGCAACATTTGGATGGGTTATGTATCCCGCAAGCAGTCCACATAATGCATCAGAGTCCATTCGAGTACTTCCGCATCCCATATCATGCGTTAACAGCTTTACACCATCCACATTTTCAAATAACCTTTTTTTATCTATATCCTCCGAATAAGAGGTGTTAAAATCTGTATTCAAGATCTCCTCAACAGATTTTCCTGCATTATAAAAGTTCACCAGCTCATTCACCTCATTTTCATAAGTTTGCGCTTTCTTATATCCTAAACGGTTAATTAAAGCTTCTGTAAGAACAGTTACATTCCTATTTTCACAAAAAACTAAAGGAATTACCACCCAATAATTGGCAGTACCTACAGAACCGTCAGATCGATGAAAACCTAAAAAAGACCGGTGAAGATAGGACGAGACATCCGGCTTAGTCCAGTCTAATTTCCGCTTACCAAGCTCAAAATTATTTGTTGCATGGGTTGTATTTTCTTGCGACAATAATGCACCTTGAGCTATGCTTATTGAAGCTTTACCGACTAAAACTCCATACATAATAACATTATCTCCTTTTTCTAAATGCGTAAGAGAGAACTTATGCTTTGCTCTTACATCATCCGATAAATTAAAAGATTTCCCTCCAACAATTATCTCATCCCCCTGTTTGAGATCCTGAAGTGCCACAAGGACGTTATCTAAACTATCAATCTGTAAATATTTTTTTTTAATTTTTCCTTTCGTTATAATATCTGAATCCATAAAAGCTTAGGTTTTTTGTTACATCAATGGTATTTTGAAGCGAAAATCAACGAGTTCCTCCCCCTAACAGATATCGTAAAAAAGCTGAATTGCGAAGTTAAAGTGTCAAACTAACACTTCAATTTTTTTTTTTTGCAAGTAGTATTACTATAAAAGCGTGAGCAATACACGAAATTATTCGATGTAATGAATTGGGAGAAAGTAGCACGGTTATTTAATTAACCACTAAATAAGTTTATAATTTGCTTTAAAATAACATTAGTCATATAATACAAAGAAAGAAAGGTTTTCGATAAAAAAATTCGAGGTTTTTACAACTTATTAAGCTATATTGGCATTATTAAAACCTTTTATAACCACTTACTGAATACTTAGTTGAATGAAACCACAGTTACTAAAAGTTTCGACAGCGCCTGCACATTCATTTAATGTCAGGCAAGACCTTGTTCCTTATGTTAATAATAAATGGCATTATCATCCCGAAGTGGAATTGATTCATTTTAAAAAAGGCACTGGAACTCAGTTTATTGGAGACAGCATAAAGCGATTTAAACATGGAGATGTTATTCTAGTCGGTGCTCATCTTCCTCATTACTGGCGGTTTGATGATGTATATTTTGAAGAGAAAATGGAATGCACTGCAGATATTAGAGTAGCTCATTTCTGTGACAGTTTTTGGGGCGAGAAATTTTTATGCCTACCAGAAAATAAGCCTTTAAAAAGTGTACTTGAAAAATCTAAACGTGGTATTAAAGTTGTCGGTAGAACTAAGAAACAGGTTGCTGAAATAATGGAAGATATGCTCGCGCAGGAAGGACCTAAAAGAATTATTTATCTGATGGAGGCGTTACTGGCTATTTCTCAGTGCGAACAAACTCAATCTTTATCCTCCTTAGGTTTCCAGTATAATTACAATGATGAAGAAAATGACCGCATAAATGCCATATATGAATACTCAATGGTAAACTTTAAACAAAAAATTCAGTTAGAAGAAATAGCATCGATAGCTAGAATAAGCCCAAATTCGTTTTGCAGGTATTTCAAATCACGAACAAGGAAAACGTATTCGCAATTTCTTATTGAATTAAAAGTCGGACATGCTTGTAAATTGTTAATTGAAAATAAATTGAGCATTAAACAGCTTTGCTATGAAAGTGGCTTTAATAATTTTGCAAGCTTCCACAAATACTTCAAAATAATTACAGGAAAAAGTCCTCTTAACTACCAAAAAGAATTTATAAAATCCACTATTTAAAAAAATCACCAATAAAAAAGTTGTTATTCGAAAAAATAACAGCTTTTCTTATTGGGTGAACTTATGCCCCTTGCCACAAGTTTATCGCTTAAGTTTATAAGCAATAATTGATTTTTTCCAGAAAGTGGGTACATATATTGTTTGTGTTTTTGGATCAAAGCCAATGTCAGCCGCATTTATTTTTTCAAGATGGGTATCTAATAAAACTTGGGTTTTTCCGTCAGAATACACATAAAAAAGATATCCGCTCCAACTCGAGAATAAGAAATCACCATTTCCTACCGGCTCTATTCCATCGCCGCCCTGAGGCAATTCGGCAATTTTACTAAGCTGTTTTTCGGCATTAGACTTCCAAAGTATTTTTCCTGCGGCAATATATAAATCAGTATTTATATATTTCAATCCATTCACACCGCTAATATTTGTTAAATACACACTTGATTTATTATCCTCAATCTTATGTATTTTCTTCGTTTTGGAATCCGAAACAAATACCACACCCCTAGGGTTCACAGTTATATCATTCAAAAATAAAGAACTATCTATTGCAATTCTATCTTCTACCTTTCCCTCTTTTATATTTATCACAACAACATCCGTCAAATCGGCAACGAACAATTTATTTCCATAACGTGCCAGTCCCTTAGGAGAATTAAGACCTGTTATCCAATTCAAATCTATGGGCTTCCCGTCAAAACCTATTTTAGCAATGCCGCCAATCCCATCTTTATCGTTAGGATTATTTCCCATTTGCGAAACAAATAATACTTTAAGCTCAGAATCAGGCAAAACCGATTCAGGCAGATTAATTATACTATCTGTCTGCCAGATTTTTAGAAGTTTTGGTTGCTGACTAAATGCATTAATGCAAAACGACAGCAATGCGAAAGCAACTAAAGTTTTTTTCATGTTCATATTATTGCTCAGTTATTTCAAATACAGAACTTGTAACTGGTGTGATACGTCCGGGGGCAAGATTTAATCCTATTTTCATTAAATAATCGCCACTAAACGTTTTCCCATTATCGGGATGGGTAGATTTTGTGTCGGGCATCAAATTTATTTCTTCAATCTTATATCGTTTTTGTGGATCCAAACCTTGTAAAGCAACTTTTCCCATATACTCCTTCCTTCTGTAGTTCAATATATAATTAAATAGAATGGCCTTCTTTTTATCCTCAGCTACATACATAAGGACAGCACGATTTTCTTCATAAGGAGACACCAATCTAAACAGATCGCCAAACCATATGATATTGCTAATTCTTTTATAGGTTTTAACTGCCTCAGAGCTAAACTTAAGCTCTTGCTCGGTCATATTATTCACCCTGATATCATAACCCATTTTACCCATCATCGCTACATCTGTCCGAAATTTAATGGGTTGTTTTCCCATAGAAGTTACATGACTGGACACAGTAACGGATGGAAAAAAGTTAAGATAACCCCATTGAATAAATATGCGTTCAAATCCATCGGTATTATCGCTGGGCCAAAACTCAGTAAAATATTTTAATGCTCCATAGTCAGTTCGGCCCCCACCGCCAGCACACAGCATTATAGGCAAAGTTGGGTATTTTTCGCGTAAACGTTTCAAAACACTATAGAAACTTCTTGTATAATCAATAAAAAGATTTGATTGATTATCTTTTAAATAAGGTGAGTAAGTATTAGTCAGCATACGATTACAATCCCATTTTATGAAGGAAATACCTGGATTTTCAACAAGTAAGTCGTTCACCATATTGTATACAAATTGCTGTACTTTGGGATTGGTAAGATCAAGCACCAACTGATTTCGTGAATAATGTTCATCCCGGTTAGGAAGTCTTAGTATCCAGTCGGGATGTTTTGTATATAATTCACTTTTCGGATTAACCATCTCGGGCTCAATCCAAATTCCGAACTTTAAACCTTTGTCAGTCGCTTCCTTTACAAGATAACCTATACCACTTGGCAGTTTCTTTTTATCTACTTGCCAGTCGCCTAAACCTGCCTTATCATTATCTCTGGGGAATTTATTTCCAAACCACCCGTCATCCAATAAAAATAAATCAACCCCCAATTGCTTAGCCCCTTCAAAAAGCTCTACCAACAGCTTTTCATTGAAATCCATATGAGTGGCTTCCCAATTATTTAACAGTGTTAGTTTAGGCTTATCGCCTTCAAGAACACCAAAGTTACGAGCCCACCGATGCAAATTTCTGCTTGCCTGACCTTTGCCCTGATTTGAATAGGTAAAAATAAATTCGGGGGTTACAAAGGTTTTACCAGCTTGTAATTTATACTCGGAAGCGTAGGGATTTATTCCAGAAATTACGCGCAAACCATTTGACTGATCAATCTCAAACGCAAGTTGAAAATTTCCTGACCATGCAAGTGTGCCCGCTATAAGCTCTCCACTCACTTCATCTGATGGTTTATTTAATGAAAGAAAAAACACAGGAGTACGATACATATGAGCCCTGGTTCCAAGTTTACTATCCAGAATTTTAATACCAGTGCTCAGTTGATTTTCTTTCATTCGCATCTCGGTCATATAATCACCATCAAATTGTGTGAGAAAATATTTAGCAGCATCGAAATGCAGCATGGAAGAAGCATAGTTTGATAATGTCACAGCCTTTTTCTCATTATTCTTTATTTCGGTCCATGTTCTGATAATATCTTCATTGAAATGTGTCGCATAATGCAAAACTACTTCCACCGGATATTTAGGATCCTTTAGAAAAATTGAAATCTCCGAGATATTATTATCCTTTTTAACCACAGTATGCTTTACATAATTCAATTGTAGAGACGGATTACCATCTGAATGAATCATACGAATAGCAGGTTCAAACAAATCTTGCATTCCGGCCCCGATATACGCTTCACGTCGGGTAGAACGTAATAATTTAATATCCTCCGGACTATTTAGCTTTTGCCCCAAATAACTTTGATATACTTTTTGATTGGCAACAGTTAGCAAAAGCGTCGAGTTCTTTGTTTCAATGTTAATTAAAGCCTCTGTTTGGGCTGCGGCATTGAAAAAACCAGCAAGTATTAACAGTAAGATCGATAAATATCGCTTCATATTATTTTCTAATAGAGTTCTAAAGTTTGATAATTTGTGTGCTACCATCTTTGATAGTATATTTTTGTTTCTTTCCGCGTCTGTTAATTACAACTGAAAGCTTATCACTGCCGACCCTGTTCACAGTCATATCAAATTCCTGGTTAAAAGCATTAATCTTGTTTAAGGACATTGTTTTCCAGCTTTTGGGAAGACGCGGGGTACAATTGAATGTATTAAAGCCTGTGGGCCGGATTCCGAATAAGCCTTCTGTAAATATTCGACAATACAATCCACTTTCTGCTGATAAATGTCGTTGGTTGCCTTCCGGATAGGCCTCAACCGGGTAAGGAACATGTTCTCCCAGTAGTCTGCGTCGAGAATAATAACGGATGAAATCCATTGCCTTTTCTGTTTCACCTGCTTCCAATACACCTCTCAGCGCATATAAAGTAGATCTGTCCCAAAAAGTACTTTTACCAGCTTCTGTAGCAAGACCATCTTCTGTCCACAATTTTGGGGAGAATAAAGCATCAATAGTTCCTTCTTTACGATCAAAAATGCCGACCGTAAGAGGTAAACAGATCCAGGCCCGAAGAACATTTAAACCTTCGTGATATCTGTAAGTTTCATATCCTTCAATATTTGCGGCAAAATATTTGGAGATATTATTACGTAATGTTGCTGCCCGCTGTATATATGCATCTGTTAAATTTTTTGGTTTTCCAAGTTGACTGCCAAGCATTGCTGCGGACCGTAATGCATCATAATACAAAGTATTGGTAGATAAATTAGCTTTACCAGCAGAAAAACGATTTTCTAATTCATCGCTGTCTGAAGTTACAACGCCCGAATTATTAAGTTTACGATTACTGTATTCTAAGCTCCATTCAATTAAAGGCCAGAGGACTTTGGCTGAATCAATATTTCCAAACGCTAAAGCATACCTGGATGCACCGTATGCTATCATTGCCATATCTCCTCTATCTTTTGCACCATGCCAAAAATGATCGCCCTCTGCTACAATAGAGCTTGGAATGGGTTTGTATTCAGGATTCATATAGCGAGCAAAATGTCTATAAGCATTCATCGCCGAAAGATTGCCTACTTTATCACCAAGAAATGCAAAGAAGGGATTAATATACTCGGCCTGGTCATTAGCCCATATCGCAGCATAGTACGCCAGTCCACCGGGACTATGCATATAGCCCCCTTTGGTTTTATAGATACTTTCGGTTGCGCGTATTTTAGCGAAATTGAATCCTGTATTCAATACTTTATCGGGGGTAACCAATTGTAAGCGATCCAAAATACCAGCAACCCGGTTTTCACGAGCTTTTTCTTCTGCTTCCGCATTTATGGCTGGCAATTCTGCAAGACTATCTGTAGCAAGGTAGTAAACAGCAAATGATACAGTTTTTCCGGGATCAAGGATATAACTGCCATCATTCACTGTTCCCATAATAATGGAGTGCTGGCTTCCCTTACTGCGTTTCGGATCAGTTCTTACTTCCCGCTTAAGGTATTCCATAAATACGGTAACAGCTTTGTCGGTTATATTTGTAAAAGTAAACCTCTCTAAAGCCATAGGCTTATCTACCGATGGAAACAGAGTGCGCTCTATATTTACAAATGCAGGAGTTCCAACCATAGCATTGATGCTCATTACTCCTTTATGAGTGATATTCTTTATATTATAAGAGAGATCTCCCGACCTTCCCTTTCCATTTATTGCTGAATCTAACCTAACTTGCCTGTTATCTATATAGAATCTTGGAAGGTCATCATCGGAAAAAGATTGAGAAATATGGCTTCTTGTGGCATCGGGAAGCGTACGAAAAGTTGGAAAAACTACGGTCCGGTAAATAGTTGATTTCCCGGATTTATCTAAACCATATTTCACCCATAAAGCAACTTTTTCGCCAGCCATCTCAATATGATCCGTATGGGGCAATCGATCGTGAACATTCCATTTAATACTACCGTTGGATTGAATCTCCCATCTGTCAATCTGAGGACTTAATAAACCCTGTGCTTTTAGTGCAGTGGTAAAACTCGCTGCAGAAACTAAAAAGGCAAAAATCTTTAAATACTTATTCATATTGCTTACTGACTCCTTATGGTATTACTTAACTCTATTTATTGAAAACCTGGCTAGATATCCTCCTCCTACCTGAAGGTCCAATTGAATACTATCCTTATTATTTTTAACACTCCGCTCCTCCAATATATTAGTATCATTGGATGGATCATCTTTGATGGTATACATATCATAAGAAGCTTTACTTAAAAATCTTAGAGGGATGGAAAACGCCTTTTGCCGGGCTCCATTTATAGCAACCAAAAACCAAGTATCTCCTTTCCTTCGAGCCATAACTGCCGCTTCACCAATTTCGGAAGGTGGAAGCACAATTGTTTCGTCCCATACAGAAGGTATGCTTTTTATCATCTCGACTGCAGTATTTTCGAGAAGACTTTTAGGATTTGCTGCATAGGTTAAAAGTGGTGCGCTTAAAATTGCAGCACTGGCAATCTGATGAGCCCACGTAGTATTCTTCCGGCGTTCCTCTGCAAAATGAACCGGGGTGTATTCTGCCGGACCTGCAAGCCAGCGCGTAAAAGGGATAGTCGTATGATGTGTAGCTCTGTCAACTATGCTACGCGTTTCCATACCTTTTACAGATTCGCGTGTTAACTCGTTCGGCCATGTACGAGATTCTCCTGTTGGTTTATTTGAGCCATGAAAATCGACCATCAACTTATGCTCTGCAGTTTCCCTAAGAATAGTTTGATAAAAGTCAACAACTTCTTTATGCTCGTGATCAAAAAAATCGAGTTTTACACCTGCAACACCTAAATCCTGACAGCGCTTAAAAAATGCCTGTCGCTCTTCAGTTTTCCAAAGGCTTTTAGAGTGTTTCCAAAACCAAATACTCACATTCCTGGCTTTGGAATAAGAAATAAGTTCCTTTATTTGCTGATCAGTCCATCGCGACCAAAATCCTTCGAGAATATTATATTCAAATCCTAAGTCTGCCGCATTTTTAGAGAACTCTTTCAACACCTCTGGAGTGTTTTCCTGAGAAGGATTGCCCAAATATTTCCATACAGCACGACCCGGTTTAATCCAATCAGTGTTTATCCCCTGGGGAAACAGCACCTTATCGGGCGCCGCGCACAGACTATGAACCATATCGTTATTTAACATGGTATTTAAATCTTCCCCAACCATTATTACCCTCCAGGGAGTTATGATGTCTCCGTTTACTACAGCTGGCTGATGTAAGCGCAAGGTATCTTCGGGCGAATATCTTAACTTATAGGGATGCGATGTAGGATGATTATGAGCCAGGCGAAGTATAAAACCATTTTTACCATTCGCCTGAAGTGCCATTCCGCTATAATTTTTTAAATCCGCTTCTGTAATAGACACATATCCTCTGTTTTCTGGCAACTTATAAGTCAGCGGAGGTCCGGCCCATTCATGAGCTTTAATTTCCGAAATCGCTTTTTTTGAATAAGTGGATTCATAGTGTCCGTTTAAATCGTGATACCAAACCGTGCTTCCTGCAGGAACATTAAACTCAGTTGATTCATCAGGAATTCGCTTTGCTGATGGGCTACCCGGTAAAACCAACCTATAGGCTGCCCCATCATTAAATACCCTGATGTCTAATGTATAAGTAAGCTCAGAATTTCTATCCTTTATTTCAATTTTAGCACCATTAAAATTATTTGTTGCGAAAGAATGGACACCATACCATGGATAAGTTTCATGGTGCTTATAATTTTTCCGGTTGTTAATCAATACCGATTCAGAAACATCGGCATCGTTAACTTTCATAATTAACGGGCCTGTTTCCAGCACTGCTTTATTATTAAGACGTACTGAGTATATCAAATGGTTATTCCCCAAGCCGTAAACAAGCTGAACTTTGCCATTGGGACTTTTAACAAAGCCTCCTTGAGCAAAGGACTGGGTTAAAAATGCTGCAAAGAATACCATGCATATAAAATACATGCGAGAAAACTTCATAATATTTAATTTATATTAATTAGAACGGCATTATTCAAACGATACCTTTTTGGAGAAAACTGTCTATGTCTGTATAAATTGGTTATCGCAAGGGACTAATAAAACATTATTATTTGTTTTGCATTTTTGGCTTAGTATTCAGCTATATTAGCATCACCCCGCCCAATGCACTCTTAAATGAAGAATATTGAACTTATCATTTTTCTTCCCAGCTTAAAAAAAACAAATAAATACTACCTTTAAAAAAACCAATTTTAAATAAATTCCAGATATGACATTTAAGGCAGTTAAAATTGCACTAATAATTTGTGCAAGTTTGTTTTTATTCAGCTATAAGCCACCTTTTTGGGAATCTGCTCACGTAAAGATTAATAAAGAGGGTTTATTGAAGTACTCTCCTGATGAGAAGGGAAATATTATCCCTGACTTTAGCAGAGTTGGGTATCACCAGGGTGATAGAAATATACCAAACGTACCAGTGGTTAAAACTCTTTCTCCTCTCAAAGATGACAGCCAGAAATTAATACAGGACGCGATAGATGAAGTTTCTAAAATGGCTCCTGACGCAACCGGTTGCAGAGGAACCATCTTATTAAAAAGCGGCGCCTACAAAATTCCGGGAACACTGAAAATAAATACAAGCGGAGTTATTCTTCGCGGGGAAGGCGACCATGAAACAGGCACACGTTTAATTGCAGTTGGGAAAGGCAACAGAAGTTTATTGGAGATTTCAGGTAGCGGATCAAGGAAAGAGATAGCAGGTACACGGAAGAAAATCAAGAACTCTTATGTTCCTGTAGGATCATTTTCGCTTGAAATAACCTCCACTGATGGTTTGAAGCCTGGAGATAAGATAGTACTATTCAGGCCTGGGACTAAGAACTGGATCCATGACTTAAAAATGGACCAGATCGTTGAGCGTGCCGGAACGAAACAATGGCAGCCAGAAGAATACAATCTGCATTTCGAGAGAAACATAACCAAAATTGAGGGAAATAAAATTTACATCGATAATCCTGTGGTGATGGCCATGGAGACAAACTATGGCGGCGGAGAAATTTACAAGTATAGTTTCGACGGACGTATCAATGAGGTTGGAATTGAAAATATTTTATTTGAATCGGAATATGCGCACGATACGGATGAAGATCATGGGTGGATTGCTATAGATATCAATAAAGCAGAAAATTGCTGGGTAAAAAACATAACCTCAAAACACTTTGGATACGCCGCTGTAAGTCTTGAAAATGATTCTAAGAACATCACTGTTATTGATTCTAAATGCTTGGACCCAAAGTCCGTTATTACCGGCGGAAAACGTTATTCTTTTAATAATAATGGACAGCTAAATCTCTTTATGAATTTGGAGACGACCGAAGGGCGACATGACTATGTTACTGGGGCAAGGGTTTTGGGTCCGAATGTATTTTATAACTGTAAGGCTTCTAAAACACATGCAGATATAGGCCCGCACCATCGCTGGGCTGTAGGCACTTTGTATGATAATATTGTAACCGATGGAGAAATAAATGTTCAGGATAGGGGTAAAATGGGGAGCGGACATGGATGGTCTGGAGCAACTCAGGTTGTTTGGAATTGCACAGCAAAATCCGCTACAGTACAAAACCCATGGGCATCTGCCCAAAATTACTGCATTGGCTTACAAGGCAAAAAAGGTGCAGGAGCATTTCCAGACCGGCCGGATGGCGTTTGGGAAGGGCAGAACAAACCAAATCTGCAACCCGAGTCATTATATATCTCGCAACTGACCGCCCGTAAAAAACTAAAAAAATAGACCCTTATATAGACAAACATGAAAAAAAACCTATTTAAACTATTTGTATGCTCATTAGGAATAATACAAGCAGCAAGTACTGGTGTAAATGCGCAATCGTCTAATCTAAAAAAATTCCCAAAAGGTGCCACACCTCAGGAAATAGGCCAACGTGTAGCTGAAAGATTTATCGCTACACCTCACCCTAATTTTGGCCGCTCAACTCCTCCTAAGGTTATCACTTATCCAGAAACATGCGCATGGTATGGCGCTTTAACATTTGCTAAAGAAAGCAACAATAAAAAATTAACAGAAAGTCTGATCCAACGTTTTGAACCCCTTTTTGGAGAAGAAGCCAAAATGATTCCCGTTGCGGACCATGTTGATTACAGTGTTTTTGGTGCAGTTCCATTAGAACTTTATATTCAAACCAAAAATGAGAAGTACCTTACCTTAGGCAAATCCATTGCCGATAAACAATGGGGACCACCCGAAGGACCGCGTGTAACCGACCAATCGCGTAAATTTTATGACCAGGGTTATACATGGCAAACACGCCTCTGGATAGACGACATGTTTATGATTACCGCTTTACAGGCTCAGGCTTTCCGTGCTACAGGTGATCAAAAATATATCGACAGAGGGGCAAAGGAAATGGTTTTCTATCTGGACCAGCTTCAAAAACCCAATGGGCTTTTTTACCATGCTCCCGATGTGCCATTTTTTTGGGGTCGTGGCGATGGATGGATGGCCGTGGGTATGGCTGAACTTCTACGCTCATTACCAGAAAATAACCCTAGTCGAGCACGTATTATGCAGGGATACAAAAACATGATGGCATCGCTATTAAAATACCAGGCTGAGAGCGGAATGTGGCGCCAACTTATTGACGATCCTGAATCATGGCCAGAAACATCATCAACGGGTATGTTTACCTTTGCAATGATTACAGGGGTTAAAAATGGCTGGCTTGATAAAAAGCTTTATGGCACAGCAGCAAGAAAAGGATGGTTAGCTCTGATTACTTATCTGGATGAAAATGCCGATATGCGCGAAGTTTGTCAGGGTACTAATAAAAAGAATGACCGCCAGTATTACTTAGACCGCGAGCGTCTTACAGGAGATATGCATGGTCAGGCACCAGTTTTATGGTGTGCCACTGCCCTACTTCGTTAAATAAATTCAATGGTATTTTTGCATCTGCTCAAATGAGAGCAGGTGCTTTTTTTTATTCCAGGGTGCACCTACCGTAAAACATTAGAAACCTTCGTCAAATTCAAACATTTTCGTTCATATCTATTATAAACATTAGCGGCAGTCTTTCATGTTACATTTAGTGTTACATGATCTACATTAAAATATTGCCCCTTTTCTTTTCTTCTTTTCATAAATATAAACCCGATCACCCTTAATTTCTTTAGCTATATTATCTAATAAAAGAAACATCATTTGAGGTAAGGTTCCCTTTGAGCCAGTATTTGTAATATCATACGTGTAAATTTCTTCTTCCTGCCCAAAAATAGAGGTCACTACCCGCGACTTATATTTACCCGTCAAAATAACGGAATCATGTTTTGCAACGCCATTGATGATATAAGAAGAACTCCCTGATTCAATTGATGAATCTCTTGTATTCACTGTAAAATCACGACGGTTTATTATTAATGTATAGTTTTTGCTTAATAAAACAGATTGAAGAAGAACAAAATTCTCACGACCAGATTTATCATTTCTAACCACAATCTTATTCGTCTTTTTCACTGGTACTGTACTCCTGCTTTGAGAGGACGAAACAAATGGGAATAAAAGCAGAATAAGGAGCAACTTTCTCATAAATGATAGATTAGTGTTGGCCTGGAAAACAAATAATAATACAAATGGCTATAAAACTCGAATCCCGTGATATGTATCGAAGAGTTTAATAATTAGTTAATACTAATATCCACAATAACAAGTAAAGTAAGTATTGCTTTTTACCTAAGTATTCAGCTCTTTTAGCAATCCCCCAGTACGAAAGCGCTTGAAGCTTTGCCAATTGAGTTGTATGATTCGCCAACAGAAAACAATTCAGCATCAGCATATTAGTTAAATTTGATTATTTAATAATATGCTCACCAGATATAACCAAATTAAAACCTTAATACTCATTTACGGACTTGCAGGAGCTGCATTTGCCCAGCAAAGGTTTTCCGTTCAAAAGATCAGTGAGGAAGCCAACATTCGTTCAGACCAACGCCCAATTAACATTGGTTTTTATGATGCAGGTGTAAATAAAACCTTTATTACCTGGATGGGTGCCAAAAGCACTGCTGTGGTTAAATCATTAGATCACGCCACCAATACCTGGACCGAAAATAAAATTGTCGGCACTTCATCTTTTGTGGATAAACACAATTATCCGGGAATGTTAAAGGGGAAGGATAATAGAATTTATATATTCTACGGATGCCATAACTCTACATTAAAAATGGCAGTTTCTCCCCACCCTTTAAGCATTGAAGGTTCATGGGAGGATAAATTTATTGACATCGCAGAACGAGCTTCTTATCCTGCCCCAATAATTACTACAGATGGAACTTTTTATGTGTTTTATCGGGATACACGACAAACACACGGTTATTCTGATGACCGGCCATACCAGTTTGTTAAATCTATTGACAATGGAAAAACGTGGACCAAGCAGATGGCAATTGATCCTTACCCACGATCTACGGATAATATGATGGAAATTTATAACGGAAAAGTGACTTACCAGCCTGCGATGAATGGAAAAGCAGCCCGAATACATTTAGCATGGACAATAGCTGGAGAGAAACTTGGTAAACATGCACATGCTACTTATGGCCGAAATGTGTACTATGCCTACCTTGATCCGTCTAACGATCATTTATATAATATTCATGGAAAAGATTTAGGCGAAACAATTGACAATAAGGAAATGGACGAGTTTTGTCTTGTATTAGACACCAGTATTCCCGATAAGGGCCACATGGCTGGCTTACAGGTTTCTGTTCATTATAAAGATAATGGATTTCCATTAATCTATTTCGACAATCAAACTCAGGGCGGCCCGGGCTCATCAACCTGGGATGGTTCAAAATGGATTTTCTCCACAATCGAATCTCCGGGGAACAGTATTCGTGATTTAAGAGATCCGAGAGAACTGGAAAAATTCGGATCAGAATCCTTTAGGGTTTATATGCCAGCAGAAGATAAGATTAGAATTTATGTAACAACCAATGGCGGATTGAAATGGGAACTCGAAAGTGTGTTATCTGTTGGCCAGCAGGTAGACCGTATCGAAGTAATTCAGAATGCTCATAAAGATGCCAAACTATTTATCACGGAGGCGGGAGATGGTGACATACAAACCGCAAAAAGGGATGTTTTTATTGGAAAAGTAGTATCCGGTTATGTCCCCCCTTACAATCCTTATCAACACAAATAAATCCGATTATTTTAAAGTATTATGAAAAGATCAATCCTTTTTTCAGTTGTGATTGCCGGGGCCTTAAGCTTTCATCCGTTAAATAGTGATGCCCAAAACCAAAGCACACAATTCCCAAAGCCTGTATCTGATCCAGACAATGCAGGTTTAAAGCTCCCTGAAGGATTTGGAGCAAGCAAAGTAATAGAAAACACTGGCCGCCCAAGACATTTGGTTTTAACAAAGCACGGAGAGATTTATGTTAAAATGCAACGTTTGCTTAATGGCAAAGGGATTCTTCTTTTAGAAGACAATGATAAAGATGGAAAATTTACCATAAAATCCAGCTTTGGAAATTTCGCGGGCACGGGTATCACCATAAAAAATGGCTATCTATATGCTTCTTCCGATCAGGAAGTTTATCGTTATAAACTGGATGATAACGAACACGTGATTGACTCTATAAATCCCGAGAAGATTATAACAGGCTTAAAAGCTGGCCGGCAGCATCAAACGAAATCAATTGTATTAGATAACGACGACAATATTTATGTAAATATTGGAGCCTATTCGAATTCCTGCCAGGAACAAGACCGAGGGCTGAATTCTAAAGGAATTCCAAACTGTCCCATCTTAGATTCTGCAGGTGGCATCTGGCGATTCAACGCAAATAAACTAAATCAGTCTTACGGTGAAGGTGAACGTTATGCCACAGGTTTACGAAATGTAATGGGTTTAGACTGGAACGTGGAGAACAATACTCTATATGTGATGCAGCATGGAAGAGACAATCTTAATTCTTCCTGGCCTGAGCTTTACACCCCCCAACAATCGGCAGAATTGCCCTCAGAAGCAATGTATATGATCAAGAAAGGTGATAATGCAGGCTGGCCTTATATCTATTATGATCATCTGCAAAAGAAAAAAATACTTGCTCCTGAATATGGCGGAGATGGAAAAAAAGAAGGAAATAAAGAATTTATAGATCCTGTTGTTGCTTTCCCGGGGCATATGGCACCCAATGGATTGCTTTTGTATACTGGCAGCCAATTTCCTGAAAAGTATAAAAATGGTGCTTTTATAGCGTTCCATGGCTCATGGAATCGCTCTCCCGAAAAACAAGAGGGATATTTCGTAGCTTTTGTTCCATTTAAAAATGGAAAGCCAGCAGGTGAATGGGAAGTATTTGCAGATGGATTTTCTGGAGTTGATGCAGTTATGTCGCCAAGAGAAGCTCAACATCGCCCTTGTGGACTCGCCCTCGGGCCAGATGGATCACTTTACGTCTCAGACGATGTAAAAGGCACGATTTATAAGATAACCTACAACAAATAAAAAATGAAAAAATCAATCTGCATAATAGCTTTTATTATTCCATTTGCGTTTAATGTTTCAGCTCAAACAAAAACGAATACCACAAAAACTGCGACAGCAGCAACTACCCCAAAAGCTTCAATTCTAAGAGGAAAAAATATTTATGGTCAATATTGTTTGTCTTGCCATCAAGCTGACGGAGGTGGTGTAACTGGCTTAAACCCTCCATTAATTAAAACCGAGTATGTACTTGGAGATAAAATCCGCCTGATTAATATTGTCCTGAAGGGTTTTAATAAAGGGGTGGAAATTGATGGTGAAGTGTATTCAAATCCGATGCCACCTCTGCCATTCTTAACTGATGTGCAGATAGCAGATGTGTTATCTTATGTAAGAAACAATTTTCAGAATAAGGCAAGTATTATTACGCCATCGCAGGTAAAAACAGTAAGAAATAGTAAGTAAAAAATTGATGATCTGTGACTATAACAAGAATCGCCCGCCGATTCTTGTTCATCCTTTGAATAAGTTTACAAAAAGGCACGGCAAATTTGCCGCACTAAAAACCAAAAATTGTAACCAATGGTGAGGCAGGAGTAATCCTACTGTGGTTACAAGAAGAGAAAATCAATATCATTGCTATTATACCCGAAACCTAACCGACTTTTGACTAGCTCCGGAGCCATATACAACAGGTTTTTCAGCTTTTTGTAAATCCCCTCCGTCTATTGTTATTCCCACACTTTCGCCCTCTATTTTAATGAAAGATTGTGCAGGACTTAACAGTCGGGTGCTGCCTAAAAAAACATCACTGCTACTAACCATTCGTATTGTAGATTCTGCGAGAACACTCCCCTGTACACTAAGATTAGTAATTGCAGCATCATGAACATTATCAAATATAATTGCTGGCCTTGCTTCCTGATTTTCATACTCAAAACGTACATTTTGCATTGTAAGTCCCTTCACATTGCGGGCGTACATTCCATAGGCTGGCGGACCAGAAGGTTCAGGATCCCAAACAGTAAAATATTCACGGGCGGTTTGAGGAATTTCATGCTTGGCAGCTAATTCTTTTGAACCACCGCCAGCATAAGTTACATGTACATCAGTAAAACTGATATTTTCTATGAAATTATCACCTAATGCATTTAGGGTAATACAACTAAACTGTTCGCCAGGATACATTTTAACATCAAATGGAATATCCGGATGGTTTACTGGAAAAGGCACTACAGTCGCCCGTATTCCATTAAAAGATATATTTCTTACGAAAGAAGCCTGTTCTGGTGCATTGTTGGTGCTGCCGCTATTATTGTTTGAGCTCCCACTAAAACCAATACCTATTGGTCCGGTAACATTTCTCATGATAATATTTGAAAACGACAGATTCTCCAGGCGGGCCCTTCCCGAGCTGATTTTAATTGGGCAACCGTAAGTTTCGTAGATAAGGCAATTAGAAACTGCAATATTTTGTGCCTCTCCTCCACCAAAACGAAAAATCGACCATCGGGTACTGAACGAGCAATTAGTAACCGTTACAAACTGGTTGCTCCCAAATAAAGCGCAGGCATCATCCTGGCATCTTACATCGCAATTCGTAATATGAACATATTTACAACTGTTGAAGTGAAAACCATCATTGTTTTTATTTACACGATTATAGATACGAACACCGTCTATGTTTACCTGTTCACACTGTAAAATCCGAAAACAATGATAAGCACTCCTTGTAAAGAATGAATCGCGTAAAAGCAGGTTATTACATTTGTAAAAGATTACAAGATGCGGCCGGTCGAAGTAACCGCCGCCTGGTGAATTGGGTCCTGTGTTATCTCCTTGCCCGGTGTAAAAAGCAGTTCCGTTTCCATCAATTGTCCCACGGCCTTCAATTGATATATTATCCGCATTTGCAGCAAAAAGCAACACGATATTACCATTACCAGCAGGAATTCCTTTTCCGGCATAATAATCATTCTTATCAGGGCTTCCTAACAAACGTCCCTGGCTGGAAAGGTGAAGTGTTACGTTACTTTTTAGTTCTAATGTACCTATTACAAAATCTCCCGCCGGCACTAATACGATTCCACCTCTTTCTTTATTGCAGGTATCAATAGCATTCTGTACAGCCTTTGAATCTAAGGATTTGCCATCTCCCTTGGCTCCAAAGCTTCGAATATTATAGACATTTGCTCCAAACATTGCTTCATCTGAAGGAATGGAGCTTAAGACGTTAGCTGCAACTGCAGGTGTACCAACAAAACTTGCACCCACTGCTACTAATGCAGGAACAGATACCCGTCCTAACCATTGTCGGCGTGATAAATCAATACTTTCTCCAGGATTTTCATTATGCTGAAGCTTATCAGATACTCTCTTCATTTATTAAATTGATTTAAAATATATGGCCTGGCTGCCAAAATTCGGCAGTCAAAATTAACCCAGTAAAGCGTTTAATAGTTATATATTTTTTATGGTTATGGTATACTAAGGTACCTTCTATATTGGTCAAAAGTTAAACGCTATTTACTAATTGTTCAATATGCTTGTCAAGTTGAGATATAGTAAACCGCATAAATGGTGTATAAAATCCGCATTAAAATTCGACGCGGTTCGGCCCCACTCGAATCGTGCCGAATCACCGGCAATCGTAATACGATAATAGGTTCAAATGTCTCAGATTACAATTCTGCCAGCGTAGGAATGGCCACAAAACTATTTGGTTATTTTTTTATCAATTGCAAAGTCAATATAGCAAAAGGGGCTATCACAGCCTCTCCAGTTTGGGTATCTTCATATTGTATACTATTAAATTTAATTTTCCAGGTCATTGCAGACTCCGAGGCTGATACAATCTGGAAATATTGTGCGTCAAAAACCATTGCATCATTAAACTCTATATACTTACTCCCGTCATTATTAATAATGTCGTATTTTGAGTTAATGTTTGTATCATCGTAGGTTTTGATACTTGCCATTAAATTCTGGGCGAAAGTGATTTCTTTAAATGATCCTTGTCCGCTTAACACTTCTTCGTATTGTTTTTCATTGCTGCTGTTGTAGTATTCGAGCTTATTAGATTGCAAAGTCCAGCTTCCCTGTATGCTCTCATTAAATTTAGCCAATTCGGATTCTTTTTTGCATCCTGCGGCGAGTATGGCTACAAGTACAATTGTTATATACAATTTCATAAACTACATTAATTAAAAAGTTATTAATTTTAATCTGGCAAAACTAGAAGAGTCATTATTTACTGCTCTGAAATATGTTAATTTATCTCATAAAACAACAATTTCTGATTTCTAATTATTCCTACTTTCATCTTCATTCCTTGAGAAGCCGTTTGACTGTTTAATAATTCGCTAACATTCTTTATCTCCTTTAAATTACAAGAAACAATAACATCATCTTTTTCTATACCACTCTTTATTAAAGAGCTTCCATGCGGCACATCCAGCACTAAAACCCCGGCTTCTCCGGGTAAGCCGTAAGCTGATACTTCGCCGTCTCCTGCAATATTCCGGACGCTTGCCCCCAACCAGGAGTAAATAGTATTACTACGCCCAGGAATTGTAGATACTGGAGCTGGTTTAGACATTGGCGGAGTTCGGGCTATTTTCTTTAAGGCACTTTTTTGCACCCCAAATTTATCCATAGGGAAATTTATAAATCCGAGATTAAGTACGGGTGAATTTTCCTTCACACGATAATCGCCTTCTAAAGTATTATTAAATAAGGCATCACCGGTTAGAGAATGCTGATCCTGACCGCTTTGGTTCTTAATTTCTGGAGCTTGTTTTAAAGCCTCGGCTGGCCGGTGAAGAAAATTATAATCTATTTGTCGGCCCCATATTTTGGGCATACCCACCGGCTTATATGAAGTAAAAATAATATTGCTCTGGAAAACATCGCCGCTGTTTTCATACCATACATGAGGATGAAAAGAATTGTTAACTGTAATATTATTCTCGACCGTTCTATTATAGCCCTCCCGGTTTTTAATGCCGCCATTTAAACATAGATTATTCCGTATGAGATAATTTGAAGATCCATCATCCAAATCAATGTCCCAGCCATGATCACATCTGAAGCGATTGTTACGAATAATTGTCGTTTTAACCGCATCCAGAAATGGAAGCTGAGGAACTTCTTTTACCCAATTATTTACTTCAGGACGTTTGGGCCGCCAGAACCGGTCTCTGCCCCAGGCATTGAATGAACCGTGATCACCGGTTTCTTCAACAGTATCAAAAACATCGTTCCATTCAATTATATGCCCGCCCCATGCACCGCTGCCTATATTAATACCAGCACGGGGCACATCATAGATTGAACAATGTCTAACCGTAATATTTTGCGACATTTCTATCTGTACACCTGCGGTTTGCTTCTCTATGCGACCTGTTTCATTAATAAGACAATCTTCCACCAGGCAATCAGACGGATAATTGGAGCTTTTCGGGCCAGGTGTTTTATCTATATCTTTTAGATCCCGAACCTGGTTATATTCAAAAAGCGGGCTTCTTACCGCTTTCGGATCACCGATAAATGCAATGCCGCTAGCTCCCGTTTTAAAGATATGACAACCTGAGATAGTGATATGCCTGTTATAATTATTAATAAACACGGCATTTCCACCAGCCTGATCAATAAAACAATCTTTAATTGCACAGTTTTCTGCCCCATTAAAAAAGATCATCCCTCCACGATAGGTAGTCCAGTCGCTGCGCAACAAGGGTTCTTTATTCTCCATAAAAGTACGTTTGGAGTGCTTGAAGGTAATGCCTTGAAAAGCAATATACTTTACAGGTTTCTTTTCTGAACCATTAAATTCTATTAAATGGTTCAGACGAACAGCTTCGATAAGCGAATTTTTAAGATTGATATTTTGAGGAGGATAAAAATATAAAATATGACTTTTCTTGTCCAGATACCATTCTCCGGGTGCATCAACTTCTTCAAAAATATTTTCTACATATCTGCGTTCGGGATGCATTCCCATCTGCCGGTTATTCTGCCATCCTCCAATATAGGTAACATTTCCAGCCGTATCTTTCCCTGTTATCCTGTAATGATAATCACCCCACATCGCTTTATGCATGGCATGAATATATCCTCCCACAGGATTATTCCACCGTTTAGCCCTTTCTTTGCTGAACGCATCTGCGGCAAAGCCGTTATAGTATTGCGCATCGGGGTTATAATTAGGGTATCGTGCCATATTTTGGCGTTTCCCGTTTACAAAAAATTGATCAGTAGCGAATTCTTTTGGCACCACCGCCATCATTATTCCATTCCTGAAAGGCTTCCAATTTAAACGGAGAGCTATTCCTCCGCTCATTACCGGCGTTTCATCGCCATACGGCATAAAAGTGACCGGGGCCTGGCTACTACCTGAATAAAGGGAAGTAAACACTAATGTTTGAGGTAAATAATACGTACCTTTTCTAAGATAAAAAGTTACTGGTTTTAGTTTCTTAGCTTTTATTATTTCTTGTTTCGCACGCTCCAATGTTGCAAAAGGATGGTGAAGCGTTCCATTATTGTTATCATTTCCTGAAGGAGATATATAAAAATCGGCAGCCCGTAAAACAGGGCTTAAGAAAGCAAAAACGAGGAATAAAACAAGAGCTTTCATCCGTGTATAAATTATTATTTTATTAGCGATGCAACTTTTTTAAGTTCATGCTCATTCAATTTTTAAAAGCATTTGCGCCTTATAGAGGTTTGCCGGATAAATTTTCGAAGGTGCTATAGATTCAAACCAGTTGCTATAAACATCTTTGAATACCGACGGCAGGTTAGTATTAATCGCAACGGTGATATTATTTTTTGAATGTGCATCGTTTGTATCAAACTGATTGCAATAAACCATAGGGTTTTGAGAAATAATATTCCAAAATGTTTCATAAGTACAGATTCCTCTTGGAGTATCATTTCCGCCCGACGCATAGATTCTGGAACCAAGTCCGGCATTGATATCAGTAAACAGATTATGCGATTGTGCATGATTATGATGATCGATACAAATATCTTCACCTTCGCCACTACTAAAAACATTGTATATACTGTTTGCACTTTCTACCGAAAGGTCGTGCTGAAATTTCCCTTTTAGAGTAAAGTTCTGTAAGAGATTATACCCGCCATAAATATTTACACCATGATGGCCATTTATTTTTCCTGTTTTGCGTAGCGGCCCAAAGTCGAGCGTCCAATTTTCTGCTGTAATATGATGTGCTTTGCGTGCAATCCAAATTCCAAGGTCAGAACCCGTAATGGTAACGTTTCTTAGCCAGCCGTCATGCACGCCATCGCCAAAGCCAACGCCATTGTATCCTTTTTCATGAAAATCATGCTTGGTCCACGGATTGTCCGGGAACATTACAGTAATATCCTCTATCCCGACATCACTACTGTTTCCTGAAAATAAAATCATAGCCCCGCTCCATGACCAGGCCGTTTGATTTTTATTTTGAATATTATAATTTGGGTAAAGCTCTTCTATGCCTTTTTCAAAGTAAATTATTGAAGGTTTCTTTTTATCGCCTCTAATGCTAATCCCACCTTTCTTTATTTGAAGCGTATCTTTTATAAGGTAAGTACCGGCAGGCACATATACTGCCTGGTTACTGCCGCATTTTGCAATAGCTTTTTTAAATGCGGCAGTATTATCAGTAATACCATCTCCTACTGCCCCATAATCAACAACATTTACTCCAACTGGAAAAACAGGTATTTTTACTTTACCGCCTTTATAGCCGGCGTTGGTAAAATCAGGAATTCTTGTGCTATCCCATTTCTCTCCATTTTCTCCCCATAATTGCGAGTACGATAGGCCGGAAGGGTTCTTTTGAAACTCTTTGGGCACGTAATTATCCACGGGTTGAACCTCGATCCACGACTGTTCATGCCCGTTCGCATCCTGAGTAAGACATGATGTGAAAAAAGCAGTAACCGCGCCTTTCTCATTTACATATACAAAAGGACGTTCCCGGCGCCTGAAGGTATAAGAAGATCCATCGTCATAGTTAACAGTCTTGGTGTAAACTGATTCTCTGGAAACCGGTTTATAATTTATCCCATCAATGGAATAATATTGTGCGCCATTTTTGCCTGTTCCGGTCAGATCTCCGCGGAAATCGCTTAGTATAACATTATATTGGTTGGAAGTCCACCAAATGGTTGGATCTTCCAGTTGATTATTTCCAGGTAACAGGTTTTTGCCCGAATTTAAAAGTGTGTATTTAGCGTTGAAAGCAGGTGCTGTATACCCTTGCGCGATCCTGATATCATTAATTGATTTACGGCCAAATACATAAATACTTCCATCCTTTTTAACCAGCGGGGCAGGATTAGAAAAAGGCATTGCAAGTGCATCAATCCGTGTCCAGGGCCCTGTTATCGATTTGCTGTAAGCATAACCGGTTTCATTAGCAGAAGAAATATAATAAAGCACAAACATATTCCCAGCCTTTACAATTTTCGGATTGTGCGCCCTGTCATTATCCCAAAAGCCTTCCCGCTTCTGAATAATTACTTCCTGAAACTTATAAGGGCCAAAGAGATTATCAGATGTTGCCCGCACTACTTCAGAATATTTCGTCCAGCCGCCCAGTCCGTATTTTTCGGGCCAGCGGGAAGCAAACATGTGATACGTTTTGCCAACCTTAATAACAGAGGGGCACCAAAGAATAAATCCCTCCATCTTAAATCCCCCCTTTTTAACTGCCGGCTTCATTGATTCTTTAATGGTTTGCGCACTAAGTCCGGAGCTTAAAAAAAGACAAACAATTGCTATATACTTTATCATGTTGAATTTCTTCATTTTTTGAGCTTGCTTATTTTATGGGTTCAATAATGATTGATCTTAATTTAAAAAGCTCTTTTCCATTTTTCAATGGATGAACTATTATAGAGAACTCCCCTGGTTTAGAGAAAGTGGTTGTTGCTATAGTATGTTTAATAAACATTAAAGGCGAACTTTTATCAAATTCGGAGGTACGAAGGGTTCTGAACAGAAACTCTTTATTATTTACTGAAAGGCTTCCTTCCTGTTTAACACTTTCCTGCGGACACGCATATTCAGCAATAATATGATAATCGCCGGGATCGGTAACACGGATTAAGAAAGTTGCTTTATCTGTGCTATCTTTCATATCTGTTAGGCAGGTAGCATGCTTCCAATCTCCATAGTAATGGCTGTAGGTTAAACTTTTTACTTTGGCATTTCCGGATGGCCTGGCAAAAACAGCGTCAACAGTATTGATTTTAAATTGAGAGGATACGGTTACAGGAGTGTTTAAACTATATGCAGCAACCTTCCCCGAATATTCTATCACAAAAACAGTATTGGCGGCATTCTGATCAAATTCAGGAAGATCAATCCAGATATCAGTTCCTGCTTTTTTCCAGGTTAAGTTGCGCTTATCCGATAAAGAATAGACTTTACTAATTTGTACATTAAAGTTGGGCACCAGCAGCTTACCATTGGCAGGCCGGTTTAAAACATGAAGAAACTGTTTACCCGGCTTTGAAGTACTTACTCCCCAGGGTTGCGCCGGAACTAACCCATAAGTGGTAGAATAGATACTTTCACCATTTTTTTGCAGCCATTTGCCTGTTTCCCTTAAGTATTTTACTGAGTATTCTGGTATGTTTCCATTGCCGTCAGGGCCAACATTTATCATCAGGTTGCCGCCTTTTGATGCTACATTTGCTAATAAACGGATAATTTCGGTGGTCGATTTGAAATTCATATCATGCCTGATATATCCCCATGAATCGTTATGTGTATAGATCGATTCCCAGGCACCTTTAATTGGAGTAGCTGGCACTTCTGAATCTCCGAAATCACGGTAATCGCCCAAGCCCTGTCCCACCCGACTGCTGAATAAACTCTTAGGTTGTAAAACCCTTAATTCATTTATAAATGCCTGCGTTTGTGGTTTTGTCATTCCGCCTGGAGTATCAAACCAAACGATACCCAAAGGGCCGTAATTGGTCATTAATTCTTTCAGCTGAGGAATGGCTTTTTCTTTATAATACGATTGATAATCTTTCTTCGATTCATCAAAGTCCCATGAATTTCTGCCACCATTAGGTTCATACCAATCCTGAAACTGCGAATAATAAAATCCGAATTGAATACCCCGTTTGCGTGTTGCCTCCGACAGAGCTTTCATGGGATCCTTTTTATAAGGACTCGCATCCACAATATCATAATCGGTCACTTTCGAATCGTACATAGCAAAGCCTTCGTGGTGTTTGGCTGTAATTACCATGTATTTTATTCCGGCATCTTCGGCTATCTGCGCCCATTCATCAGCATTAAAATTTACAGGGTTAAATTCTGATGCAACCTTTTTATATTCAGAAACTGGAATTTTTGCCTGATTCATAATCCATTCACCACTTCCATAATAGCGCTTTCCTTTCCACTCTCCGGCTAGTTTTGAATACAAACCCCAATGGATAAACATCCCAAACTTAGCATCTTTAAACCATTGAATATTAGGATGCTCCTTGCCTGAAGATGTATTATCCCACATTTCGTCCATAGTTTGAGATGCAGCAGAAAAACTAATGAAAAGAGCTGTCAAAACAATCGGAATTACTTTACGCGGCGATGTTAAACTTATTGGCTTACTTAAAATATTCATTTGATTAGTTAGGAATGCAATCTTCCTGTGCTTGACCAATAGAAAATAGCGAAGCAGTACATTCTGAATTAAAGTTATTTAATATCCAATATTTGATAGTGCTACCTTGCCAAGGCGTTCGGAAAGTTGCGCCAGATACAAACTATAAGGAGCTACAGGTTTATTGTGCGAATCGTAAATTCCTTCCTTAAGATTAGGCTGTTTATAAAATGGCATGGCTTGTTGCTTTTTATCGCCGGTGCTCCCAATAACCCAGTTCGCAGCGCCCGGAGGCTGTTGGTTTAAAAAAGATTTAGCTTCCGAATTCCAGGCTACAGCCCAACCAATAGTCCAGCCATGCCCCGAACCCATTATACCCCGGTTCATAAAATCTATGCCGCCATCGGGCACCCGGCAATTATCTATTAATAATCCGGTAGCCCATCTTTGGTGTGGCTGAATCCAGCCGTTACCAAGAAACACACAATTAAGCAACACGACCGGTCCGGTTACCTTTGCACCAGTGCCAAAAAAGAAAAGGTTATCTCCCGTAATGCTGCAGCGATTGAAAAATAATTGCTGTCCGCTGCCATTAAGATCTGCAGGTTTTGCAGCACCTTTTGTAGGCTGATTGTGCATGATGCTCACATTTTCTATGGTGATCCGCTTACCAGTAACACTAACACTATTTACAGTATTTAAGACCGTAATATTTCTGGCCCATCCGTCGCTAAGGCCGCTCATAGTAAATGCACGGTTATGACCTTCTGAAATGGTGACCGACTGGTCGGGAGAAACGATTCGAAGGTTTTCAATTCCAATTTGAGAAAGCTCACCCGATGAAGAAACTTTTGAAATAGATACTCCTGAAGTACTTAGATACTTAGCATCATAATTGTCAGTTAGCGGAATATCCAGCATGATGTTTTTATTTGATATCCTTTTTACCACCCTATCGGTTGGGATCTCTCCGGTTAACCAAGTCTGCTTTTTCCCGTCCCGCACAAGCGTATCCATCCCCATCAGTTTTACCCAGGCCGCTGTAACCGGTCGACTTATACGAATTGTGTCGCCGACGGCTAAGCCAGAGACATTAGTGAGATTAATAGAAGAGGCACCAGAGGGAACATAAGAATCGGAAAATGTTATTGGGAGCTCCTGTACCCTGGAGGCGACTGTTCCTCTGACTACGATACAAGCATGCGGACTGCCGGTCATGTTTATAATGCTTCCATTTTCACCAGAACCGCTTCCCCGTAATGTAACACCGCTGGCCTTGATTAAAATTGGTTTTTCGCAATTGTACCTACCTGGTTTTAGCAAAACGGCCCCTCTGAACCCATTTACAGGAGTCATTTTAGAGACCTCGTCAATAGCGTTTTGAATCGCTTCGGTATTATCGCCAGCAATAGGACTAAGAGTGGTTCTAACTGCGAGGGACGGAATGTTAACACCTCCTCCCATATATCCGGCATAAGAAAAATCCATTATTTTATCGCCGGCAGGCAAAGTTTTATACATAAGCTTTCCGCTGGGATCCTGGTGAACCCATTGGCTTGTTGCAGAACTAGTAGTGGACTGAGCATTCACCGAAGCGTTAATAAATATCAGACTTAAAAACACAGGATATAAATTCATGCCAAGTTCAATTCTTAAAAGTTTTTTAATATCGGTCATCATTTCCTGCTTGTTTCGCTTATTTATTCTTAACCGCGGCGATATCTGTTCCTGATAAGCGTAAGCGAAGTTGGGCTTCGAATAAGGATTTGGGCTGTACCATTTGCCCCTGCATCATATTAATACCGGCATTTTGAAAGGAAACCTTGTTGTCCGACTGAAATCCTACCAGTATTGGTGAGGCTATCGTATAATTTCTTCTCCGGCTCATATCCCAAAAATTATACTTCTGTTCAGTGGCTGACTTATGATAAAAGTTCCAGAGAACCAGTTGCTTTCCATGATGAGGATGCCCGGGTTCGGGTCCGCCCAAATTATAGAAAACACCTCCATCAACATTATCATAAAGAGTTGCGTAGGGCTGACCTGAGTGGATGTCGAAATTTTGGTCGCGGCCCAGAGAACATTGAGTGACTACGGTACCAGAGGCACCATATCCTGTACCAGCACCATGATGTTGTGCTCCATTAAATGTGCAGTTTTTTATCAAAACCCCATATCCTGTACGGGCATGTATCGAAGCATGGCCCTTTTTACCTCTGAAATGAGTATTTAAAATGCTTACCTGATAACCTCCTTTAACATATATTCCTTCATTCCAATCATGAAATTCACAATTTCTAACCCAACTATTTTTTACATATTCCATTCCTACGGCTTCATAAGCATAGTCGTGAATTGCGTTTTTATGATGGATAAACTCTTCAGGATAGGTTTTCCAGTTACTTGTAAACAGGATATCCTCTATCCCACATTCTGTCAGAAAGCTTTTCGACTGAATATCCCAGTTAGCACTTTTAACCATTATTACATCCAGATGTAATGGATTTTTGAAAGTAACTTTGTTCCCTTCGATCTTTGCAATGGTGTGTATTTCATTTATTTGCATACCTCCGTTGGGTCCAAATAAGCGGGTCCAAACAGGTTTTAAATCAAGCGGAGCAAAATATTGGCGGGTATATTCTTCACTGCGATGATGTATAATTATATCCTGACCTACTTTAAGCTTCGATGCATCTGCAACTGTTACAGAAAAACTTTCCCGGGATGCATTTTGAGTAATTGTGGTAAGGTTCTTCACAGCATTATTGTCGGGCATAAACATAATCTGCCGGCCGTTGATGCGCATGGTAGCCTGGTAAATCTCAGTACCTCCGGGACCGCTGCCACTGCCTTTGAGAACGATATTACTTTTTGAGATTCGAATTTGTTTAGTGTTATTGGAATCTGCCGCTATAATATATTTTCCAGCAGGAAAAAACACAACACCTCCATTAACATTCTTTTCGGCAGCATTTACTGCTGCCTGAATAGCATCACCATCAAATTTATCATCATTAGGTAGCGCACCAAAATCAGTGACTTTAAAATATTTGCGCGTAGAAACATCGGGTATCTCTTTCTCAGAAAAATAATATCCCGCAAAGGAAAAGTCAGGTAAAACCGGGGTTCTTCCAAATTTTTTAGCTTCTACAAAGTCCTCCCATAAAGGAACCGTCGTTTGCTGTGCGCTTACCGATAAAACTGCTACCTGTAATAGTACTGTTAGTATTTTTTTGATCATGATTATTTACTTCAAATAAGTGTTGAGTACACGCTACTTATTTTTTACGGTTTGGTTCCTGATAAAACTTCTGTGGTTGATTTCACCGGTCTGATACCCGAAATGTCATTACCTGATAATTGTATGCCTTTACTATTTACTCCCTCTACACGAACAAATGCCTGAGCCGATGATCTGTTTACATCTATATCTTTAACTATTGCATTTTCTACGTTCTCGAATCGGATAATTGCCTCTGCGTCATTTGTTTGGGGGATCTCCCAATCATCTACCAGAATATCCTTGCCATCTTCACACACAAGTGCAGGTCGAACATCGTTAGAATCAAGATTGAACTTAATATTTTTAAGCTTTAGCCCCTTTACATGGCGTGCCCATATGCCATAAGCGGGCACACGCGGACCAAAAGTTTTGACTTCAGGATATTGATCAATGGCCTCGGGTACAACCTGACGTGCATGTTCTGCTTTACCACCGCCAGCAAGACTAATTTCAATATTTTCAAGTGTTAGATTAGTAATATAATGTCCGGGCACACCGGTAATAAGAATACCAGACGAAGGCATTAACTGCGCATTGGCAGAGGCCTGAGCCTTCACATTTTTGACTACAACATTTTCGAAAGTTCCGGTGGCTTGTTTGGTATCCTGATCCTTACGAAAAACACTTAATCTTGAACCCAGACGGAAAAGCATTGGGGTTCTTACATTTTCCATGGTGATATTGGAAATCTCTATGTTGCGTAAATGCGCCCCATCAACAGTAAGCAACTTTATTCCACCGTTCTTAGTATCATAAATATAACAATTAGATATCTTGATATTTTCAAAAGGCGCCATAGACTCGGTTCCCATTTTGATCCCTGCCTGGTTGCTTTTCAGCCGCATACCACTTACTTCAATATCGCTATTGGCCATTTTACTTGATGTAGTTTTGAATACAAGCGCGTCATCGCCACTCACTACATCGCAATTTTTAATACGCACATTTTGGCACCCATCAATTCCAATTCCGTCATTATGGGCAACACCCTCACTCATTATCTTGACATTTTCAATAAGTATTTGGCGACTTTGAAAATAATGTGATGTCCAGGCACCAGCATATTTCAGTGTGACATCTTTTACAGTTACTCCTGTACAACGAACAATCCGTACCAGAAAAGGTCTTAACCCCCAACGTTGCCCTTCAGAACGAGTGTCTGTTTCAATATGTTTTGCTTTTAAAGCAGACCCCTGACCGTCAATAGTGCCTTCACCCTCGATGCCGATATTTTTTGCATCTACGGCAACTAAGAGCGCCCAGCCGACGTGAATACCCAATCCTTCGGTAAACGGATCTAAATTCCTGTAATCCTTCAGATGAATACTGCCCAATAACACCGCGTCTTTTTTAAAGTGAAGCGTTACGTTGTCTTTTAGAACTATTGTTCCTGAAAGGAATTTTCCGGCAGGAAAATTCACCTTCCCACCGCCAGTTTTATTGCATTCATCAATTGCTTTTTGAATTGCATCTGTATTTAACGTTGTGCCATTACCAATAGCCCCATATTTAGTAATATCAAAATCTGCGGCTTTTAAAAAGGTGGCGTATGTGATAAACAGGACGAGACTGAGTGCGCTTTTCCAATAAATTGCCATAATTATTCTAGTTATATTTAGAAAGGATTAATCTAACTCGCCCGTTTTCATCTTGCCCGTTGTTTCAATGGCTTTGGAAGCGATCGCACCTTTTACCGTAATTTTTATTACAGATGCGACCTCATCTGGTGCCTGCATCGGAAGCATTATCTCTGTTCCGCCAATAGTCTTTTTGGCTTTCACTTTTTCACCATTTGCAAGTAAACGCGCAGACTTAATTTTACTGCTTAAGCCGGGAACTACTAATTTCCCATCTTTGGGCCATTCGAAAACATTTAAATAAAGAATCGTATTTTTTCCGTCTGATTTAGCAGTTATACGTCCCCAGTTTACGGGAGTTAAAGGATTAGCTTTAGTAGCGTAGATGGCCTCACTATTCACCTTCATCCAATCTCCAACCGACTTAAGTCGGTCTATACTTTCCTGAGGAAAAGTTCCATCCGGTTTAGGTCCAACATTTAACAGGTAATTTCCGCCTTTAGAAGCTATATCAACTAGGTTACGGATGAGGGTTTCTGTAGATTTCCAATTATGATCTGATGTTCTGAATCCCCATGTGCCATTCATGGTCATGCAAGTTTCCCAGTCGCTTCCATCGCCCTGAGCAGGAATCTTTTGTTCAGGAGTCCTGGTATCTCCCGGAAAGTTAGGTCGCTTTAAACGATCATTAGTAATAATGTTAGGCTGAAGCTTTAAAACTTCTTGAAGTTTCAATGCGGCTTCATCAGTCATATTAGTTGGAGTATCCCACCATAAAACGGAAATTTCACCATAATTGGAAAGTATCTCTTTTACCTGAGGTACTGCTACTCTATCAATATATTGTGCAAAACTTGATGTTTCCTGCGCTGGATCCCAATGTCCTTTATGTTCCTGAGTGTAGGCGTTAATCTTTGTACTATCAGGGTTGGGCCAGCCTTCGGCCATTAACTTTCTTGCAACAGCCCCACCCGGATTACCCCAATCCTGAGCCTGTGAGTAATAAAATCCCAACTTTAAGCCATGCTTTTTACAGGCTTCAGCGAGTGGCTTTAATAAATCTTTACCATAAGGTGTAGCATCCATTATGTCCCAATCGCTTGCCTTTGAGTCGAATAAAGCAAATCCGTCATGATGCTTGGCGGTAATAATAATATATTTCATACCAGCATCTTTGGCCATTCTCACCCATTCGTCAGGATTGTACTTTGTAGGGTTAAACTGTTTTGCAACTGCCTTATACTCGCCTACAGGAACTTTCATCCTGTTCATGATCCATTCTGCTCCACCTCTTGCTTGCTGGTGGTCTTTATAAACACCGGCCATTTGGGCATAAACACCCCAATGGATAAACATTCCGAAACGGGCTTCTCTCCACCACTCCATTCGTTCATCTTTGCTGTTTAATGTTTGCGAAAAAGAGATATTGGCGGAACACAGCAATGCGATAATTGCGATAAATAATTTCTTCATTTTAATAAGAATATTGTTTTAATTGGTATATGCAACTAAGCAATAATTGAAAGGATTGTAATACTAGAAATTACCCATGTATTCAACTATTTTGACATAAATGAGTTGTAATAAGTTTTTTACATGAATACTCCATTGAATATTGAGTATAATCTGTTAAATCATTCAACCGGGCGCAACCGTACAATTACAACGCCGTGCTGTTTTACGTCAACAGAAAACTCATCTTCAAACGTTCCCAAATCCTTTTGGCGCCAAAGATCCCTGACAATGTATTTTCCTGTAATTCCCAGATCTGACCATTTAAGAGTAACCTTTTGAGTTCCGGCATCACCGGGATTAAATAAGCCTGCAGCTTTAGTTCCATCTTCCAGCGTTTTAGCCATTACTCCACTTTCCCCCTGCCGCGACACAACAGTTGCTTGCCTGCCGGATGGATCCTGGTTTATTTCTATTACCTCATCGTTAGTAAGAAGACTTAGGGTAAACTCATCTAGCTTTGTCAGATCATTACCTAATAACAAGGGCACAGACATAAGACACCAGGCACTCATGTGCGTATATTGTTCGTCGGCTGTAAGCCTTGAGGGCCGCAGGCCTTTTCCCCAGCCCAACCATCCCAGTATCATCATGTCCGGATCGTTCCAATGACCGGGACGTGCAAAAGGTGCCCATTTATCCTGGGTAAATAAGCGGCTTTTTAAACTCTTCCATTCATCTCTAATATCGCCACCCGTGCGCCAGGTATTAGAAACCTTCGAAAGTTCGCCTATCGATGCAAAAGGAGTACTATTAGATAAACTGAACACTATATCACGACCACTGTTTCTAAGGGCATCATACATTAATTTAGTTTCAGGATATTCAATCGGATTCCAATCATATTTTAGATAATCGAAGCCCCATTTTGCCCATTGCTTAACATCATTATCAACAAAAACATATTGACCAATTGCGTAAGGCACCTTTTTTTCTCTATGAGGAACTTTTTCTTTAGTTGGTTTAAATAGCCCTTCTGCATTCATTGCGGATCCGCCGATTCGTTTTGCATATGTCTCTATCCATGGAGAAGAATAGATACCTATCTTTAATCCTAAATCGTGGGCCTCATTAATTAACCCTTGAATATTTGGAAATGTTACCGGATCGGGCTGGATAGCGTTAAATTCTCCACCACGTTTTCCCTGCCATGCATCATCAATATTCATATATGACCATCCGTGATTGATTAACCCGGAACTCTCCATTGCTCTAACATTCGCCAATACGGTTTCCTGTGTAACTTTATTTCCGTAAACATTCCAGCTGTTCCATCCCATTGGTGGTGTTAACGCTATTTCTTCTCCTATAATAAGTTTAAGATCGCGTGAGGCTTTACCAAGTTTATTTTCTGCAGTAAGAGCTAAAGTATACGTTCCGGGAATGGATACAGAACCATAAACCCTTCCTTTTTTTTCATCAAACTTTACTCCTTTCGGTAGATTTTTCACACTGTATTTTATTGGTCTGTCACCAGAAACAGGAATAGTAAAAACAATTGGATGATTGGGCCGAACTCCAAAGACTTTCGGACCATTTATCCGGGGTATTTTAGCTGGCTTAGGTGAAATAATATCCCTGGTGAGGGAATCTGGGCCAAGGGTTTGCGCCTTAACCGCATTTATTAATACTAAACAGCATATACTTATGGCTGTTAAACGGAGGACAAATTTCTGCTCCATTGAAAATTGCTTTTTTGCTAAAATCATTCTTAATCTTTTTCTTTATTTAAATCTTCTCAAGCTTACCAATAGTACTCCATGCTGCTTAACATCAGATGAAAATTCATTTTCAAAAGTTCCAAGGTCTTTTTGTCTCCATAAATCACGAACAATGTACTTTCCTTTAATTCCAAGATCAGACCACTTTAATACAACCTTCTGAGTTCCGTTATCAGCAAGATTAAACAATCCGGCTGCTTTTGATCCATCCTCCATATCTTTAGCCATCACACCAATATCTTCGTTTCTTGAAATTATGGTGGCTTGTTTTCCTAATGGGTCCTGATTTACAGCATTTACCTCATCGTTGGTTAACAGAGCCAGGGTAAAGTCGTCTAGTTTAGAAATATCATTCCCTAAAAGGAGAGGCACAGACATTAAACACCATGCACTCATATGGGTATATTGTTCATCGGGAGTTAGTTTCGAGGGCCATTTTTCTGCCGAATTCCAACCTACAACACCTAAGATCATCATATCGGGATCGTTCCAGTGGCCCGGACGTGCATAAGACGCCCATTTATCCTGAGTAAAAATCCTACTTTTTAGGCTTTTCCAATTGTCTTTTATATCTCCGCCAGTACGCCATGCGTTCGACACTTTTGATAAATCTCCTATTGTCGCGAAAGGTGTACTGTTAGACAAACTATACACAACATCCCGTCCGCTATTTCGCAAAGCATCGTACATCGCTTTGGTTTCAGAAAGTTCTATAGGATTCCAATCGTATTTTAAGTAATCAAAGCCCCAGTCAGCAATTTGCCGGGCATCATTATCCCAAAAATGATAAGTTCCAATAGCATAAGGAAGCAGCTTTTTATTTCTTGTTATCTTTTCCTTTGTACGTTCAAAAGTTCCTTCAGCATTCATTGCCGATCCTCCAACTCTATGACCATACGATTCTACCCAAGGAGTAGAATAAGTGCCAATTTTAAGACCTAAGCTATGCACCTTATCCACGAGTGCCTGCATGTCAGGGAAGCGTGTACTATCCGGTAGAATAGCATGGTACTTTCCTCCTCTATTACCTTGCCACCCATCATCAATATTCATATAAGACCATCCATAATTAATCAGACCAGTACTTGCCATAGCTTTTGCCTGGGTTAATACTTGTTCCTGAGTAATTCTGGTACCATAAATATTATAATGATTCCAGCCCATTGGAGGGGTAAGCGCTATTTCTTCGCCAACTACTAGTTTAAAATCACGGCTCGTATTACCTACCGAATTGGCCGCTATCAATTTAATTGTATAGGTTCCATTTTTCTCTATGGACCCCGAAAGCTGACCTGTTTTTGCATCCAAATGGACTCCTTTAGGTAATCTCTCAGCAGAGAAAGTCATTGGCCTGTTCCCTGAAGCAGGTATGGTAAAAAGAATTGGATGCCCAGGCCGAACTCCAAATACTTTAGGACCGTTAATACGAGGTTTCGGACCTGCTTTTGGGGTAAGAATTACAGCTGGATTTGAATCTTGCGCCTGAATTGTATTAGCTGTTAATAAGCAAATATTAAGTACAGTAACAAATAAGAGTAAAGATTTTTTGGTATTAAGAATCATTGATTTCTTTTATAAAATTGGTTAATTTTTTTTTACTATAACTCGACTTGCAAAACATCAACAAGATTTGTCCTGATACTCGCAGGCAAAGCAATCGAAACTATACCTTGTGTATAGTTAAATGAAACTGTTCGTCCGGTTCCCAACATTTTAACCGACTGAGGCCTGGTAGCTGCTTTTAAAGTTACTACAATATCCTTTGCAGGCTGTCTGTCTTCTTCATACATGCCATCCTTTTTAAATTCAGGAATCGCAAAAAGGTAACGGAAATTTCCATCGGCAGTGGCTGGTACAGAGGCAGATTCGCCTGCAGGTAATTGTTTCGTATTTCTAACTGATTTTCCGTTTAATTTCATCCAGTTCTCAAACACTTTCAAATTTTTGTATACGGCGTCGGACATTGAGCCATCAGCTTTGGGTCCAATACTAGGTAAATAGTTTACATTCCATGAGCGCATTGTAACAAATTGCCCAAGTATAAAACCATTAGAACGAAAAGGTATAGTATTACTATTAGACCAGCTGTTTGTCCAGGGATTGCAAAACTCAGCCCAAATATCGCCCGGATCTTTTGCTGGAGGGGTACGTTCGAAAGTTTTAAAATCGCCCTTTCCATGCATTCGGGGATTTATCACAATACCAGGCTGCAATTTTCTTATCTCCTCCTGAGTTACAACCGACGAAGGGTTCTCAATGGGGGCTTTTCCGTCAAACCACAGCAAATCTATTTTACCATAGTTAGTTAGCAATTCTAAAATCTGCCCTCTGATCATTGCACTATATTCAGCCCGGTTCTGTTTTAGCTTTCCAGGATCAGGTTTCGTTGTGCGCGGATTAAGGTCAGCATCCAGTTCAGGAAAATCAGGATTATTGGGACTAGGTCTTCTGAAACTTTTAAACTCACGTTCGAAATACCAGTCGGGCGGTGAAAAATAAAGACCAACTTTTAGACCATATTTTCGGCAAGCGTCTATAAAAGGCTTTACTAAATCTTTACCTCCCATATAATTTTTAGTACTGAAATTACCATAATTACTTGGCCACATTGCAAAGCCTTCATGATGTTTAGTGGTTAATACCACATAAGTAAATCCAGCCTCCTTAGCGGCCTTCATCCATTTATAAGGATCATACTTATCAGGATTAAATTCTTTTGCCCATGACCAGTATTCGTTGGGACTAAGCACCGGACGATCGTTATTAATATTGTACTGCCTTTCACGAATCACCCTCGCCATCTCCACAGAATCTAACTTTATTGAAGATAAGCCCCAACCAGTTATCATAGGCCAGGACGCATCTACGTTTTTTACTGAAGAAAGCCCCCAATGGATAAATAAGCCTAATCCTGCATCGGGATACCATTGTGCATCATGGTGGAGTGTGTGAGTCGATTGCAACGATCTGTCCTCAGCTATTTCAATCATTTGATGTTCAGCTTTTGTCGACCCACTGTCGTTAATCTGTGCTAAAACACTTCCACAGGAAATGGAAATACCTATTATGATATAAATTTTACGTGACATTATAAGGGTTCAATTGGCTAATCAAATATCCGGTTTCTAGGGTGCATAGATTATGCTGGATTGACTTGTTATTCTCTTTAGTTGGCAGTCACGGTATCGTTACAATAGGACAATTGCAGTAGTTATCTTCAATTTACCGGATCGCCTTGGATCGAAAAAAGCAAGTCATCACTTTGTTTGCGATAGAGAAACTCCAACAGCTAGCGACGAGAGAACAAAAATCCTGTTACATGTTTGTGACGGCTTTGGATTATTCTACTCAAGATATTATCCAAAAAGGAGAACAGATCTTTTAAAAACGCCTCAAAATATTGACATTTAGCCCAAATGCAGATTCCTGTTCAAGGAGGTAAAGACCAATAATCTTTTGGTCTTAGTGTAAGAGATCGCTGAAAAACAAAAACAAAAAAGCCTGTGAACGAAGCATTTATAGGCTAAATAATTTATTTTACGTGCGCCCAGCTGGGCTCGAACGACTTACAGTAACATGCTGATTTTCAAATCTTTACCAAGAACAATTTATCTTGGGTACTCTAGGAGGTACTGCACCTGAGTGATAATACAAATATACCAGTTTTTGAGGTGAAACAAGCACAAAATGCACCAAATTGTATTAGCTGTCAAGCAGTTATTCTTAATTTAAATATTCTCTAATTTGGTCGATTTGCAAGCCGGTATATTCTGAGAACTCAAAAATAGATACAAACTGGTGCTTGGTTTTATTATACTTCTTTTTAATGGTTTGCAATAGTCTGCAACCAGACCGTTCACTTCTTCCTGTAATTATCATCACATCTTTTGGGTAGATACAAATTCTTTCGGTTATCATAGCTATAAGATTAAAGGTGCAAGGTCAAAAGAAATGAAAATTCTTATGGTACATTTTTAAAAATGTACCATAAGAATAAAATGTGCACCTCACTTTTGTATAAAATAATTAGACCTATGGCAACTCAAATTATAACTCTTGACGACTTGGACGATTTTCGAATCAAACTTTTAGAAGATGTAAAGCTCTTATTAAACAGTCGACTTGAGCCTGATAAAAACAAATGGTTAAAGTCAGTAGAAGTAATGAAGATGCTGAACATAACTAAAAACACTTTGCATAAGTATCGAGAGAATGGTGTCTTATATGCAAAGAAGGTAGGTGGGATTTACTTATATGGTTACCAAGAGATTCAAGACCTTTTAAAGCAATGAAGGTTGCCAAATTGCCATTATACTTGGTATTTATAGGTAAGAATACATTTATCAATAAATCATCACGAGAGTTCCCGCGATAATCAACGAAGCTGCTAATGCTGTTTTCCAGGTTAAGGGTTCTCCTAAAAAGATTACTGCAAGCAATATGGCTATTGCAACGCTTAGTTTATCTACTGGGGCAACTTTAGAAACCGGCCCAAGTTGCAGCGCTTTGAAATAAAATATCCAGGACAAGCCAGTGGCAAGGCCTGAAAGAATTATAAACAACAGGTTAATCTTTGAGAGGGTATGAATACCTGAAAGCGCTCCTTTAAATAATACCATGCCCCAGGCGATGAGGAGTATAATGACCGTTCTTATAGCGGTTGCCAGATCAGAATCAACGCCTTTAATCCCAATTTTAGCAAATATGGCGGTTAAAGCAGCAAAGAGAGCCGATAGTAAAGCGTAGATCCACCACATCATAATTCTGATTAGTTAGGTTTCTTCAGGTAAAAATAACTTAATATTGCTAAACAAAATATGCCAAGTAAGAAACCTCCAAGCACGTCGGTAAACCAATGAGCTCCTAAATAAACTCGTGAAAACGGAACGGTAAAGATCAGAAAAACGCATACTCCGATTGTAACTTTCCGTAAAATACAAGGAACCTGCTTTAGTTGATACATCAGAAGAGTTAGAAATCCAAAAAAGAATACATAGAACAACACGTGTCCGCTAGGAAAACTCTGATATTTCGCCTTTTCTACTATCCTGACTACGCTTTCCGTTGGCCGAGGTCGATTAATAAGGATTTTTAACGAAGCGCTTACTACTCCAGATAAAAGAGTTAAACAAACATAAAAAGCTTCCTTCTTAAATTTTGAAATATAGAAGATAAAGGCGGTTACAAGGACAAAAAAAAGAGAAAATGGAAAAGTTCCGATAGAACTTATTGATTTCATAAGGAAATCTAGGACGGGATTCTGATGTTCCTGAACTTCTTCTGAAAACTCCAGGTCTATAATAGAATTAGGAAAAGCATATATAAGCAGTGTTAAAACAATAAAGCCTATAAGTATACCTCCTAGGATGTAAAAAAGATTTTTTTTCCTCGGATAGCTTAGTTCTTTCATTTATATCGTAGGGTATTCAGTCTACTATCACCAACTCGCTGCTTATACTCCGTGCGCTGAATCAACCGAATACCCGTCGGTAAAACAATAAGCAGCAATGGCAGGGCTACAATGAAGCCACCAATAACCGCTATAGCCAAGGGTTGATGAAGCTGAGCTCCGGCACCTATTCCTAAAGCCAGTGGCGCAAGCGCTATAATGGCACCCAAGGCTGTCATTAGCTTAGGACGCAAGCGTGTAGAAATAGAAAAGATGATAGCATCGTCAACACTTTTCTCATGCCTCGACTCACGATATTGCAGATATGTGAAGATTGCATTTTCTCCAATAATCCCGACTATCATAATAAGTCCGGTGTAGCTTCCTACATTTAGTGGTGTATTTGTTATAAACAGTGCAATATAGCTTCCGGAAATTCCTAAAACCGCGACAAGGAGTATTAAAAAAGCAATCTTAAAGTCTTTAAATAAAAATAAGATCACGCCAAAAACCAGTAGGCTGGAGCTGATCAAAATCATGAGCAGCTCTTTAAAGGATTGTTGTTGTTCTGCATAAGCACCACCGTATTGCACATGATAGCCGGGAGGTAAATGAACTTTAGTGGCAATAACAGACTGTATATCTTTTATCACACCGCCTAAATCACGATTCTCTAAACGTGCGGTTACAACCCCCATAGATTGAAGATTTTCGCGTTCAATTTCAGCATTACCAGGTGTTACCGATATGTTTGCTAATTGAGTTATGGGAACCGTTCTCCCATTTGGGAGAAACATAGTCAGATTATTAATATTGGAAATGCCAAATTTCCGGCTGCCGGGATAGATTATGCGAATGGGGGAAAGCTGCTCGCCTTCAAAGATCTCACCGGCAGTATTGCCTTCAAGAGACGTTTGAAACTGAGTTTGAAATGCCGCAGGGTCTAATCCGTATTGCGCCAATGCCGCACTGTTTGGTCTGATATTTACTGATGGACCGGCAATAACAATCCCGTCAAAAACATCGGCAGTACCTTTAACATTCGTCACGATATCAGCCACCTGCCTGGAAAGTTCCTGCAGCTGATGCTGATCGTCTCCAAATATCTTAATCTCTATGGGCTGTACCGAACTCATCAGATCGCCCAACATATCTGTTATTACCTGGCCAAAATCAATTTCGAGAGCAGGCTGTGTGGCTTCAACTTTTTGCCGGATCTCTTCTATTACTTCTTCGGTGGTTCTTTCACGATCTTTTTTAAGCTGAATCAGGTAATCCCCTGTGTTGGGTTCGGTAATAAAAAAGCCCATTTGTGTACCGGTTCTGCGGGAATAAGCTTCTACATCAGCTGTTTTTGTAATAATTTTTTCCACTTCACGAAGTATCCGGTCGGTTTCTTCCAACGAGGTTCCGGGTGGAGTTGTATAATCCAGCACAATGCTCCCTTCGTCCATTTCTGGAAGAAAACCGGTTTGCAGGGAAGGTAAGATCAGTACTATCGATATAATGAGCACTACCACTGCTACAATACTCATCCATGGCCTCAGAATAAAGTAGGAAACCCAGTTCTGACTTTTTACTTCATGTACTTTAACATCCCTGGTATTTCTTTCACTATTCTTCGTTAATAATAAATAGACAACAGGCAATCCCAACCAGGTGACGAAGAAGGAGCAGATTAAGGTGATGATCATGGTATCGGTCATCACTTTAAAGTATGCCCCAGCTACCCCGCTCATCAGGATAAAAGGAATAAAGATTACAATCGTGCTGATGGAAGAACCCAGCATCGCTGGAAACAGGTAACTTATTGCTTTTTGCAGCAGCGTTCTGGTTGGCTCTTCGGGATGTTCTTCGTGGGTACGATGAATTTGCTCAACCACGACTATCGCATCATCAATAATTAATCCTATTGCTGCTGCTATAGCACCCAGAGTCATGATATTGAAAGTATACCCCAGAGAATATAATACAATGATAGTAAGAGAAAGCGTGATTGGAATCGTAATAAGGATAGTAGCACTGGCCTTTACCGAACGCAGGAAAATGATAGCCACGACAATGGCCAAAGCCAGACCGATCCACAAGCCGTCGGTCACACTTTTAACCGACTCGTTTACAAAATCTGCCTGAACATAATAGGGTTTAATAGTTACACCTTCCGGGAGTATTTTGCGAAGCTCTACTATCTTTTTTCCCATTTCTGAGGAGACATCCACCAGGTTAGAATTGGGTTGCTTTACTACTGCTATTAGAATCGCATCCTTGCCATTCGCATTTATTTTGGTGTACTCCACACCTTCATTGATCTGCACTTCGGCGATGTCGCCAATCCGGGTAATTCGTTTCCCGTTGTTTGAAATAATGAGGTTTTCAAGATCGTCCTTATTGGTAACGGTAGCATCTGTTACGGTCAGATATAAGTATTTGTAATCTGATAAATATCCGTTAGAGGTGATAAAGTTTGTGGCGCTTAAGGTCTGACTGATCATCCCGGGAGTTACAGAAAGCGTACTCATTTTCTGGCTGTTCAGCTTGATCCAGTATTCTTTGTTTTTGCCGCCAATTACCCTGATCTCTGCTACTCCGTCTACCTGCGAGAGAAATGGTTTAATGGTATAAGTGGCTATCTGCTTCAGCTCAATGGGCGATTTGGTATGGCTCTCTAAGGTGTATCCGCTCACCGGCAAAATGGAGGGATTCATTTTTTCTACCGTAATATCAACTCCAGGAGGCAGTGTGCTGCGAAGCTGATTGATCTTACTTTCTATACGTTGCTGACTAATATCGATATCTGCCTGCCAGTCCATATAAGCCGAAATCTCACAACTGCCCCTACTCGTAGTACTTCTTATTAGTTTTAAATCAGGAACCTGCTTGATGGCGCTTTCCAGGGGACGGGTTACCGTAACCATCATTTTATCTACTGGCTGTAGACCCGCATCGGCAATAACTTTGATCTTTGGAAAAGTAATCTCAGGAAAAAGCGAAGTTTTCATAGCCTTATAGGCAAAAAGTCCGCCCGAAAGAATGAGTACCAGTACTACAATAAGCGGATTTTTATATGAGATAAAAAAGTTCTTCATCCTTATTTTGGATTAACGATTTTCACTTTTGCGGTATCTTCCAATCCGTAATTACCGCTTAGCAGGATTCTATCTTTTAAGCTAAACGCAGGTCGCACAATCTCTACCCTATCTTGGGTTTCCATTCCTTTTTCTACATCTACCCGCACAGCGGTAGTATCATTTAAGAGTTTCATTACCCAAAACTCATCCTGTGTTTCGTTGGCAAGTACTGCTGCTTTAGGAAGCGAGATGGAATTGCTGCTTCTGTTTTTTACGATGCGAACTTTCGCGATCAGATTTTCGGGAATAGTATGCGAGGCATTTACTTTAATAATGATCCTCTGGGTTTGGGATACAGAATCGACATCTGGCAAAGCCGATGAAATATACCCTGTAAGATTTTCGCCATCCGGAAGGGTTACACGCACCGTACCCTGATTGCCAAGACTTCTTTTTAACTCGTATGGCAGGTCCAATAAAAATACAAAACTGTTGGAATTACTGATGACTGCCAGTTGCTCACCTTCCTGAACAAAATCGCCTTTCTGGTGATTAACATCGCTGATAAAGCCGCTTTTTGTAGCTCGGATGGCGCTTATTCCTGAAAATCTGAAAGTCGGGTCCAGCTTGTTTACTGTATTGCCAATAGCGCGTGCTTCTTTTGTAATCAGGGTGTATAAGGTTTGTCCCGCCTTTACAAACTGGCCCTTCTTTATATTCTCAGACTGAATATAGCCGTTTATACTGGCCTTGATGATGCTTTTATCCATATAACTGGAAGTGGCGTTTAGCTCTACCACATCTTCCATCGGAGAAGTGCTTACCTCAGTTATCGTCACAGGAGTTTGAGTAGTTACTTCAACTTCTTCTTGACCAGAACCTGAATGACAGGCACTAAGCATGGCAACCGTAAAGAAATAAAAGATGATTCTCAGTTTCATAATGCTCTATTGATTCCAGTAGTTTAACTGGTTGATAAGTTCTAAACGGGTAATATTGGTTTGACGCAGCGCATTCTGTGCATCCAGGTAATTACGGATGGCTAAAATGTAATCAGATATCAGGATATCACCTGTTTGAAGAAGCTTACTGTCTACCTTCATCAAACCCTCTGTAAATTTTATCTGCTCTTTGATCTTGCTGAATAAGCTTTCGGACTGTTGCAATTGCTGCCGCAATTGAGCAAGCTGCTGACTATATTGCCGCAGGTAATAGTCCCTGTAATTACTGCGGGTTCGCTCTTGCAGATCAAGTTTACTGTATTGCAGTTTCTTTTGATGCCCGTCATAAATAGGGACCGAAACCGTAAATCCGGCACTAAAACCAAAATTTTTGTAGGCATCCAATATAAAAGAACTATTATATCCGGCATCAGCATATACGCCCACCTGAGGTTTGTAATTTAAATCGATCACATGGCGACTATTTTCGATCCTTAAACTATCCAACTGGTACTGCTTGAGGAAGATACTTTGATTTGTTTGTTCTGCTACCTGCAGATTGAGTTTAGGCTCAAATAATTTAACAGAGTCCGTACCCCGGATACCACTCAGATAATTAAGGGTTGCCAGATTGTTGAGATAAGCCATCTGATCCTGCTTCAACTGAATCTCCTGCTGATTAAGCGTAACTAAAAAGGAAAGGTAATCCGTTTGCTTATATACATTGGCACGGGTTAGTTTCTTAAGGATCTCATCTTCATTCTTTAATAAATTGTAAACATCTTTACCAAAGCCAGCCTGTAGCTGGCTGGCATATGTAGTAATATATTGTGAGATGATTGTTTTACGAAGGTCCTGTTGTGAGAGCCGTATCGCGTTGTGGATAGAATCAGTGAGTAGACTCAGGCCAAGAATGTCATTATTCATCCTGTTCTTACCCGACAGGGATTGATTTACTGTAACCAAAGCACTAAATGTTTTCCCGTTTGATAAAGCTTCATCGTACCCGAATCCCCGAATTACAGGCGCATACGTTCCGGTAGAATTAAAACCGACTTGCGGTTTGTAGTTGGCAAGAATGATGGCACTGTCGAGCTTATTGATCAGCACCTGGTTATTAAGATCTTTTAATAATGGGCTATTTCTCGTAGCCTGTTCAATATAATCATCGATAGTTGCAGTTTGGGAGTGCGCAAAAGATGTTACCAGGATTAGGCTTGTTAACAAGCATAGAATATAAATATCTTTTACTTTCCTCATATTCCCTGAATACTAATTAATCTTTTACCTCCTGTAAAAAGCGGCCGTTACTATCAAAGATTAAGTCTATACCTCTAATCGCGGCCTCATATTTTACAACACCTTTACTATCAACTATTTTTGCGGCTTCTTTTATCTTTACTCCGTTATAATGATTTTTTACATAGGTTAACACGGCACGAGGTAATAATGATTGATTGATTTCTCTCTCAGACTCCAGCATCATGCCATCCCGGTTGTATAATTCAGAATTCGCCACCCCATCAATAGTGAAGCCAGCTTCATAATTACCTTTTTCAAGTTCCCAGGTGATCCTGTGGGTAGTGGGATGCTTTTTGGAAAAAGCGGATTTTACAGCTGCCGGAACCTTCTCTGGCTTTATCATCTGTGCATTGGCAGGTAATCCGATATACAATAAAATGGCAAATAAGATAGTCTTCATGGCATAAGCTTTAAGCAATCTTAAGCTTAAATATTGGAGAAAATCTGTAGAGAGGGTTGGTGGGTTAAAGATCGACAGCAAAAATATGCATATCGTCTTCAAAACTATATCTTAATGACAGCCCTGAAGCTTCACAAATTTGCTTTGAAATAGCCAGTCCCAAACCCATACCGTCCGAGGTACTGTTTTTATAAAAACGCTCAAATGCCTTTTTGGCATCTATTGAGCATTTCTCACCTGTATTTTGTATAACAAGTTCTGATTCAATTAGCTTGATTGAGATTGACCCGTTCTTTTTGTTGTGCTTGATAGCGTTACTAAATAAGTTATTGAGTAAGATATCAGCTAAATATTTACTCATGATAAACTCCCCATCTGCCTCTAAATCACACGTAAGGTTGATATTTTCTGCCAGTAATAGCTCCTGAAACTGCTTAACCTTTTGCTCAATCAGAAGTTTAAAGCTCAACCGGTCCTTATCTTGAATGAGCTGGTTTTCCATTTTGGTAATGAGCAAAAGCGATTGATTTAATCTGGATAACCTGCTCACCCCATTATAAATATCTTCCAGCAATTCGCCCTGTTCTGGTATAAATGTTCCGGTTTGTATAAGAGTATCCAGTTTAGTGTTAATCACAGCTAAAGGAGTCATCATTTCGTGAGCAGCATTGTCGGTAAAGGTTTTTAGCTCACTATAATCTTTTCTTACACGAAGGGAAAGTGTAGATGCGGCTTTATTTAGTTCAACGAATTCATCAATAGACGTTCTATCTGCATTTAGTTCTTTATTTTCCGCGACATTAAACGCTTTCATCTGCGAAAGGATATTGTAAAATGGTTTCCAGAGATGATTCAGAGCAAAGCGGTTGATTAGTGCGAGAGTAATTAAAAGCAAACCGGTTATTGCCAGGGTAATTAAGAATATTATTTGAATCAAATCTTCAGATTCAACTTTTGATTTGATGATTTTAACTTCATACACTTTCCTGTTTAGAGTAACGCTCGTGGTCAGGCTTCTGCCTGGCTCAACCTCCTTTTCAGCTTCGTTGAAGTATTCAGTATCATTGAACCGTCGATTTACCGGTTTATTAACTAATCGGTACTGTACAATCTGATCTTTAAAATTTCCGGCAGGTGGCAAATAATGGTAGCGCTCAGTAAATTGCGTGATTTCCTGCTCCTCTACTTTGAGATTATCATCTAAGACTCCGAGTAAAATATAACTGATTACAATATAGTATGTAATAGCACTAATTAAGAGAATGATCAGCGACACCACCAGATTTACCCTGGTATACCTCGTAGATAACTTCATAGGTTTTCAAACTTATAACCTACACCATACATCGACTTGATATAGTCATTGCAACCACTATCCACCAATTTCTTTCGCAGGTTTTTTATGTGTGTGTAGATAAAATCCAGCCGGTCAGTCAAATCCATTTCATCGCCCCAAAGGTGTTCTGCAATGGCATTCTTGGTAATTACTTTACCCTTATTTGATAGAAAATAGAGTAACAAATCATATTCCTTGCGGGTTAAAATCAACGTAGTGCTGTTTACCGATGCTTTCTTAGCCATCGTATCTACGTTAATCTCGTTAAACTGAATAACATTGTTGCCATCGAAACTTTTTCTGCGCACAATGGCGGTTACTCTTGCTTTCAATTCTGAAAGATGAAAAGGTTTTACCATGTAATCATCGGCACCCAGATTGAGGCCAGCTATTTTATCGTCGAGAGAGTTGCGTGCAGAGATAATGAGTACTCCATCATTTTTGTTGCTCTTTTTTAGTTTACTAAGAAGAGTAATGCCATCGCCTCCTGGTAAGGTTAAATCGAGGAGAATGCAATCATAGGCATATATTGCAATTTTTTCCATTGCATCTGCATAATTGGTTGCGGTCTCGCAAATGTTACCTTCTTCAGTAAAATACGCCAATATGCTCTCCCTGAGGGAAGGCTCGTCTTCAACAATTAATATTTTCACGATTTATAAAGGTAGTTATTGAATATGTAGAAATTCTGGAGATATAAGAACAAGTTTCCTACCGATTTTTAGAATCAGGTGAGTAAAAGTGCTAGTGAAGCAGTCTTCAGACTTTATCTATTACATTTTTAAATTACACTAATAGAAGGTGTAGCCACCTTGTTTACCGGAGTAGTAGCCGTTTTAATATTATTACACCCTGTCCCAGAAGGGGCAGAATCACATTCGGACTGCACGTTAGTTGGCGCAGTAGCATCAGGGTTCACAGCATCGGGGTCTGTGACATCCGCCGGCCGCAAAACACTAGCGTCCACACTAATATTGTATGCAGAAGGCAGTTTCGCAACTGTGCCAGTAATTACGAACGTAATTATTGCCGCATTATTCATGTTCACAACAGCTGTATACTTACTGGTGGTCGTACTCTCCGAACTTATACTGCTTGTTCCGGATATAGACTTCGATACCGATACCGAACTGAAATCTGATGGATACACAAACTCAAAGGTAACACCAGTTGCTGCACTTGGCCCATTGTTCTTTAACTTAACGGTATAACTTTGCGATACTCCCATGCAAAAGTTGCTCTTCGAGGGGGTAATGCTTACTATCTCCAAGTCTGCTTCAGTAAACTGGACAGTTGTTGCTGGTAAAAGCGGTGTACTCAAAATATACGTCCAGGTGTCTAAACCGACGTCGTTACCAAAAGCACCTAAAGCGTAAGCAGTTGAGCCCCATTTATGACCACTGGCAGCACTGCTTCCACCTACCAGATTAGCTGTTCCGCCCGATATATTGGTATCGTCGTAGTATACAATATCGTCGCCCGCACCGATACCATTGGTACGGGTAATAATGATACCGCCGGGATTATTCTCAACATCAATAAATGGAAAATGCACCTCTCCTCCTACCAGAGTTATTTTTATGGAAGATGCGCTAAAGCTTACACTGCCTACTATTTTTGCGCCCAGCCCATTCAAGCCATCCCAATAGATCTGGTTATTACCCGATACTGCAGAGCCGATTAGTTTACGGTCCACGGCATCTGTAAATACTCCATTTTGATTAATATCTATGTTGATAATATAACTTCCTGCCTGGTTGGCACTAAAACCAAGATATCCTCCCAAAGGATTGGAGCCCACCAATCCCGATGTGCCTTCTATGCCATTAAAAGTGAAACCTGTAACAATAGGACTCAACAGGGTATTTAACAACCAGGTTGTTCCTGTTGGTGTGCTTGCGGATGTAGGCAGATCTGTATTAGGGGTATTGAAAAATAACTTATGAGTGATATCTGTACCGCTATCATCGGCACGTGGATCCTGGACGGGTGGATTTGCAATTGAAGTAGTACTCTTATAGCTGGCGGCACCTGCTGCCGTTCTGAAACCTTTGTTATTTGCAAAGAATGAGAATACATATCCGGCCTGACCGTTATTGTCTACATCATAGATATATCCGTCTTTAGTTATAACCTTAAACTTTCCATAAAATTTCGCATTCGATGCTCCCAGGCATCCTGAAAAGATATTTGTAAATGCGCGTCCTGTTAAAAATGCAGTATTCGCTATATTCCTAACAGTAATATCAAAAGCAGTCACATAAGCGGTTGTGGTTCCTTGGGTCCAGTTTGAACTTGCGGTAATATCAGCCGGCAAAGTAGTTACCCCATTAACATTCGGCGAAATGAAATCTATTTCCCAGACACCGGCCTGACCGGCTGCCACCAAACGAGTGTAAGGGGTATATCCACTGGCGTTAGGAAGAGGACCGGCTGATTCCTGCGTCCGGTTACTTATCCGTCCTATTGTAGTTGAAGCTCCGGATGTGTAGGTTGATCCATCCGGCGCCCTTAAATTCATCCTTCCTCCGCCCACGCCTTGCGCACTGGATCCCAAATAAATTGTTTCTCCAACGTTTACATACACCTTCATGGTTCCCAGCGTGGGAAATGCAAGCGTTGGATACGGAGCCACATTGGTACCTGTTGTGGAACTAAAAAGGAAAGCTCTTTGCCCCCCATTGGAACTCAATTCTTTACTGCCTTCTGCAAATACCAGTGGCGTAAAAAATAGCAGGTAAAAAATTGTAATGTAATAATTCTTTAAGATTGAAAATCGTTCAAATCTTTCCATTTCAAGGTATCAATACTAAAATATGAGGAGCGCGTGAGGAGCTCCTTATACGTTTGAAAAGGCGAGGTGTTACAAATAATTTAAAACAGTTTAGGCTGAAAAATCAAAATAATAAACAGATAATAAATTGTAATTAAATCCTTCTCGCCCCGAGTGGTTAAAGAGAAGCGCAACTACAAAAATGCTACAGAATAAGTAATTAACTATGCATTCTGTTTTAATCATGGGAAAGCTTTATAAAATTACGGGCATTGCCCTTTTCTTTTTGTTCTCGGCATTTTTTGTAAATGCTCAGGGAACTATATCGGGAACCATAAATGATAAATCATCCGGCAAACCACTGGAGGCGGCTACACTTGTATTAAGAAGTCTATCTGATGGAGTTGAAGTAAAAAGCATAAGCGACAAAGCAGGGGCCTTCTCTTTTTTTGATATAAAGTTCGGCACGTATGTTCTCGAGGCGACCACTGTTGGATATTCGAGTACGAAAAGCGCTAATATTTTAGTGAACTCAGAAAGAACTTCAGTAAAGATAAACCTAAACATGCCCCCTGAGCCGGCCAAGTTGAATGAAGTTGTGGTAGTAGCAAGAAAACAACTATTCACCAATTCGATGGATCGGAAAGTTTATAATGTCGATCAGGATGTAATGAGCAAGGCCGGTACAGCAAGCCAGGTACTTCAAAATGTACCCTTGGTGCAGGTAGACATTGAAGGGAATGTAAGTCTCAGAAATTCCAACGTCACTATTTTGATAAATGGGAAGAAAAACCCTTTGATGGGTAAGAATCAGGCTGCTGTTCTGCAGCAACTGCCTGCTAATAGCATCGAACGAATTGAAGTTATTACAAATCCGTCTGCAAGGTATAAGCCTGAGGGACAGGGCGGCATTATAAACATTGTTCTAAAGAAAAATACTAAGCTGGGCTTAAATGGAAATATAGCGATAAACGGCGGAACTGCCGAACGTTATAATGCCAGTGCTTTTTTAAATTATAATCCCAAAAAGTTTAATGTATTTGGTAGTTACAGTATCCGGCAGGATGATCGGCACCGCTCGTCTTATAATAACCGAAATCAGCAGACTCCTTTAGTTTATACTGCCGACAGTTTAGCAGCAGTAGCCCGGCCCTTCTCGAATATAGCAAGTGCCGGTATTGATTTTACACCCAATGAAAAGAACTCATTTGGAGCATCCGGCAATTATTACTTGAGGAGTCAAAAAAAGAATGATATTACCGGTAAAATTATAACTCTACGCAATCAAAATGAGCGATATAATAGAATCCTCTCTAACAACGAGAGCGAACTTGAATCCGATGCTACGGCTTATTTTGAACATGACTTTAAAAAAGAAGATCATTTGCTTCGTTTGGAGATGAATATTTCTCATTCGCCCGAAACGGAGAATAATTATTTTACCAACCAATATAAGCTTCCCATACGTCCTGATTCTCTAGATAATACCATCATCAAACAAACATCAGACGACAAGCAAGTTACCCTTAGTTACGAAAATCCGATAAACGATGAAACCAAACTTGAACTTGGTTATGACGGAGAGTTTAACAAACAGGATCTGGATTTCTTTGGAGAAGCTTACAAAGTCACTCAAGCCAGATTTGTAACTGATTTGACCAAAACCAATCGCTTTATATACAATGAAAATATCAATGCCGTTTACGGAACCTTCTCGCATTCTTTTGGTGCATTTGGCTTTGTCAGCGGTTTACGTGCAGAGTATTCTGACATCAAATCAAAATTAGTTTCTGCGGGAACGGTTATTCCCAGCCGCTATTTTAAAGTATATCCGAGCCTGCACTTATCTTATAAACTGAATAAAAGCAGAGAATTGCAGTTAAATTATAGCAGACGCGTGAACCGTCCCGAAGGTGATGATTTGAATCCTTTTGCAGAATACAGAGATCCTACAAATATCAGAGTAGGCAATCCATATTTGAAACCTGAGCTCATCCATTCGATAGAATTAGGATATCAATGGAAGAACGATAAACTTACAATTCTTCCGGGCTTTTACTATCGCTACAAATACAATGGCTTCACGTCCGTATCAACACCCTCGCCAGCAAACAGCTCAATATTAATAACATCTTTCCAGAACCTGTCTAATGATCAGGCTGTGGGTGCAGACGTAGTGGTATCTGGCAGTATTAATAGCCGGATAAGTTCAAACTTTACCGCTAACTTGTTTTACAACCAGATTGACGCCTCTAACCTGGGGTACAGTAATAAACGGTCGACAGTGACGTGGAGCACAAACTTCAATTCTATAATTACTTTACGAAGCAGTACCATTTTACAATTAAATTCGAATTATCGTTCTGCCAGGTTAACTCCTCAAGGCAAGGTTCTTCCCAGTTATGTCATGAATATGGGCTTACGGCAAGAAGTGTTGAAGAAGAAAGGCTCAGTCTACTTTACTGCTTCAGATTTATTCAAAACACTTCGCCAGGAGCAAGCTTTGGATACACCCGGACTGCAAATTCATTCTAAAACTGTAAGTAATTCGAGAATCTTTTACCTTGGTTTTAGCTATACTTTTGGCACAGCTACTAAGAAGAAGAAAGATAATCTTCAGTTTGATAACAATCTTTAGTGTATGGCAGATTTACTTCAACTTCTCCACAGAATTTAAATTTAATTTGCAAGACTGCCAGTATCATGCAATCAGAAATATTATCAGAAGTATCAGCATATGTGGTCTATCTGTTAAAAGATAAGTTACCCATCACCTTAACGTTTCATAATCTGGATCACACACTAGATGTTGTAAACGGTGTGAGAGAAATAGGTGTTCGAACTGAACTGTCTGCAGAAGATCAGGAAACAGTTGAAATTGCAGCATGGCTCCACGATACCGGCTACCTTCATTTATATAAAGGCCATGAAGAAGAAAGTATTCGGATTGCAAAAATATTTTTGTCAAAGTTTAGCTTTCCACAGGCCCGTATCCAGCAAATTATCGGGTGTATTGAAGCTACTAAATATCCACAGACTCCACAGAATTTATTAGAGCAAGTATTATGCGACGCAGATTTCATGCACCTAACGTTTTCTGACTACCGACTGATTGCTGATAAGTTAAGAGTGGAATGGAGTTGCTATCTAAATAAAAGTTATTCGGATATGGATTGGAATGAAGAAAATTGTTCAATGCTATCAGAACATACGTATTTCACTCACTACGGACGTACCATTTTGCAAGAACTGAAAGACCTCAATCTCGAAAAACTTAAAATCTTTCCTTGCGATTAGTATTTTAAAGTGGCTGCCGGAATGAAAAGCCAACCTTGCCATTTTGATATATCGGAATTAGTCGAATATCCTGTTGAGTGTGTCTTAAGATTTTCTTTTTTATCCAGGGGTATCCAATATAGGTAATCTTTGTACTAAGTATACCTATGCCTGCGCCGGCCAGAACATCGCTAAACCAATGTGCATTCTTAAACATTCTGATAGCGCCAGTAGCAGCAGCCACGGAATAGCCAGCATAACCATACCACGGTGAGATATCTTTGTATTCCTGACGCATAAATTCCGCAGCGACGAAGGCGGTAGCGGTATGACCAGACGGAAATGACCGGTTGTCTCCACCAGACGGACGAATTTTATGCGTTTTATCTTTCAAATAGTCAACAGTATGCCCCATTAGCGTGAGTGAAATAAAATACATTATGGAGCGATCAACAAAATGATTCTTGCTTTTGACACCTGCTAAATTCAAAGCGAAAACACCTGCCGCCGGAAGATATTGCAACTTATCGTCAATCCTGGTTGAAAACCCTTGAAAGCTTTCCAATATCTCGTGTTTAATCTCGCTATCAGCAAATTGGATAGATTTATTATCGAGCGACATAAAACCGTATCCCATAAGAATTCCCGGAGTAATATATGGCCTGATTTTCTTAGCGCTGATTTTTCGGAAAGAAGTTACAACAGGTAGTGAGTCGACTTTTGCTGAATCTAGCGAGGAAGCATAGCAATTTATATTAACCCAACACAATAGAGCAATTAATACTTTCCTCATTCTAGAATCGATAATCATTAAAATTATGACTCGATCTTGTAGAAATTCTGAAGTTAACCATCGATCTTCAGATTCTCTTCAGAATACTTCGGTAGTATAGCGGTTCAAACATTTTTTATTGTTTAAACATTTAGATCGAAAACAACACTATCATCCTATGAAACTGAAGCTTTTTTTAATAACACTGGTCTCAATTCCAATCTTCACGATGGCTCAGAAAACTGATTCTTTGGTTCAAAAGCTTGATAGCTTAAATAAGAAAACCGATGCTGCAGGCAAGCAAGATAATAACATCAAGCCACAAGCCTATAATAACAGAACCCAAATTACAGGTTCAACTTATTTCATTTTGCTGGGCAGTGATTTTAAACAACAACTTACAGCTCCTCTTCATACCGGAGCTAAGGGATGGGCACGATTTGGGGCCTTTGCAGCAGTGACAGGTATACTGATCCTGGCAGACGAACCAATTCAAAAACAGGCTTTAAAGTTAAGAACTGATAATAAGGCACTGGCCAATATAAGTAAAGGAATCACTAATACAGGTGGGATATATGAAGCCATCTCATTAGGTGCAATCGGTGCTTATGGGTTTGCTTTTAATAATGAGAAGGTCAAGACCACTACTTTTTTAGCCAGTCAAGCCTACCTTACTAGCGCAGCTATGAGTTATATATTTAAAACATTGTCAGGAAGAGAAAGGCCTTCTTCTTATAGTGTCGACAGGATTGATGCTGAGCCGACCTTTCACGGACCATTTTCAAATGTGGGAAAAGATAAGAATGGGAAAAAGCTGAACAGCTCATTTCCATCTGGACATACCACTGTCGCATTTTCCGCTGCTACCGTTTATGCGATGGAATATCGAGATAAACCGTTAATTCCAATTATATCCTACACAGCAGCAAGTTTAATCGGCATCAGTCGGATTACTGAAAACAGACACTGGTTTACAGACGTATTTGTGGGAGCCGCATTAGGGCATCTTAGTGGCAGGCAAGTAGTCAATAATTACCATCGCTATGCTAAAGTTCAAAGAGAAGAGGGAGTAAAAAAGAAAAAAGTCTCATTTAATTTCCAGTATAACAACGGAGTTGTTTTGCCGACGCTAACATACAAGCCCGATAATTAACAAAAGCCATATCAGGTCAATTTAAAGCCAACAAATAACGCCATATGATTAAAGTACTTTTTGTCGTCCTATTTGTGAATGCCACCATTGCTTTGTCTGCGCAAACACTTCAAATTAAAGACAGCTCTGAGGTTCGTCTTCACCCTTCTTATAATGATGTTTCGAGCATTCACAAAAAGCTTTTTGGAGAAAATTATCGTAAGGAGTGGGCGGCTAACACCAAATTACCCATTATCAAGATTTCCGAAATTTCAACTGGATTAATGCCCACTGAATTGGGTGGCGGCCACCAATCTCATTCTTTACGCCTTAAAGACAAAGCTGGAGTTGAGTGGATTTTGCGAAGTGTAGAAAAGTATTCAAAAGGTTTGGCTCCTGAGGTTATTCACGGCTCAGCTTATGAGAAGTGGGTGGACGATAATTTTTCTGCACAACACCCTTATTCCGCATTGATTGTTCCTGTTTTAGCCAAAGCTGTAAAAGTTCCTCATACTAATCCAATAATAGGAATAGTAGGTACGGATAAAGCGTTAGGTCAGTATGCAGAAGAATTTGAAGGCACAGTTTGCTTATTGGAGTTACGTGAACCTGAAGGTGATTCGGATAACACTATAAAAATGCTGGGCAAACTGGATGAAGATAACGACAATAAGATTGACTCCTCAGTTTTCTTTAGAGCGCGGCTACTTGACCTTTTAATTGCAGACTGGGGCAGACATGAAGATCAATGGAGATGGGCAGACCTGCAAAAAGGTGATGGCAAAAAATATTTAGTCGTTCCGAGAGATAGGGATCAAGTTCTTTATGTCAATGAGGGTTTATTGCCTAAAGCTGTTGCAAGCACAAGTCTGCTATCCTTTCTTGAAGGCTTCAATCCTAATTATAAGGATGTAAATGCTTTCTTTATCAATGGACGAAAACTGAATCAACAGTTTCTGAATCAATATACTTATGAGGAATGGATGCAGATGACGAATAATTTCGTCAAAGCTTTGCCAGACAGAATTATAATGGATGCCGTCAACAAGCTGCCCGAGTCCTCTAAATCAATCAGAAAGGAGTTGATATTCAATACACTGAAAAGTCGCCGTGACAATATGGTTGGTGCGATGGACAAATACTATCGTTTCCTATATTCTGTTACGGACATTCGCACTTCGGACAAAACTGAATTGGTAGAGATGACGGAGGATGAAAAAGGAAGAATGGTTGTTAATATTTACAAGCTTTCTAAATCAGGCAATAAGGATCAAAATCTCTTTTCGAATACTTTCCAACCAGATATAACAAGGGAACTGCGTTTCTTTACGGGAAAAGGTAATGATGTGTTTAAAATCAATGTCCCGACAACTAAAATCAAAATTAGAATTGTTGGTGGCGAGGGTCAAAAAACCTATGAGGTAATCGCATTTAAAGGCAAAGTTGATGTTTATGAGAACCGGGACAATGATAAATTTATTGATAACGGAAGGCACTTTGCTTTACATTCTTCAAACGATACACTTAACACCAAAAAGGTTTTCACCAATCTATATACCAATTCTACGGGCATTGCTCCTACGGTTGATCTTCGCTCGGTAGATGGAATATTTTTAGGTTTGGGATATAAAATAACCAAAGAAGGTTTTCGTAAAGAACCCTATGGAAGCATGCAGAAGTTTTCTGTTCTTAAAAACTTTAACTCTACGTCTTTTTTGCTTCAATATAACGCCGAATGGATATCGGTTTTAAAAAACACAGATCTAACGATTAACGGCTTCAGCGACTTTAAGGGAAATATTCTAAATTTCTTCGGCCGAGGAAATGAAACGGATTTTGATCAAACGGGAGATTTTAGAACGTTTTATTGAGTTAAGTATTCCTATCTTCAGTTAGATCCGAAATTGCGTTTCAATACCAGTAAAACGCTATCTGTATCTGCCGGCCCGTCATTTCAGTATTTCAGATTTAGCACCAGGGACAACCTGGGACGGTTCATTAATGATCCGGTAATAACCAGCCAATTCGAAAATTTATCAGAGGATAAATCCCATGCAGGCTTAAATTTCAATTTAAGCTGGGATCTCCGTGATAACAAAATCCTTCCTTCGAAAGGGCTTAACTTCACTCTTAAGATTCAGGGCTTTGAAGGGTTAAACAAATACTCAGAAGATTATGCGCAAGTTTTCCCTCAGCTATCTTTGTACAAATCCTTTTATAAAGGCAGGGTTGTTTTTGCAAACCGTATGGGCGGAGGTTTAACCTTTGGCCAAACTACGTTTTATCAAAGCGCATTTTTAGGCAGCCAGGATAATTTACTAGGCTACAGAAAATTTCGTTTTGCCGGAGACCATCTCGCTTATAATAATTTTGAAGCCCGCATTACACTTCCAAACTTCCTTCATTATGTTCTGCCGGGTAAAGTCGGGTTAATCGGATTCTATGACGCTGGCAGAGTTTGGGTGAAACATGAAAAATCCGCCACCATTCATCAGGGATATGGGGCTGGTATATTTATCGCTCCGTTTAATCGCCTTTTCATTAGAGCTGTCGCGGGATACTCCGATGAAGGGCTGCAACCATCAATTGCTTTGCGCCAAAGGTTTTAAGCAATGCGTAACTCTAGCCCTGAAACCTTAATTTTGCGTAGTAGTCAATCGAATTTAAACGTTAATGATAAAACAATTTCCGAGAAGCAGGTACAGTGCTCTTTGTGCCTTTATCGTTTACTTTATAGTAATTTCCTTCATAGTCCGGGCATTACTCACAGTATTTTCATTTTCTAAAGCAGATATTAGTTTTTTCCCTTGCTTCGTCCTCTTTATAAAGGGTTTTATTTTTGATGTAGGTGTAGCTGTCTTCTATACTATTCCATATTCGTTATATCTCCTTTTATTGCCCGGAAAGCTATTAAAATCAAAATTTAACTACATAGTCAACTATGTGATAATATCCTTAATGGTTTTAATAAGTCTGTTTTCATTTTTTGCTGAACTCACCTTTTGGCAGGAATTTGAGAGCCGATTTAATTTTATTGCTGTTGATTATCTGATTTATACTTTCGAGGTAATTAATAATATCAATGAGTCGTACCCTCTTCCTATCTTAATTAGCTATGTCTTACTGGTTACTCTGATAGTCATCATTCTATTTAGAAAATTTGGTGCATTCTCTAAAAGCTTTAATTCCAGAACCTCATTTAAGCATCGCCTGGTCTTTACCGGCGTACTCTGGTCTCTTGGGGCTATATATATCATTTCAGTAAAAAATGATTGGGCAGAAAGTTCTCCTAACCGGTATCAAAATGAATTGTCAAAGGCAGGTACTTATTCCTTCTTCGCTGCTTTTAAGAACAACGAATTGAATTATCAGCAATTCTATGCTCTATTAGATAATAAGACAGCTTTTTCACTAATAAGGGAAGAGTTAAAGGAACCTGAATCATCATTTATTGAAAATGGAGAATCCATTTTGAGAACAGTGTCGCGGGCTGAAAATTCTCAGATGCCTAACGTAATCATGATAACGATAGAAAGTTTCAGTGCAGATTTCATGTCACATTTTGGAAATACTCAAAACCTTACTCCAGTTCTTGACTCAATTGCAGAGAAAAGCCTTCTCTTTACTAACATGTATGCAACCGGTACCAGAACAGTTCGAGGTATGGAAGCACTAAGTTTAGCAGTACCACCTACACCGGGTAATAGTATCGTCAGAAGACCTCACAATGAAAACTTGTCAACTATCGGAGAGATATTCAGACAGAAAGGATATAGCACATCCTTCTTTTATGGCGGGGATGGCTATTTCGACAACATGAACCAATATTTCAGCTCAAATGGGTTCAATATTATTGATAGGGGAAGAAATATAAGCGTAGGAGATAATTATAAAACACATCGCACAATTATTTCGGACAAGCAAGTGACTTTTGAAAATGCCTGGGGTATTTGCGACGGCGATTTATATAATGCTGTAATCGACAACGTAGATAGAAGTTTCGCCAAGGGTAAGCCATTTTACAATTTTGTAATGACCACTTCCAATCATCGTCCGTTTACATATCCATCAGGTGCTGTTGATATACCCTCCGGATCAGGACGAGAAGGTGCAGTAAAGTATACCGATTACGCCATTGGAGATTTTTTACGAAAGATCAAGACAAAACCATGGTTCAAGAATACTGTGATAATCTTCGTTGCAGACCATTGTGCAAGTAGTGCAGGTAAAAACGAAATAGATATTTCTAAATATCATATACCTTGTATGATTTATAATCTACCGCAGGGAAACAATGGTAAAATTGATAAGATGTGTTCTCAAATAGATTTGTATCCAACTTTATTTAATATTCTTGGATGGCAATACCGAAGTAATTTGTTCGGGAAAAATGTCTTATCAACAAGCTATTCTCCCAGAATAGTACTCGGGACATATCAAAAATTAGCTTACATGAAACAGGATAGCCTGGTTATCCTATCTCCGCAGAAAAAGGTAGAAACGTATTTATATAATAAAAGCCAGAATTTGCAAACTCCGACTAGTTTGCCTAAAACTTTAGTAGAACAAGCGATAGCTTATTATCAGACGGCATATTTCTTATTTAAAAACGGGAAATTAAGAAGTCCAAATTAGGTTTCATCTCTCTGATATAAAGTCTTAATACGTACTAGTCACTTCTGGGATTTGCTAAAGTTTCCAGCAAATTCATACCCGACTTTTTCTAAAACTTATAACTTAAGATTTGCTTGAGATTTCATGTCTACATTAGCTAAATGCAGCTAAAAGCTTCCACATTTATAAGTTTGTGCGGTAAAGTTACAGGATTTATCTGTCTTGTAGGGTTGAGTTCTTGTTCTACTCGATCGAAAGTTTCCCGGAATACTGTAAGCGAAAAAATTAAACAACAGTTTGGTTATGAGTTAGCCAAGGAAGTAAAACCAGGCCTTAGTCTCCTTCCTCCAAAAGTTCAAATGAATGATGGGATTATAGAAGAGGAGGCAATTTCTCTGGCGCTCTTCAACAATCCTCAGTATCAAGCCGACTTAGCCAGCATCACCATTGCACAGGCAGATTTAACCGATGCCGGTATGGTATCAAATCCGCTCCTGCGGTATCTTTTGCCTTCCGGCGGAATAAATGTATCGGGATATATCAATTTTGGGCTCGACTTTTTATGGCAGCGACCGAAGCGAATAGCACTTGCGCACACCGAAATAGAACGTACCGCTCAAAATATGCTCCAGCGCGGCTATACCTTAATTCGCGACGTTCAAACTTCTTTCGCTGATTTGCAATGGGCCAAAGAACGGGCCGCGATATTAAACCAAACCGCCCTAATACGAAAAGAAATACAAGTTCTGTCAAATGTTCGCTTCCGCCTGGGGGATATCAGTGAACTGGAAACACTAACCACCCGCGCCGATAGTGCAGCGGCCATAGATGAATACAACAAAGCAAGCCTTGATACTATACTTTTCGCCCACCGTCTAAACACACTACTGGGGTATTCGCCCGACACCACGTTAACGTATGTCCTCTCAAAGACAGACTTTATAAATCAAAAGGTGTCGAAGGACGAATACCTCAGGCTTGCTTTTGAAAATCAGCCAGAATTGCAGTCGGCGGCCCTGGCAATAACGTCTGGCGCTAACCGCCTCGGCTGGGAACGTTCGCGGATACTAAACTTTATGGCAACCTTAAACTTTCAGCATATTGATGGCAAGGGAGGAAGCGAGCTCTTGCCCAACACTTTTAATCCGGGGATACAAATGGAACTTCCTGTACTTAACCGTAACCAGGGGAAAATTGCGCGGGCAAGGGCAGAAATGGAACAAGCTTCTTTCAACTATGTAGCCATCCGCCAGCGAATTTCGCTCGACGTGGCAAACGCGTACGACAGATATGAACAAACCTTAAAGTCATACCAAATCTGGAACGGTAAAACTTTGCCCGCCTTGCAGGAAGCCGTCCAGCTTTCGCAATTGGCCTTTAAACGAGGCGACATTTCATACCTCCCGGTTCTGGAGGCTATGCGGCAACTTACTAATGGCTTGCTTCGCAAAGCTGAAATTGAAGCGGAACTCCGCCGCTCGGTAAGTCAGCTTAATTTAAGTATCGGTAAAAAAACTGAAAAAAATTAATACAAACTATGAGATACCTTTTCGTCATCTTACTTGCGGGAACTTTTATTACCGGTGCCTGCGAGGGCGGTAAAAAAGAAGAAAAAGCCAAAGGCCCTGCGGAGCAAAGTAATCCCGTTAAAGAAGGTGATTTAAATAGAATCACACTTACTCCGAAGGCTGTAGAACGCCTCGGGATAAAGACCGTTGAAGTGCAGAACGATCTGGTAAACAACAGCCGTTCTTTCAGTGCCGAAATAGTTGCCGTTCCCGGTAAAACAATTACACTTACCGCACCGGTTGCCGGTACATTGGTAGCAGCGGGAAGTGGCCGTACGATAACGGCGGGCCAGCAGGTATCAAGAGGTCAGCAGTTGGCGCGCCTGATTATCCTTCCATCAGAGAAAGACATGTTAAATGCGGGAGAAGACGTTTCGCAAAGACAGATCCAGTATAATGTTGCACTTGAAAAAGTAAAACGTACATCACAGCTTTATCAGGAAAAAGCCGGAAGCTTGCGGGCCAAACAGGAAGCCGAAGCAGAACTGGCTGTAATTGCCGCTCAGCTTCGGGTAGCCAGAAACCGGCAGCAGTTATTGAAAGGAAACAATAGTCAGGCTCTGGCCAGCCGCATGTCTTCATTGAGTATTGAAGCACCGATAAGCGGCGTAATTCAGAAAGTGTATAGCAGCAGTAATCAGGTTCTGGCAAATGCCGCCCCCATAGCAGACATTGTTTCCCTGCAAAATTTATGGGTTAGGGTACCGGTATATGCCGGAGATGAAGCCCAAATTGATGTTCGTGCAAACGCCTATGTGCAGGGACTATCCGAATTCACCGGCGCATCAGGTTCAGTTACCGCTCGTCCGGTTACCGGCCCTTCAACATCCGACCCACTGGCCAGTTCGGTAGACCTATATTATGAGATTGACAATAGCCGCGGCACATTCAGGCCTGGACAAAAAATCAGCGTAACGTTACCATATAAAGGCAATGTATCCGGGCTCGTGGTTCCTTACTCTTCGGTTGTGTATGATATTTATGGTAATACATGGGTATATGAAAATACCGAACCCAATGTATTTGTGCGAAGGCGCGTGGAACTTTTGAAAGTAGCAAATAATCGTGCACTCTTAAAAAGCGGCCCGGCTATCGGTGCCAAAATAGTTACCGATGGCACTGCAGAGTTGTTCGGGACAGAATTTGGGGGAGGTAAATAATGCGCTGGCTGGTATTAACATCCCTGCAACTACGAGTTATTGTGGTTGCCCTCATGGGCCTGCTGATGATAGTAGGCTACAATGTCGTGAAAAACGCGTCCTATGATGTATTTCCGGAATTTGCACCTCCCTATGTAGAAATACAAGTGGAAGCACCGGGTTTGTCCACAGCAGAGGTTGAAGCCTTAATTGCTGTTCCTATCGAAAACGCGTTGAACGGTACACCGAATACAACAAGGCTTCGCTCAAAGTCGGTGCTCGGTTTAGCCTCAATCGTGCTTGATTTCAAGAAAGGAACCGGGGTTATTGAAGCAAGACAATTGGTTCAGGAAAGGCTGACAAGGGTAGCTACCACCCTTCCCGCAGTTGCACGGCCACCCGTTATGCTTACGCCTTTATCATCAACCAGCAGGGTACTGAAAGTTGGAGTAAGTTCAAAAACGCTTTCCCAAATGGCGATGACAACCGAGGTGCGCTGGACTATGCGTCCAAGGTTGATGTCTATCCCGGGTGTAGCCAATGTGGCAATCTGGGGTCAGCGCGACAGGCAATTGCAGGTCAAGGTAAATCCAGAGCGTTTATATGCCAACAATCTGCAACTAAGCCAGGTGGTTACTGCGGTAAGCGATGCGACACGCCAGTTCGGCGGCGGTTTTGTCGACATGCCCAACCAGCGCATGGCAGTATCGCACCTTCCGACTATTTACCAGGCAGAAGACCTGGCCCAGGTTACCCTTTCCACAAAGAACGGGCTTCAGGTTCGTTTAGGAGAAATAGCTGAAGTTACAGAAGGTTTCCGCGCCCCTATCGGCGATGCCATTATTAACGATGGGCCCGGTTTATTGCTTATCGTTGAAAAACAGCCGCAGGCAAACTCGCTGGAAGTAACCCGGCAGGTAGAAAAGGTGATTGAAGAAATGCGTCCTGCTATGAAGGGTATGACCTTCGATTCGACGATCTTCCGCCCCGCAACCTTTATCGAAATGTCTCTGCACAACCTTAACAAGGCGCTCCTGATAGGCTGTATTCTGGTTATTTTGGTACTTTTCTTCTTTTTAAAAGACTGGCGGACAGCTTTAATCAGCGTGCTGGCAATCCCGCTCTCTTTAGTGATTGCCATGATTGTACTCCATTACCGTGGCGGAACGATTGATACTATGGTGCTTGCTGGTTTAGTAATCGCACTCGGTGAAGTGGTAGATGATGCCATTATCGACGTAGAAAATATTGTAAGGAGGTTAAAACAGAACGCACTTCTTGCGCAGCCAAAGCCTGCTATCCAGGTGGTATTTACCGCATCGATGGAAGTACGGAGTGCGGTGGTTTACGGTAGCTTGATTGTAGCGTTGGTATTAATGCCTGTGTTTTTCCTTCCGGGATTGTCAGGTTCATTTTTTCAGCCGCTGGCTTTATCGTATATGCTGGCTATTATGGCTTCCCTATTCGTTGCCTTAACATTAACACCGGCACTTTCCCTCATACTGTTAAAGAACCGTTATACATCCGGCAATGCAAGCGAGCCGGAGAAGGAACCAAAACCTGTTCTCTATCTTAAACCTAAATACGAAAACTTTTTACACCGCATTATCGCAAAGCCCAAAAAAGCTTTTATCATCATGGGGGCGACTATTCTGCTCACTTTTGGATTATCTCCCCTTCTGGGTGAAGAGTTTCTCCCCCATTTTAAGGAATACGATTTCCTGATGCATTGGGTTGAAAAGCCTGGGACTTCATTGGAAGCGATGACAAGAATTACCCAGCGTGCCAGTAACGAACTCAGAGCCATTCCTGGTGTCCGCAACTTTGGGGCACATATTGGCCGCGCTGAAGTGGCTGATGAAGTTGTTGGCCCGAATTTTACCGAAAACTGGATAAGTGTTGACCCTGAAGTAGATTATCAGGAAACCGTCGACAAAATACAGGAAGTGGTGGACGGCTATCCGGGCCTTTACCGCGATGTGCTTACCTATCTGCGCGAACGTGTAAAAGAAGTGCTTACCGGAACCAGTGCCAGTATCGTAGTGAGAATTTACGGCTCTGACCTTGCAGTTTTGCAAGACAAGGCGAAGGAAATTGGTAAGGTACTTGAAAAGGTAGATGGCGTAAGCGATTTAAAAGTCCAGCCACAAACGCTGGTACCTCAGCTGGCTGTAAAGTTTCAGGCTGATAAAGCTGCACGCTTTGGGGTATCTGCAAGTGACGTGCGCAGTGCTATCAACACACTGGTAAACGGAACCAAGGCTGGCGAAGTCTACGAGAACCAGAAGATATTTGATGTGGTAGTTTGGGGAACCAACGACCAACGAGCCAGCATAGAAGATATTCGTAGCTTACTGATTGATATTCCGCGAGGAGGGCGTGTACCATTAAAAGACGTGGCTGATGTGTACGTTGCTCCAACGCCAAACGAAATTACCCGCGAACAATCCTCCAGACGGATTGATGTAACTTGTAATACCAAGGGCAGAGATTTGGGTGCGGTTGCCCGCGATATCGACACTAAACTAAGCAGAGTATCCTTTGATGCTGGCTATCACCCCGAGATTCTGGGTGAATATGTAGAACGCCAAAAATCTCAAAGCAGGTTATACAGCCTGATGCTCCTGTCCATTTTGGGGATCTTCATGATTCTGTATATCGATTTTAAATCCTACCGCACAGCAAGCCTAATTATGCTTAGTCTTCCGTTTGCCCTGTCGGGATGCATCCTTGCCGCCTGGATTTCGGGAGGCGTATTGTCCCTGGGCTCATTAGTGGGGTTCGTTACAGTATTGGGAATTGCCGCAAGAAATGCTATTATGCTCATTAGTCACTACCGCCATCTGGAAACAGAAGAAAACGAACCGTTTGGATTGCATATGATTATACGGGGCGCGTTAGAAAGAATGACACCTATCTTAATGACAGCTCTTGCAGCTTCGCTTGCTTTACTCCCGATCGTAATAAGTGGTAACAAGCCGGGACAGGAAATCGAATATCCGATGGCAATTGTAATTTTGGGCGGATTAACTACCTCTACCATTCTGAATCTGTTTTTTCTTCCGTTAATTTACTGGACCTTCGGAAAGCCCAAACAAACAAAAATTGAATTAGCTTGAAAATACTTATAGTAGAAGACGAACAGGAACTTAGTGGTAGCTTGGTTAGTTATCTAAAAGAGCAAGGTTATCTATGTGAAACTGCAATTGACTATTATGCAGCTAAAGAGAAAATTGGATTATATGACTATGACTGTATCCTGCTTGATATCACTTTACCTGGGGGAAGCGGACTAGAGCTTCTTAAGTATCTTAAGATTAATAGAAAGTTGGATGGGGTGCTCATTATTTCTGCTAAAAATTCTTTGGATGACAAAATAGAAGGGTTCCAGTTAGGTGCAGACGATTATCTCGCCAAACCATTTCATCTGGCTGAACTGAGTGCCAGGCTTGCAGCGATTATTAGACGAAGAAGCTTCAATGGGAATACCATAGTTGACTTCCATGATATCTCAATTGACACTATGTCTAAAATAGCTTATTTTTTGAAAGAACCTTTAGATTTAACTAAAAAAGAGTTTGAGTTGCTATTATATTTTATTACCAATCAAAAAAAAGTCATTTCCAAAAATGCTATCGCAGAACATCTTTGGGGTGATGAGATGGATATGGCCGATAACTTTGATTTTATTTATACTCATATCAGAAATCTTAGAAAAAAACTAGCTGAAAAAACATGTCCGGATTATATTAAGTCCGTTTATGGCATGGGGTATAGATTCATCGACCAATGAAATTATTAAACAAGTATAGTCGAGTGCATCTTTTAACAGCGTTTATAATTATGCTGTTAAGCAGTGTGGCGTATTATTATATTATCAGAACAATTTTAATCCGTCAAATAGATAAAGATTTGCGGGTTGAGGAACAAGAGATTCTCGATTATATAAAGTTTAACAATAAGTTGCCCGTAGCCTCAGATTATAAGCATCAGCTTATAAAATTTGAACCTGCAGACTCTGCAAATCTAAATCGCGAAATTCTTGATACCAAGCAATTAAGCACAAAGGATGGTAAAACGGAACCTTATAGAAGTCTTTCGTTTCCAGTTTTAGCTAATGGTACCCCCTTTAAAGCGGTTGTATATAAATCCCAGGTAGAGGCAGAATACCTTCTGAGGTTAATTGTCGGAATTACTGGTCTTATTTTTTCGCTATTATTTGTAATGATATTTTTGATCAATCGCTTTGTTTTGGGTAAAGTGTGGCAGCCATTTTTTAACACTCTTCTGCAACTAAAAGCATTTGATTTACACACAAATAAAATGCTAAGCCTTCCTCCCAGTAAGGTGCAAGAATTTGATGAGTTAAATAAATCGGTCGGTTTGATGACTGAAAGAGTAGCACGTGAATATGAGACCTTAAAGCATTTCACGGAGAATGCCTCCCATGAAATGCAAACTCCTTTGGCAATTATTAAATCAAAGCTTGATCTTTTAATACAAACTTCAACAGCAAATCAAACCGAGCCCCTGCAAGGTATATTTAATGCAACCGAGCGATTAACTAAGCTAAATCAGATGTTGCTACTTTTAACCAAAATAGGCAATAATCAATATCAGGAAGCCGAGGTAATAGACTTGAAGCAAACTTTAGAAAAGAAAATTACCCAGTTTGAAGAATTAATAAAGGCTAAAAATCTTCAGATTGATTTAAATCTTGAAAGTTCTTCAATACGTGTAAATAAAGATCTTCTTGATATTTTGCTGAACAATTTATTAAGCAATGCGATCCGACACAATAATCAGGGTGGAACAATTGAATGCTCCTTAACTGAGAACTCCTTACAGATATCTAACTCAGGGCCCAAAATAGATTTCAATCATGAACAAATATTTGATAGGTTTCACAAAGGGCGAAATTCAAAAGGAAGTGGCCTTGGGCTTGCAGTCGTAAAAGAAATCTGTGATACTTTCGGCATTAAGATAACTTACTCCTATAATCTTGCTCATCATATTTCACTTTTTTTTAACAACTAACATGCTATGCAAGATGCTATCAAATTTCTTTCTTATGATACTGTTAATTGAAACATCGGGACTAATTGAGTGGGGAGGCTTTTTCATTATTCTTGCGCTTGTATTCGCCGAAACCGGGTTACTCCTCGGCCTTATTGTACCCGGAGGAGAAACTTTGCTTTTTACAGCCGGCCTTTTGGTTAGCAGCCAAACGCTAAAGGTTGATATCGTCACTTTACTAGTTTGTATTATTTTCGCAGCCTTTGCCGGGGATATTTCCGGATTTTACATCGGGAGACGCTTCAAACACCGTATTTACAGTAAGGAAGACACCTGGTACTTCAAGAAAAAGTATCTGAACATGGCCGAAGAATATATCAGGAAACATAAAAAAGGAGCAATTATTTTAGGTAAGTTTTTACCGGTTATCCGGCCCTTTAGCCCAGTTATTGCGGGCACAACCCGAATGCCTGTTCGTACCTTTTTTCCGCTTTCTCTAACTGCTGTTCTATTGTATGTAAGCGCGTTTACCATGGCAGGCTATCTGCTAGGTGCTCAGTTTCCTCAAATCAAAAACTATCTCGGCTATATACTTCCGGTAAGTATAGTGGTCGCGTTGATTGCGATAATCAGGGAAGTGAGGAAGCGGTCGTAATTGATTTAATAATTGCGTCTTTAGCTCACATTGTCCTCACAAGCATTTAGTTCTTTGCCTATCTCTTGTAAAGAAATCATTGAACGCCATGGAGGAAGAATTTGGTTAGAAAGTGAACAAGGTAATGGCTCTACTTTTTATTTTAGTTTACCAGTCGGCAAAGAAATTAAATAAACGATTTCTGGATTTAATGAATAATGAAGGCCAATATCGCCCGCAAATTAGATAAATCCCATATAGCAATGCTAAATCGAAATCTGGCATTGCTAGAAAGATTGTGTAACATCGTTTGTCCCTCCCAAAGGGACGTTTTTCATAGGTAGATGTAGGGTTGTACTAAGTACAACCCTTTTTTATTTAAGTTTGAATATTCAAAAAAAAGGGCTATAAAAGCCCTTCATCTGCAAAAGAAAAATAACTTTCGGCAGTCAGGATGATATGATCGAGAACCGCTATGTCAAGCAAATCCCCACCATTCTTTATTTTCCTTGTTAAATTTAAATCAGCCTGACTTGGCTTCAAATTTCCTGATGGATGGTTATGGCTTAGGATAATTGAACTGGCACATGCTTTTAAGGCAGTTGAGAAAATGACTTTAGGGTCTGCAACTGTGCCGGCAAATCCTCCGGTAGACACTTCGGAAATTCCAAGTACCTTATTTGCTCGGTTTAATAAGATGATTTTAAACTGCTCTTTCAATTCTAATATATCTAAATCCCAATTATTGTATAATACGCTGTAAAGGTCTTTGGAACTTGAAACCTTTGGTCTCTCAGAGGCTTTGAACTTTGGTTTATAAGTAATATTGATTTCTGCTACTTGGAACAATGAAATTTGATTTTGAAGCTTTTCCATAATTTGATGATTAAAAATTAATTATGGCGCTCGATCAGATTAAGGGCAATCAAGGTCAAAAGGAAAAGGAATAAATGGCTAAAGTGCATTGGCCAAGAGCGTTTATGCCGGAAGCTTTTGACCGCTACAGAAGCCCTTAATCTAACTTTGTGTTAATGATTAATAATAACTGGAATTTAATATTGTCCTTTTCGCTCGTTAATTACATATTTATAGAATGAAAAGCAAAATGCCTATCTGCATGATTCTTTGCATTGCATTATGGCCGACCTTTAGCGGCTTGACTTTAATTGCAACTGATGAACAAGAACGGCTTTTAACTCAAAAGACTTGGAATTACTACGGCACTTTAGAAGTTAAAGTCGGAAATACTGCATGGAAAATTGTTGAACAGAGCGAAAAACAGTGTGACAAAGACGATGAGCTACGCTTCGGTGCTTATAATACCTACGAGGTAAGGAGTGGTAAAGTCCGCTGCGAAGGAGAAAAAGATATTCTCAAAGCAGGAACCTGGTTAATTACCGCAAAAGGCAAACTGATAATGGATACTTACAGTCTAACTATTAATATTTTGAATAAGGACACTTTACAGATTACGCGCGAGAATGGGAAGTATCATGACCGATATACATACATCCATAAATGAAAAGAGCCGCCTCTTGCAGCTCTTTCATTTATTTGGCTTTGTTTTTAATGTCTGTAACTTCTTTTCTCATATCAGAAGCTAGCGTCTTAATATCCTGTAATCCCTTCCGGACTCTAGTTCCCGCAGCACTGATACCTTTGTTGTAAAATTTGTCAGCATCGCCTTCAATAGATGCCAGTAGGTCTTTTAACTTGTTATAGTTATTCATGATTTATGTTTAGAAGTCAAGATGCGAAAGAAAAATCAATTTCGCAATGAATGGTCTATTCTTTAGTATGTGTAGTAATTAAGTCCACAAAGTCAACTTCAAGCGCATCTGCCAACTTTAGAAGGGTTGAGACCTTAATATCTTCCGTGCCATTTTCGATCCGGCTGATTCGCGCTCTTTCTACGTCACATTTATTTGAAAGGACCTGTTGAGAATAGCCCTTATCCAGTCTAATCCTTCGAAGATTCTCACCAATATTGATATAATGACCTTTATGGTTTTCCTTCATGGTTGTGAAAGGAAAGGTGCATTGTCTTTTGAAAAATAAATGTGCTCCGCAGGACACATTTAAAAAAACTTTATTATTTTGCGAAAGAGTTCGGAATTGACATTTACTAACGATATCAATATTTGCTAATACCCTTGAAGGTTCCGAGGGAACTTGGAAGTATTTCGATTGATTAAAGAGTTAACCTTGAATAACACAACTATCTTATACAAAGAAGATGCCTTGTTGCTACTAGAAGCTTTTTTCATCCAATACCCTATAGGCGTTGCACAAAATATTCTTTGTGAACGGCTTAAATTGACGATAAAGCCAGGGGCAGAGCTGCTTAAAAAGCAGGATATTGAGGACTATGGCTATTTTTTTTCTCAATTAGACAAACTTGTAATTGCCGCTAGCCTTATTTATGAAAGCCAAGGAAAATTAAGAGAAGATATTTGAATTTAATTTTTAATAAATATATTTACAAACAGATACCTAATATCTCCTATTCTGTGAAAATACTTTTACAACTTTTACTAGTATGGTCAATTTGCCCGTCAGCTTTTTCTCAAGATCAGGAAGCGAAAGCGCTCTATAGGCAATCCTTTGAAGAGCAACGAAAGATGTTGAATGGGTCAAAATCTATTGATTTCAAAAGATCCGTCTTCTTAACTGAAAATTCATTTCACAAAGGAAAGTTAAATTATCAGGCATTTTGTGCGGATGTTTCGAATGTAGGAAGACAACTAAAGGATATGATTCGATCTAAAGGCATCCAAGGTTACAAAACAGCACCGAATTGGGCTGCATTTACTTACATGACGGATAGTATCATTGCAAATAATTTTAAACCCTTCAGGTACGATTTTAAAGACTTCATGGGAGAAAAAGATTGGACCAAGATGTTTGTAACAAAACTCGTAAGGACGCATTCTGGCAACTGTCATTCACTGCCTTATTATTATAAAATTTTATGTGAAGAAATAGGTGGAAAGGCAAGTTTAGCCTTGGCTCCAAACCATATCTATATAAAACATTTGGACGAAAAAGGTCAATGGACTAATGTGGAACTAACAAATGGGGGGTTTCCCAGGGACCAATGGATAATAAAGGAAATGGCGATAAGTGTAGAGGCGATAAAAAAGGGAAGTTATATGGCTCCACTTACAGATAAAGAAGCAATTGCGATGACTATGTATGACTTGGCAAACGCCTATCACTTCCAGTTCGGGAAAGATGATTTTTTTATAAATGTTATAAATACAGCGCTAAAGCATTACCCCCAATGTATTCCTTTATTACAACTTAAGGCTAACTATGTAGATGCTAAACTTAAAATTGAAAAGAAAAAAGCCTCTCCTAATCATGAATTTCTAATCACTAATATTAAACTTTATAAAAATACATTAGCTAAGATCCATACCCTCGGTTATAAGGACATGCCGCCAGAGTTATACAAAGAATGGATGAAGGCTGTGGAGAAAGAAAAGGCAAAGCAGAATCTATCAGTGAACAATTAATTAAAAGTAACATGAAAAAACTCCTTCTTAATGTCATCCTTCTAACGATTACAATTTCCGCCTTCGCCCAAAACAATCCTTATGACATTTTCGGTTATAAGCCTAAAGTAGTTTATAAAGAAAGCAGGCTGGATAGATTACGTGTTCCCGCAGATGATCCCGATAAGCTAGTCAAATTTTTAGAATTTGATTTCCAAGAAAAGGTGATTAACCTTATTGGGCGAAATGATAGTATCTTACAAAAAATAGTAATTACCCAAGATAAACTATTGCGTTGGTCAACGGTTGACCCACTTGCTGAAAAATATATGCCTTATTCCCCATATGCCTATGTAGGTAACAATCCTGTAAATAGAATTGACCCTAATGGTAAAGAATGGGAAGATCCAAAAGATAAAAAGAAAGCCGCGCAAATTGATGCACAGTTAAAACGAACAGAGAGCCAGCTTCAAAAGAGGGAGTCTAATTTGACATCGAGAATAGCTAAGGCTCTAGATAAGGGCAATATGGATAAAGTGGCGAGTCTGGCTGAAAAACGAAACGCGGCAGCAGATGCTCGCGGCCAAATATCAACTTCTCGAAGCGAAATTGCTGCAATGGGTGCTGATAAAACTAAGATGTTTGCTTTTAACGAGTTGCCTGTTGGATCATCACAAGGTTATCTTTCGACCAGTGCTACTGGGACAACTGTGATAAATTACATCAGTGGTGCAGCTGCTAATACTGTTCATGAACTGGCACATGCTGGTCAAGTACAACAAGGACTAACAAGAGGCATTCCAGGCTCCAGCTCATTTTATTTTCTAAACGGTCATACCCCGATCGCAGGAGAAACGACTGCCTACAGAAGACAATTTGCCTTTGATCCAGCAAGTTTGCCTCCATCATCATTTACACCAACTCCAACTACGCTTCAAGGTATTGGTGGAAATTATATTAATGGGATCTACTCAACTGATAAGAATGGTGTTAAATCATGGCCTTATTTAGAGGGTTTAGGTAATTAATATGAAAAAGCTATTTTTGATTATATCAGTTTTTGTCTTTACCTCCTGTGCGGTAAAAACGGTGCCCGGTATATACAGTCGCGGGCTTGAAACATTAACTTTAAATAGGGATTCGACTTTCGGTTATATGTACCGGTATGAACAACCTTTGTATGTTTCGAATGGAACGTGGAAAGCGGTTGATACCAAAATTGCATTATCAAGTTATTATAACCCAGATAGCCTTCCTATTAGCGTAGTAGAAAAACTTTTACCTGGTGAAAGTGCAAAAGTGGTAATCACACCTAAGGATTCGGTAAAGTTCTCCTATTTATTTCCCCAAAATTTAGAATATAGATGCGTTATAAATGGTGTTCCTGGCCAATTCCAAGAACAAAAAAGTTTTGTAATAGCCGACTCAAAGAGCATCAGAACTATAAGAATCGAAATACGTCATTCGGGTAAAGAACCCTTGATTCAATTATATAGAAAGGATTTGGCAACCAAAACATATTCAGTAAATAGTTTCAATGTGAACTACTTTGAATGCACCATTCCTTTAGAAGTGGACCTTTTCAATTCTATATATATTAATGATGAGATTGATTTTCAGGGCAAAAGAATCATTTGGCCTAAAAAAGGATTGGAGCCATTCAAAAAAGTTCAGTAAGAAAGGCTCGTTGCATCCACCAGTTTTTAGTGACTATGGGCTTTCTAGTGTGCATGCAAGCTCTAAAAGGGCGGTTGTTCAATGATGAAAATAATAGCCTTCGGTTTCTTGGTGTTGATTAGTTTCTGCTTAGTTTTCTTCGCGATAACTAATTATCCCCTTGTTATCCAATTTTCTTTTGACAACCCAAAGCCTGCGTACATTTTTCAAAGGGGACAAATTATGAACCCGTTTAGCAACTTTGATTTCAATGATGGAAATTGGGTCATGTATGTTTTTATCGGTGATTCCGATAAAGATAGTTTGCCAGCGTCAATAAAGAATGCAAAAAGCCTTAAAACATCTGATTTAAATCTGTTAAGAAGCATTCAAAAGGACTTAAAGTTTACTTATACTAGCGGCGACATGGCAACCATTGAAAGCCAAATTATTCTGTGTCGCAATGGAGTTCAAATGTTTGAAAGTGGGATAGATATTACTAGTAATTCGCAAGGGCTCCAGAATACAGCTTATGGATGGTTACAAGTTACGCCCAAAAACGATTTGTCAAGATATATAACGAAGTTTAAAAAGAATTATAGTCCGTTGATTTTGATTAGATAATTCAAGTGTATATATTCCTTCTGTCAATCTAATTAGTAGCCAGCCCCGCATTTTTTCACTTAACATTATCTTCATCAATAATGGAAAAATGCGGGGCTACCCGCGACTTTTTAAAGAATAAAAAAGGGAGATTCTCCCCCTCTCCCTAGTTAATTGAATATCATTTGATTCTTTTCAAACTGTCTACATAGTGTAAATGCTGCTTGAGCTTTGTGCAACCCGCTCCCAAACTGAATTGATTTCAGTTTACTTTCATCATCCTTATAGGTTTTCACATTTTGATAGTAGCCGGTGATTGCATTATATGCGCCAAACAGAGTGCCTTTGGTTGTACGTGTTTGCTGTGTATCACTTGAGAAAGCAAACTCACAAACGCTATTGCAAACATTTTTAAAGTAGCTGGAATATTCATCTTCCTTGCCACTTAAAACATTCTCTAACATCTCCTTTGAAGGAGCCATTGCCTGCTGTATCAACTTTAAAACTTGTTTATCAGTTATGCGAATGCGTGACCATTGATTGAAAATTTCGCTTAATTCTATCGCAAGCTTATTAGTTATTCCCATAAGTTGGTGCGCTTGCGTTAGCTTATCCTTTGCACTCTCGGTATGCCGAATTTTTATACAATTGCTCATGTTGTTCAATGCACTATGCAAGGTGTTGTTACATACAATCCTGATTGGAGTAAAAGCTGCGATAATACTCCCTGAACCGTCATGTGAAGTAGTCAAGAACAGGTATTTCTCAATCAGATCATCAAAACCCACCCTGATGTAATCAGGTAGCTTGGCGGTTATAAAAATTCGCTCTCCTTTGCCTAATGCTCCGGCGGTCTCATATAAGATTCCATGGCCTCCACCTACAATCGAATCAAAGAATGAAAATGCATCCGTGTTTTGTACTACATGATACTCACGACCTACAACACCTAAAACATCCTCGGTATCTGTCCGCATTGTAGCGTAATAGTTTGGAACTTCAATCTCGGGAATTATGATATCGGTATCTTCATTCCCTTTAAAATTTTCATTATCATAGGTAAACAGAGGTCGTTTTTCGACTAGGTAATCCAAACCTGCATGTTTTATTGCCTCTGCACTGGTGGGGTAATCGCTTACAATTTGTCCTAGTCCGTGCCAGGCTTTTTCCTTGACTGAAAAAAAGCTATGCTTACTTGTTAGCTCGTTGTAATTTATGTTATGTGCCATGTTGTTATTTCTTAGGGTTTCTGATTCTTGTTAATAAAAACTCGGTTTTAAGCACCTTCACATTTTTAGTGTCGGTTAATTTAAACTGTGATAAGGTTTCGACTTCGTTTACTGTATCAGATATATTTTTGAAGGCGGATTGAACCTCAACCCGTAGCATCAGATATAATACTTCATTCATAAGAGTAGTAATTATTGAGGAAGTCGTTCAGCTCCATACTGAACCGTTGCGGATCATCTTTTGAAAGTTGCTCGGTGTAACCCTGCCAAAACAGTTGGTCGGTTACTTCTATAAATAAGTCAATCATTTGCAGCTACAATTAAATCAGGTATAAAAAATGCTCTGGCTAAGCCAGAGCACAGATAATTAGGCACGGGGAAATACGATGTTTGATTCAATTTCTCCCAACTTGGTTAAGCAAGCGTTATGAATAAATTCCGCCACCAACTTAATTAAGCCTGATGTTGAGGTAATGAACTGCCTGTTCTTATCATCGACAATCATTAGTTTACAGCCTTGAAAGTGGTTGCTTTCCAGTTCATCGCTTTCTTCAATTAGGGCAATTTCGAACGCTTCTAACTCGTTAATGCGAGTTAAAAGGTTTTCCCGCTGAATGCATCTGCGGTGCAAATCATTCACTACTTTTAGAGTAGATTCAAGGTTTAAAGCAGGCTGTTGAATTTTTTCAACTGGTTTTGTTTCTTCTTTAACTGGCTCCTGCGGTTTCTCTTCCCTTGCTGCTGTTCCGGTCTGTCCGTTTTGGGTGCTTTCAGCCTTTGGCTTTTCCTCCTTGATTTTTTCCTGCCCTGAATTTCCTGCAGGTTTTGAGGTTTGTGAAACTGTGTTGGCAATTTCTTCTCTTCTTTCTTCTGTGCTGTGCAATGCTCCGTTGCTTTTTTCTGCTACTTTCATAGTAAATTAATTAATGGTTAAAAATCTGTTATCACCAATTCGGCATACGCCTCATTTGGCTTTTGATAGAGGCAAAAAAATTGAGCGGGGGCCTGGCGAGGCAAGGCTTTGCGGCGAAAAAATACTACCCGGAGCAAAGCACAGGTGTGGAGATTTTTTTGTCCAAACCCGAAGGGCTTGGCCTTTCCTGCCGAAGAGGTTTAAATTTGCCTTAGCAAAAGCCAAAATGAATCTTAATGAATTATCATTTTTCGGGGTCATTTTGGGAGCGTCAAGGAAAGGCTGAATGCAATGAAGCTTTTCTTAAAGTCTTTAGCTTGACTAAGGAACTGCCTTTCAGGTACCTTACCTGAACGATGCACCCGAAGGGCGAAGAGCTTTTCGACGCAGGAGATGTGCTCTTCGGTTCAGTTGGTTAAGCGTTAAATAACTAACCCTGATCAAAGCGGCAGCCCGGAAGAATGAGGACTATAGAGGAGAGCAGGATAAGTTCCAAGCATCATAAATCAGCCTGGTAATTGAATCTCAAATCCATCAGCGACATACAAAACTACCCCTTCACTTAATATGGTAGAGATATAAAGATTTTTGCTTTTGATTGCTTTTTCCATGTCTCCCTTTGTGAGATTGAGTACTGTTACGCTTCCACCCCGATAGATTTCACTTATGAATTCTTGTAATTCAGTTTCCGATCTCCCCAAAAGTTCAGTCACTGTGAGCAACTCATAATCACATGACTCAATCAACCTCAGCTCCGAAAAGCAGCTGATTGCTGCATCAATCCTTAAATTGCTTGCATAACAAAGTATTTGTAGAGGATTAAACTTCTTTACAATGTCTTTTACCAACTCATCTAATCTCTTCTCTTGTGCTGGGTTCATTAAGTCAAATATCTGTTTCATAAGCTTCCGTATTACTAATACAAATATATAAATACTCTTAAATAGGAGTATGCTAATTAAGAGTATGTTTAAAATATGTTTTTGGGTTACTTTATTGCATGGACAAAAAGGATACGAATCCTGCAAAAAGCGAATCTGACCCAAAAGTGGAGCTAAAGAAAATTGGGGAAAGATTACGGGAAATAAGAAAGGAAAAGGGCTATTCGAGCCCTGACAAATTCGCCTATGAACATGGTATTAACCGCTCTCAGTATGGGAAGTATGAGGCTGGCACCGAAGACTTGAGGCTAAGTTCTTTGATTAAGGTTTTGAACAAGCTTGGGTTAAGCTTAAACGAGTTCTTTAAAGAGTAGCATCTGATGGTCTAAGTCATTCTATTCTCCATCCATCATCATACAAAGCAAACCGGGCCTTTTGATTGTTCTTTTCGACCAAAGAAAATCTAGCAAGTTTAGAAAACGGCGTGATGTTCTTATAAGCCGTCCGATATTCAACAGTAGCTTTTTTTCCTCCTTCGAGAATTTGTATTCCAGTGATCTCCTCTAACACTTCATCAGCAATTTTCACTCGCCAAACCGCACTTTCTTTATCTTCCGGAGTTTGTGGTAGAACATATGGCTTCGCTTTATCTGTGAAGGAAATAATGGGCTTTCCTATATCCATTATCTTTCGGGTTCGTTGAACAGTTACAAAACCGCTTTCTTCTAAACCAGCATCTAAAACCTTCTTAGCGTGTGTAGGATCGCCGGTGTAAATTTCCTCATCAATCACCTTAGGATAGATTTTTTCTTCCTGAAGAAGTTTCAACGCCTGTTCTCTGTCTAAATCATTTGATGAACAAGAGGCAAATAGAAAAAGAGCAATTAGTAGCTTAAGTGTGTTTTTCATTGTTAAATTATTAGGGTAGAATAATTTTAGACCTAAATTAAAAAATATTTAGATAACCAAAAAAGCCCTTTTACAGGCTTTTTTGAAACTATACTGTTAATTTTCTTTTTCTGGATTGCCGTTGTTTGGGCTTCCCATCCTCAGTATCCTTATTAGCTTTTTGGCTTTCAGAACGTTTTTGATTGGTTTTAGCAGATTCACCTTTAACTGAATTCGACTCTTGAAAATTTTGCCGTTTTACCATATGCATCTTTTGGTCATAAACGTTTATCGTTTTAAACTGTGGAACAGCTTCTATATAAAACTTACCGCCTTTTCCATCTTTCGTAAGGGTAACTTGCTGTGCGTTGCCTTTTTGGAGCGACTTAAGTAATTGATTCTTTTGTTCTGGATCTTGTAGTTCCTTCACCGGGAAATTTGCTAAAGTCCTTTCGAGATTAAATCCGTATCCATCTGAATACTGCTTCAATTTATGGTTCCCTTTTTCATCAGCGTTTTCGAAATCGAGTTTTAACCAGGCACTGTATTTCTGGCCTTCTTTATTAACCAGATCTTTAAATACGGAGCGGCCTTCTAATAGATTAAAGGATTCCTTAGCAGTAACACCCATACCCTTATTGATATAAAAAGCTTGATTTTTATTTTCTTCAGGTTTGCCATTTTGCAGGGCTGCATCATATTTATTGAAGAAATACATATCTGATGTATCAGACTTTTTGAAATGAAGCGTGTAACTCATCTTATTATTAAAATGGGGCACCTCGTGTTTGAGCTCGAAAGAGGTCTTTTGCTCTTTGATGTTTTTCTCCAGGTCTTGGTTTAGCTTATCCCCAAATCCGAGGTTCAGCAAGTTGGATTTTAAGAAATCCAGATTTTGATTTTCCATATGATTGTTGTTTAAAAATGTTTCCAATTGAGTTTCGCCCAGAAACTCCGAAATAGGCTTAGCTACCATCTTATCAAAAGGAGTTGTATTATCATGCTCATACTGTTGGGCATGTTGTTGATTGGAAAAGCAGTGCAGGTCTTTGGTATTAACTGGAGTATCGGCTGGGTAGACTACCCAATTCTTACCATTGGCTAATTCTCTTTGAAGAAAGTCATAAACCGCGGCATCCGTATTATTTAAAGTTTCCATCCTAATTATTTTAAAGCCCTGGCATTGAAAATGTCGGACGGTTTAACCTTCAAGTATTGATGCCTTCCCCCGTTGCGTTCATAAACTTCTATGAAAAATGCTTTATCAGGCGATAAAGGAAACTTTTCAAATGCGAACACATAAACGTTAGAATTTTTACCTTCGATGGAGTTATCTCTTGTGCCATAAGAATAAGCAGGTTGAATTTCAATTTCCTGTGTGACGGTACGCTTTGCAGTTTTTAAGTCACGCACATAAAAGCGAATGAAGTCAACATCAAAGGCAATATTTGAGCGGTTTTTTATTCTGAGTTTATAGAACAACTGATCACCAGAGATGGTGATGTTTTCCAAATCTGAGATAACTTTGTTGTTCTTATCTCTGCTAACCACATTCGCTTTCCGATCAGCAGCAATGGTTTTGCATATATCAGAAGTACTCAATTTTCTTGCTTCTGCTTTGGATGCTAATTGGGGTGGTTTATTAAAGCTTACATGATTAGCTTTCTGTGCAAATAATGGCCCTTGGCCTATGATTGCAACGAGCATTATTATCAACTTTTTCATAGTATATTGATTTAATTTTTCTGACTGTTATCCTTTAAAAGAAGCTGGTAACCTGCTTTGACTTTAACCCGCACTTGCTTTACTTTCCGTCCGAAGAGACCCTTAGCAGCTTGAATTCCGGCTCCGGCTACTTGTGCGGAAACAGATGGGTCCATTGTCATAATCTGGAGGCTCTGGATAGCGTCATCTACACCTTTCTTTGAAGCGTCACGTACGATAGCGCCCGGAATGTATAATCCTTCGAGACCGTCTAAATCAAAAGCGGAAAGGGACACTGTTAGAATTGAATTTCTGAAGCGCAGGCTCGCTATATCTATTTTCAGACGTTCATCATTGATGGATGCAATTCCATAGATGAACTCATTCTTGGGTATCTGGATACCGTTAACATTAATGGTATCTAACAGCCTAAGCTTTACTACAGAGCCAGATACTATATCTTGATCCTGGTGAATGGTGGCCTGAATTGTATTTGATGCGACATTGGCATACTTACCATTCAATTTGGTCGCTAGTGAGAATATAGTCGGCTTGCCATCTTCAACGTAAACTGAATTGACCCCGCCTCTGGAACCGGCTGATTTCTCCTTTAGCTTATCCTTAGCCCTACCAGGGTTTTGTACTTCAAGTACCTTTTCAAGTACCGCACTAAGCTGCGCCATCTCTTTATCATCGCCGTTGCCCGACTGTAAGCTTTGCATGAGTACTTCCAAACGGTTTACATCAGAACTCATATTGCCAGTCTGCCGGCTAACCCTACTTCTGGTGATAGAAGAATGGGCTATTTCTGGTGGAGGCGAGGAACTTATCTGGGCATTGATTTGAGCTAACTTCTCATTGATCTGTTGCTCGTTTGGGTCGACTACATTAGATGTAGATTGGGAAAATGCTAACTGATCATAAGAGTCTTCACTACTTCCAGAGATTGCCTGGCCTTTAGCAGCCGTTTCATATACACTAAACTTATCTTGTTTTTCGCCTTCATTAAATTTAGCTTGTGGTAGTTCAGTATTGAAGCCCTCCTGACTTTTTAACGGTATCACTTGACTCCCTTTTCCACCACCCAATGCCCAAAAGGCCATCGTCATAAAGGGAAGCACAAGTAATGGGAGCACCACTAAAAACTTCCTTTTCCGTTGCGTTTCCGCTGATTGTTGATTTTCCATAATATTAATTGTTAGTATAATAGATGATTAAATAATTGCTTTGAAAATGAGGTAGAGGCTAATCAGGCTAAAGATGAGGCTGAAACTGAGAAGCAAAATTTCCTTTTGAATTTTGGAGAAATGAGCTGTTTTTCTGTTCAAATAGTTAGCAATTCTCAATTGAGATTTCAAAATGCCATCGGCTACCTTTTGGGCCAAAACGTCCTGACCAAGCTTGGACTTATCTTTTGATTTTTGATTTACCATGATGACTATTGATGTTGAAGGGTTGTATCTCTGTTGCTAATCGTCTTCCATCGCTCGATCAGGAATCCATGGGGATTGTTGTCGGACCTTGCCACATTTCGCAGGAATCCCTCTGTTAATAAATTTCTTGTTGCCGTAGACGTTGACCTTATCAATTTTTGCGTAGAGAAGCAGCGAAATGAATAAGGGTATTGGCTAATATCAATCTGAACGCTGTCTACGGTGATTTCCTGACTGATATTTGCTGAGATCAGATTTGAGTAGTAACCATTTTCTTTTAGATTATCATACTCAGATTTAGCGGATTGGTCTGCCAGATACAGGGCCTTTGTAACGTTGGTCTTGATCACCTCATCGTCAGGGTCGAGTGAAAAGAAATACTGATGGAAGGTTTTAATATGATCTCTGGCCTCTACCAGGATATTGTCTTTCCGCCCTGCTGAGAATGCTTCAAGAGCTTTGCCATTAGCCAAAATGTAGATCCGGTTTTGAGCAGCTTCAGTTGCCTGATAACTTTTCACTAATGAGAACCCCGATAAAAGGAAACATCCAATTATCATTACTATACTGAATATTCGGACATGCCTAAATGCAGTATCTATATTTTTAAGTTGCTGAAACATATTATTTAGATTTAATTTCCTGAAAGTTTGTCGTACTGAAGTTTGGATGAACCTTCCTTGCCATTATTGAAGTACCCGGATGAGTTGGCGAATCCGGCCATGCTTTGAGACATTTTTCCTCGCTGGTCACCTAAAGCGTCTGCCATCATACCCGAGTTAGAAGCTCCGGCTGATATCATGCTATTGGATGAATTGCTTACAATGGCATTTACCTTTTGAAGCAGAGCGTTTCCACCTCCGGCATGTACGATATAGTTTGCAACCCCGGGGACGGTGAAGTACCCGATGATTCCGATAATCATAAAGATGAGGTAAGCTGTATCTGTTGAGCTAAAGAAAGTATCGCCGCCTCCTTGCAGTTGTGAAAGATCTAGCTTCAACATATTCTCCTGAATTTTTCCGAGGATTGAACCGAAAATGTTAGATACTGGCAACCATAAAAACACATTGACATACCTTGCCAACCAAACTGTAAGTGTATGCTGAAATCCATCAAACACGGCAAATCCAAATACTAAGGGTCCAAGAATCGCCAGCACAATCAGGTAAAATGTTCGTATGGTGTTAATGCACAGAGCTGCGGATTGATAGAGAACTTGTAAAACTTCGCTCATCCACTGCTTAATTGAATTTCGGAAGTTGTAAGCCTGTTTATCCATCCAAAATTTCATGTCGTTTCCCAGACTTTCGACCATGTTTTCTTCGGAGCCATCCTTTTCTTTTGGGTGGGTGTATTTATACCATTTTTCACGATCGCCGCTGCCATCCGCACCGACATACATTTTCCATGTTTCAGATTGCCGGATTTCTAACTCTTTTTGTTTTAGTAAAGCAGCTATGGCCTTATTTGAATCCTTTACCATGCCTCCAGTGGCGCTAACTATAGGTTGAAGCACTCCATTCAAAAGAGATAAGACTGCAGGGAAAAGAAGTACTGCCAAACCCAAAGCGAAGGGTCGTAATAAGGGGTAAAAATCTATTGGCTCTGCGGCTGCAATTTGCCGCCAAACTCTCGATGCGATGTACCACAAAGCACCAAAGCCGGCTATTCCCCTTGCTACACTAATTAGTTTGCCGCACAGAGGTATCATGTCTTTGTACACCTGATCTAGTACTGATTGGAGACCACCTATTTCGCTTGCCAAACCCTGGGCATGGGAAACTTCAGGCATGAGGGCTCCCGTAATCATCAAAATGATGATTAAAAAATTTAGCTTTTTCATGTTAGTATATTTATGGATTTCCGAGATGCAGCTTTTGAGCAGCTTCTATATCTCGCTTCTCTTTTAGGCGTTGAATTACCAGGATGTCCGTTTTGGAATTAAAGTCTCGCAGAAACTGGAGCTTGTCTTCCGTGTCCTCAAAGATTTTATCTATAGCGATTAACCGTTCATCATCACTCATACTCAATTTTGAAGACGTGAGAATAGTTGCTAGTTCATCCAGATTTCGAAGGCTTTGGGTGAAGAGATTACTGTAAACTGTATTTAGATAGTCGATCTCAGAAACACTAAAGGTTCCTTTACTTTTATATCTGGCGAATGCGGCTTTGTATTCCTGAACAATCCTTTTTTGGTAATCAATTATCTGAGGAACTCTTCTATAATTCCTGATAGCAGGGTTTACAGACATTAGTCCGTTTATAAATTCCTCATGGAGATTAAAGTTGCCTTCGGAGATATCTTTAATCGTGTTGTATCCTTTACTTACTATTTGATATCCCTTTTTCATATCAGCCAGTATGTTCTTCATCTGGGTAAGCTTTTCATAGTTGAGCAACAATTGCTGAACTTCGGCTGACTGTGCCCTTGATATGGAGAAGGTTCCAAATGCGAGCAATATGATTAGTAGCTGTTTCATGATTATCAGTTTATTATACCGTTCATACTTTTGGAAGTCAGGTTCTCCCTGCTACTTTGTTGTCTTTTACTAACCAGAAGTTTTAAATCTTTAGTTAAGGATTCAGAGAATAGATACTTGGATTGCATCCTTTGATGGATTTTCGCAAAACGTTTGATTCGTTCATCATCCGTCATATCAAGATCTCCGGGAGACATAATTAGCACTAATTCAGCGAGGTCGTTATTGCATTCATCACAGACATTTAGGTAAACCCCTTTGAGATATTCTTTATCCCTTTGCTGAAAAGAATTATTGCTTAGTATGGAATTGAATCTCTTTAGGATCGAGCGTTGATATAAGTATATATCATCTAACATCCTGGGATTGATTACAGCTGGGTTTACAATTCTTTTGGACTTAAAAAATGTATTATGAAGATCAAACTCGGCTTTCGTGAATCCTTTTATTGAATTCAGTCCGTTTGTGACAATAGTATATCCAGTCTTTAAATACCCCGCATAAACCTTAAGCGCTGCGAGTTGCTGTAACAGGTACTTTTTCTGAGTTTCTTTTTGCTTTGAAAACTCTTCCCAGGTCTGAGCCTTAGTTACACCCGTAATAAGCATCAGAAATAATATAATCCGCGTTCTCATATCAGTTGTTTTGAAGTCCGTAAAGCTTTTGAACTGTTTGAATTTGGTTTTTTGCCCTTGACCGCTGCAAACTCATCAGGATGTTTTGTGAATTAAATTCCCTGAGGTCTGAAAAATTTTGGTCGATTCTGTCTGCTGCTGCATTTATTAGTTCTAACCTCTTAGCATCTGTCATTTGGGTTTTAAAGGAATTTATGATAACTAGAACCTGGTCGAGATTATTTGCGCTTTCCTTGAGGATGCCCGAATACACATCGTACATATAGCGAAGCTCCTCAACATTGAAGTTTTTGTCTTGCTTAGCCAAGGACCATACTTTTTTATACTCTTCCACCAGGAAAACCTGTTTGATAGTGATCTCTCTAACTCGTTGGTAATAGGATATTGTAGCTTTTACCTTCCAGAGATCCGTATAATATTTACTGTAGAGTTCCTTTTGTCTTTCGCTCCAAACAGAAATTTCAGTAAGTTTTAGCTTTGATAGCTGGTTCTCCATAGCCTTCTGAGCATTTTGAAGCCACAAAGTCTCATTTTGAAGCCGCTGAACTTTCAGGTCTACAGCTTTAATTACTTTTTTTACTCCGGCTTTTATAACTTCTAAAACTGCAACCTGTGCATTTGCATGGCTGGCAGGTAACGATACCATCAGCACAATCATACTGGCTGGCATATAGATCATTAGTTTTTTCATATTAGCTTTCTTTATTGGTTTGTTCTCTCGCCAGCACGCTTATACCTTTTTGTATGCTACCATACTTTAAAGCATATTGCTGAACCTTTAATTTTTCGCTTTCTTCGGTAGTGTATGTGAGGTATTCTTCGCGGCTAACCTCGGTTCGGTATACTTTACTTAGTTGGCCCCCAAGACTGATAAACACTTCTTTGTATTTCCGTTTAGGATCATTAGCCTTATTCAATGATAAAATTTGAACTTTCTCTTTTTCTGAAAGGCCCAGCAGATCCTGGATGATATCAAATTTGTTCTGGTACTTGGATTGGTCTAAAAGAATTTTGCAGTCCGAATTATTAATGATTGTTTCCTTTACAACCGGCGAACTGATTATGTCTTCTACTTCCTGGGTTACCACGATTGCCTCACCGAAGAATTTCCGAACGGTTTTGAATAGGTATTTGATGTATTCAGCCATACCTTCCTTGGCTATTGCCTTCCAGGCTTCCTCAATCAAAATCATTTTTCGAATTCCTTTCAGCTTTCGCATTTTACTGATAAAGGTCTCCATGATTATGAGGGTCACTACCGGAAATAGTATCGGGTGGTCTTTGATGTTATCAAGTTCAAATACGATAAACCGCTCACTCAAAAGTTCCAGATTTTCTGTTGCATTTAGCAGGTAGCCAAACTCTCCATCTTTATAGAATGGCTTCAAAACGTACAATAGGTTGTCAAGATCAAAGTGCCTTTCCTTTACATTATCCGCTTTAAGCTGAATAGCGAATTCATTTTTCAGATAGTCATAAAATGAATCGAAACAAGGAAATAAGTCGGGCATAGCCGATAGCTTCTCATAGTAACCCTGAATAGCATTTGATAAGGCAACATATTCTGGCCGTTCCAAAACTTCATCTTGTTTTTTCCATAGGGCAAGGATCAGGCTTTTAAGACTTTCCTTCTTTTCCGTATCAAGCGTTGTGCCTGTGCTGAGATAAAAAGGATTAAACCGGATGGGATCTGCTTCATCATAGGTAAAGTAATATCCTCCTACCATTTCGCAGAGGCCTTTATAACTATGACCCACATCAACCAAAAGAATATGTGTGCCTTGTTCATAGTAACTCCTTACCATGTGGTTAGTGAAAAACGATTTTCCAGAACCTGAAGGCCCCAAAATGAATTTGTTGCGATTAGTACAAACGCCTCGTTCCATCGGCTCGTCCGAAATGTCAACATGAACAGGTGCGCCTGTTAGCCTGTCGCCTAAACGAATGCCTATTGAACTTAGGGAGGTTCGGTAATTGGTTTCCAGATTGAGAAAACAGCAGGCCTGCTCGGCAAACGTATCAAAGGTGTCGTTCATTGGAAAGTCTGACTCATTGCCTGGCAGGCCCGCCCACCATATCTGCGGAGCGCCATCGGTTTCTTGCTTAGCCGTAGCATCCATTTGAGCTATAGCAGAAGCGACATCAGTTCTTAACCCCTTTTTCTCGTTTGGATCATCTGTCCAGGCCAGCACATTGAAATGCACTTTTACAGATAGCCTTTGCTGACCAATTGCCTCATTTAAAAAGTCCTGCGTGGCATCTCTGCTGATAGCGTTTTCACGTGAGTATGCAGAAAGAGATTGTAAGCGCAGCCTTTTAGCCTCTAACTGTTTCAGGGTCTTGGCCGCATCATCAATAAAAATGTATTGATTAAAGATATGGTTGCAGTTAAGTAACAAGCCCAGAGGTGAAGAGAATCCAATACTAGATTTAGTTCTATCTGTACTATATTTCTCATAATTGATTCGGGAACCGCAAAGAGAAGGCAAATTTTCAGTTTCTGCTAAGGTGTATAGCTGACAAAATTTGTTGCCAATCTTAATTTCATCCTTGAGATGGATGTCCTTTAAAGTGGCTTGTTCAGTTTCATCAAGCAGAAAGCAGTAGCGTTCTATCAGACCGGGTTGTTTATCGTCGCCTGTTAAATCATTAACCGATAAGCGTTTCAGCTCTACAAAGCCGCTGTCGATCATTATCCGTTCAAACTGATTGGCCTTATCAAAAAAATCGGCCAAGAAGCTTTCATTCAATATCTCTGTGGGCACGACAGATCGTCTAAATAAAGAAGAGAATGCAGAACTGTTTTCACGCCTTCCATCAGGCTTTTTTGACAGAAAAATATAGCACTGATGCTTTAAGTAAGCCCTTTCATTGAAAAACTTCTCACTTGCACCAGATAAAAAACCCGGCGTAGATAAATCAGCTTTTACAAACTTGGGCTTATACTCGTCCTGAATAAACCAATCTTGCTTGTGAAAACAAGTATGCTTTGGGAGTATTCGAATAGCTTTTACCCATGCCTGGTGAAAAGCTTCATACTCACTATTTGAAAGAGTGAATATTTCCGGGAGTTCCACTTTATAGGCAATTGTAATATCCCCAGACATCGAGATAATACTGTTATTCTCAACTTTATAAATTGGAAACATCTTTTCTAATTCTATTTCCTTTGCCATAATTCCTCCTTCTTTCCCTTGAATGAAACCTTATTCAATTGACTAAAAATCTTCCTGGACTTAATTTTTATAAAGACAGGGATATATCTTTTGGCTGCTTTTTTCATCAAACCATATTGCCCGTATTTATTACTCAGCCGGAAAACGTTCATAAAAAGAGCGGTGCCTGAGATTATGATTATGGCGATGCATACAAAGAGGTTAACTCCCATGATATACATGATGGCAAAAAGAACCAGGAGTATCACAAGGCCAATTCCGAGATAGGCGATGTATTGAGCCTTCAAGCCTTTAAACTCTATTGGCTTGTTAATGCCTTTGTTTATTTGATAGATGCTTGCCATGGCTATATTCCAAAAAATGATTGAAGCACCGTTGCAACTATTACCAGAAAGACACAGCTTCCAAACCAGGCAGATGCCACCTTGCCCGTATCATGATCTCCGCTGTTCCATTTCTGATAAACTTTGATCGCACCAACCAGTCCTACTACAGCACCTATAGCGTACATAAGATCTGTTCCTGTGTCGAAATAACTTTTCACTTTGCTCGTGGCTTCGTTTATTCCTGCATTGCCATCCTGGGCAAAGCTTTCCTGAATGCTTAGAAGAAGGATAACTGCGAGAAACTTTAGTGATTCAAAGATTTTTCTGAATGATGCTTTGATAGATTTTGATAGATTTTTCATAACTAGATTTTATTGATTTACAGATGATGCTATTTGAAATGACTCTTCCCAATATTCTCCTAGCTCCTCAGCAGAGATTACGAATCCTAATTCTTGAGCGGATATTAATTCGTGGATGATATAATTGAGTGTTGGGAGCTGTGAGGCGTTATTAAGATCAGGATACTTAGAGGCAGTATTAGTAAATAATGAGATGAATTCATCTTTAGTACCTTCAGCTTCTTTCAGAATGGAAAGACTGTTTTTAAACTCGTTTATAAACCCTTCAGAATTCCCTAAAGCCGGAGTCGAGGTCGCTGGATGCTCATTTTGTGACAAAGTATCATCAGGTTCGAAATCTTCAAGAGTATCCTGGTTATTATCAGCAAACCGGAGGTCTGTGGAGTTGATTAAGTCAGGGCTATTAAAGTCATATGCCCTTCCCAAAATGTTTTGTTGACCGTGAGTATCATAAGAGCTTTTAGCAGGTAGTTCATCACCCTGTTTAAGCGGGTTCTTAACTATTCTGAATAACTGATTTCGATAGTAGAGAGCTACCACCACGATGTAATAAAGCAGTCCTGTTACTGCTACATAAGCAACATATTGCTGCCAGGAGATTTGTGAAAACATAGCGTTCGTTATTTGATTCACTCAAAGTTGGGGTGGAGCGAGATGCGCTATGGTACATTTTAAAAACTCCCCATCCGATGTGACGGAGAATGGCCGAATTGGCGGAAAGTGGCTATAGAAGGAATAAAAAAACCGGCATTTTTAGCTGCCGGTTCAAAAATTAAATATTGAGGAGTCTAATTGATTCTTAGCTGATGGAATTTTTCTGTGTAGTCGATCAGCTTTACTTTGACAGAATCTAAAAAGGTTGTTGGTCCGCACTCTCGCGATCTGATTTTCTCAAAAATCTTGTAAATATTATCTAACGGGATATTAAACATGCTCTCGAAATGTTGTGCAATCTCTTTATAATCGGCCTTTCCATTATTGAACACTCCGGCTTGTGCTAAAGCATAAATAAGCTCAACCAAACCTATTTTCGGACCCGTCCATTGTAGGTTTGAATTTTGCGAAAGGTGGCTTGAAGAGGTAAATGATATTCCCTTTAGTCTTCGAATCTCAGTGTTTAAATATTGTAATAACATATCTTGGGCTATGATTCTCGCAACTTTGCAATCATATCCGGTAGATAGATTGGGATCAGCGTCAAATGCTGTTGCTTCCCAACTACTGTTCTCCGATTTCAATCCCCTTGTAAAGTAAAGCTCATCTAATGAGGATTGCCCCGTTCGATAATAGAAATAGAATTCTGAATAGCTATCATAGCTGTGTTCTAAATGCAGCATTTCATTTTCTAAGTATTTCCGGACAAGCTTCTCTCTTCCTAAAGGCCTTCTAATTTCAAGATGATAAAGCTTATCATAATAGATCAGCTTACTTAGTATCGACGGCTTTGCTTCTTTAAAGAACCAAATTTCATCTTCTTTACTTTGGAAGTCTGTTTTGAGTAACTCAGCTCTTAATTCTGAAAGGGCCTTCTTAGTAATACTAATTGCAGCTTCGCAAATCTTGATAATTTGCTCCTCGTTGGCTTGAATAATCTGAAGCTCATTATCCCATGCAGCTGTCAGGTCTGTTATAAATTTTTTCATAGAGTTTCATTAGATGCTGAGACAAAATTCCGGCATTATCTAAGATGAAACAATACGTCATTTATACTAAATGGCCTACGTAAAAAGACGTATTTTATTTAAAAAAAGGCTTCTAAGCTGAAATAGTAGAGGGATTTCTATTTTCTCCAAGTTTATTTAGGAGATCTACTTTATTCTTTGCCTCCACCTTCAAGAAGATGTTTTGAACATGTGTTCTTACAGTTCTCTCCGAGATAAATAGGGCTTCGCCAATGGTTTTATAGGTATGTCCTTCTCTTACCAACCGGACAATTTCCATTTCCCTACAGGTTAGTTGATATAGCTTGCAATTTTCCTCGAACAATGATGTTCCGTTTCCGTTTGAATCAAGTTCCAATAGCCGCTGATATTCGAGCCTTGCGTTTGTGATGGAACGGCTGATAAATAAAATTGAAATTACAATGAAGCCACCATTCGTCACCACAACTTCGACTAGCTGGCTGACATGGAAATAGGATAGTGCAGTCATTGAAGCCCAAGGGAAAACTGCACAATAAACCGCTATTACTTCTATAAGATCCTTGCGGTTTGTCCTGTCCCTGTACTTTATTA
>CAMLLO010000015.1 GCA_946480915.1 uncultured Sphingobacteriaceae bacterium | reverse complement strand
AATCCAATTTTGGTATTCCCTGATGATGATAATCATTTGATTAAGTAAAACATTCTGTCTAATTAAACTATTTTTGTTAAAAACATATGTTTAATGGACAATTTAACCCTGGTAAGAAATAAGATCCTTCCACTTGAAAAGCTTTTTCCGTTTCTAAGTATCTGGCGATTTAAAGATCAAAAGATTGTATTTACAAACGGCTGTTTTGATTTGTTGCATCTGGGTCATATCGATTACCTGGCTAAGGCAGCAGATCTTGGACATAAGCTGATTGTCGGTCTGAACAGTGATAGTTCGACCTCTACCCTGAAAGGGCCTGCCCGCCCCATTACCGATCAAACTTCACGTTCACATTTATTGGCTTCCCTGTTTTTTGTGGATGCGGTGGTGTTGTTTGATGAGTCTACTCCCTACGAACTTATCAAGGCTATAAAACCTGATGTATTGGTTAAAGGCGCTGATTACTCTGTTGATAAAATTGTAGGCTCTGATATAGTTCTTGCAAATGGAGGTGAGGTAAAAACGATCGAATATATTGAAGGTTACTCAACATCTGCTATTGAACAGAAGATCCGTACCAGTTAATACCTTACCCTACACTTATGGTATTTCAATTTAGTGAAGAACAATTGATGATCAGACAGGCTGCCCGTGACTTTGCACGTAATGAGCTGAGGTCGGGTGTGATAGAAAGGGACGAATTGCAAAAGTTTCCAGCCGAAGAGATAAAAAAGCTGGGCTCCTTAGGCTTTTTGGGAATGATGGTTTCTCCTGACTATAACGGTGCCGGATTAGATACTATTTCGTATGTTTTAGCAATAGAGGAAATTTCAAAAATAGACGCTTCGACATCGGTGATAATGTCCGTAAATAACTCTTTGATTTGTTATGGATTGGAAAAGTATGGAACTGATGCTCAAAAAGAGAAATATTTAAAACCTCTGGCAGCAGGGGAAATAATAGGCGCATTTTGCTTGTCAGAACCTGAAGCAGGATCGGATGCCAATGCACTGCATACATTTGCCGAAGATTCGGGCGATTACTATTTGTTAAATGGAACGAAAAACTGGATTACAAATGGAAGTTCCGCTTCAGTATATCTCGTAATCGCACAAAGTAATGCCCAGCTTGGCTCTCACGGAATGGTCGCATTAATCGTCGAGAGGGGGATGGACGGATTATCTATTGGCAAAAAGGAAAATAAAATGGGTATTCGTGGGTCAGATACGCATTCTCTTATGTTTTCTGATGTTAAAGTTCCAAAAGAAAATCTGATCGGTGCCGAAGGCTTTGGTTTTGAGTTCGCCATGAAAGCGTTGCAGGCCGGACGGATCGGCATAGCTGCGCAAGCTTTGGGAATCGCTTGCGGAGCTTATGAGCTGGCGCTTGATTATTCCAGAGAAAGAAAAGCCTTCGGGAAGCCAATTGCCGAACATCAGGCCATTCAATTCAAGTTAGCCGAAATGGCAACCGATATTGAAGCGGCTCGTTTGCTATGCTTAAAAGCAGCGTGGCTGAAAGATAATAACCAGCCATTCGCCGAAGCATCATCTAAAGCCAAATTGTTTTCGTCTCAGATAGCTATGAAAACCACGATAGAGGCGGTTCAGATCCACGGTGGTTACGGGTATGTTAAAGAATACCATGTTGAGCGCTTAATGCGCGATGCGAAAATTACGCAGATTTATGAAGGCACCTCCGAAATTCAAAAACTGGTGATCTCCAGAGAATTATTAAAATAGCATATCGTAGTCAGATGTCGAAGAATGGCTCGGCTATTCGCGATTAAACATTCCGAAAACCATTTTAATTAAAGCAAGTACAATCGCAAAAAGTAAAGCTGCAAAAAAGCCACTGGTATTAAATCCATCCATCAGGCTGTCGACTAGTAAAACCATAAGAACGGTAATAATAAACGACATAATTCCAAGTGTTAGAATATTAATGGGAAATGTAAGAAGTCGAAGAATTGTTCCGATTGTGGCATTCGCCAGCGCAATCAAAATGCCTGCAATGATCGCACTAAGAAATCCGCTTACCTCAACACCGGGAATCAGGAAGGCAGCTAAGGCAACGGCTGCACCCATTAGTAGAATTTCAATGATTAGTTTCATGTCTGAAAAATGTTTGATTTTAAAGTAAACAGTAGAGTTGCATTTAAGTTTATTGCATATTTTAAAACTCAAAAAAAATATATTTCCCGGAGCTATTGTATTGAAAAATAATCTTTTTGCATTCAAAATTCTCTTTGTATAAATAAAAAAAATTATATTTGCACTATCTGAGAAGAGGGGACGTGTGTCCCCTCTTTTATTTTAGATACTTTTTGTAGGATTAAAATGAATATTGAGCAAAGGGTAATTGATTTAGTTGAGGAGAAGATTTCAGATCGGCCGGATCTATTTTTGGTTGATGTTAAAATGCATCCAAACGGCAAGCTTATTATTCTGGTAGATGGTGATAATGGGATCGGTGTTGGCGACTGCGCTGCTATAAGCAGGCATGTTGGGTATCATCTGGAAGAGGAAAACGTTATAGAGCAGGCATATAATTTAGAGGTTTCATCTCCCGGGCTTGACACACCATTAACGATGAAGCGCCAATATGAAAAGAATATCGGACGTAATCTTGGAATTAAACAGCCTGAGTCTAAATCAAGAGAAGGGAAACTTCTGAATGTTACTGATGAAGGTGTTACAATAGAAGAAAAAGTAAAAGAAAAAGGAAAAAAAGTAGAAGTTAGAGAGAACTTTATTCCTTTTAGTGAGATAACAGAAACAAAGGTTTTAATTTCATTTAAGTAAAAAAATGAGCAATATTAATTTGATTGATTCCTTTCAGGAATTCAAAGATTTTAAAAACATTGACAGACCCACGGTTATTAGTGTACTGGAAGAAGTTTTCCGCAGTATGATCCGTAAAAAATATGGAACAGATGAAAATTGCGATGTGATCGTGAACCCTGATAATGGGGATTTGGAAATATGGCGGACAAGGACGGTAATGGAAGATGGGTTCTCTGAAGATGATGACCTTGAAATTGAATTGGCTGATGTACATAAAATTGACCCGGACTTAGAAGTCGGAGATGATTTTATTGAGCAAATCACACTTGAGAGCTTCGGTCGTCGTGCAATTTTAGCTGCCCGTCAAACGCTGGTATCGAAAATTCTTGAACTTGAGAAAGACGAGATATTCAAAAAGTATAAGGATAGAGTAGGCGAGATCATTACTGGTGAAGTTTACCAGGTATGGAAAAAAGAAACACTGGTACTTGATGATGAAGGCAATGAATTGATTATGCCTAAAACAGAGCAAATACCTGCAGATTATTTCAAAAAAGGAGATTCATTGCGTGCAGTGATTTCTAAAGTTGAGATGATCAACAGTAACCCTAAAATCATTATCTCACGTACAGCGCCAGAATTCTTGCAACGCTTGTTTGAAATGGAGGTTCCTGAAATTTTTGATGGTTTAATTATTATCAAGAAAATTGTTCGCGAACCAGGAGAGCGTGCCAAAGTGGCTGTTGAATCATATGATGATAGAATTGATCCGGTAGGCGCTTGTGTTGGTATGAAAGGGTCGAGAATTCATGGCATAGTTCGCGAGTTAAAAAATGAAAATATTGATGTGATCAATTACACAAACAATAATTCATTATATATTCAACGTGCGCTAAGTCCTGCTAAAATCACTTCCATTAAACTTGATGATGAAGAGAAAAGAGCGGCGGTGTATTTAAAGCCAGATCAGGTTTCACTGGCTATCGGGCGTGGTGGGCATAATATTAAGCTTGCGGGTAAGTTAACCGGTTATGAGATTGATGTTTACAGAGAATCTGACGTTGATGATGAAGATGTTGATTTAGAAGAATTCTCTGATGAAATCGATGGCTGGATCATTGACGAGTTTAAGAGAATCGGTTTAGACACTGCTAAATCCGTGATTGAGTTATCAGTTGATGAATTGGTGAGACGTACCGATTTGGAAGAGAGCACAGTGAAAGAGGTAGTAGGAATACTGAAATCTGAATTTGAATAATAAGTTGATCAGGTTTAACTGTTCAATAACAATATAAAAACGTACTTTTGTACAAATTTTTTAAGAGGTAATTTTTTTTGATGTCAGAAAGTAAAAGCATAAACTTACTTAAAGCTGCTAAAGAGCTGAATATCGGCTTAGCAACCGCGGTAGAGTCATTAACAAAAAAAGGCTATAAGGTTGAACCTAAGCCCAATACAAAGCTCACCGAGGAAATGTACGAGGTCCTGCTAAAAGAATATCAGGGCGATAAAATCGTACGTGAAGAAGCAAGACAGATTGCTATAGGCAAAATACGTCGTGATGATGCGCCTCTTTCTACACCAGAAAGATCAGAACCTCGTCGTGGAAACGACTTTGAACAAGAAGAAATTTTAATCAAAAATACGGGGTCTTTTATTCCTACTCCAAGCGAAAAACCTAAGCCGGAGCCTACACCTGAGCCTGCTCCGAAAGAGAGTCAGGAAGAAGGCACATTGCCTGGAGTTAAAGTTGTAGGTAAAATAGACTTGGACGCCCTAAAAAATAAAGGACGTGTCGAAGTCAAGGAAAAGGAAGAAGTTAAAGCTGAGGAGCCTACCCCGGCTACAATAGTTAAGCAGCAACCGGATTCAGAGCCAGAGTACGAGCCTGAAATGAAGCTTGAACCTTTACCCGTTGTGGAAGAGGAGAAACCAGAAATCAAGCCTGAGCCTGTAGTTGAGTTGCCGGAACCTGAGATCGTTAAGGCAGAGATGCCGAAACCTGAAGAAGTGGAAAAAGTCATTCCAACTCCTGAACCAGTAAACCTTACACCGGAGGAGCCGGTTTCAACGAAAGCTGAACCATCCGAACCGGTTGAGGAAGGTGATGATGTAATCCGCGCTAAGGCTCAGCGTTTAACAGGCCCGAATGTCATTGGTAAAATTGATTTGTCAAATCAACAGTCCAGCCGTCGTAAAGATCAGCCAGTTGCGTCTTCTTCAAATGTTGCCGGAAACGATCATAAGCGCAAACGCAAACGTAAAGAGGGTGGCCCGCAAAGTCAGCCGGGTCAAGCCCCGTCATCACAAGGACAATCAGGAACTCGTCCACCGGCTGCAGGACAGCAAGCGAATCGCCCGCCAGCGGCAGGAGGAACCGGAGAAACTAAATCTCAGCATCCAGGTCGTCCTGATTTCAGAGGACGTAAAGCACAAATGGGCGAACGCTCATCAGGCGGAGGATCTAAAGAAGAACCAACAGAAAAAGAAATACAAGATCAGATAAAAGCAACCCTTGCACGTTTAAGCGGAGCAGGTAAATCTGGTAAATTTGCGCAGCGTGCTAAGTTTCGCCGTCAGAAGCGAGATGATGTAGCTCAATCAGCAGAAGATGCTGCATTGGAAAGCGAACTTCAATCAAAAGTACTTAAGACAACAGAGTTTGTTACGGCAAATGAATTGGCAAGTATGATAGATGTACCTGTTACTCAAATCATTTCAACATGCATGAGTTTAGGGATGTTTGTTTCCATAAATCAAAGACTTGACGCAGAAACGCTTACAATTGTTGCCGATGAGTTTGGGTATGTAATTGAGTTTGTAAAACCAGAAGACGAGGAAGCTACTCTGGAACAGGAGGATGCAGAGGAAGATTTAGTTCCAAGAGCGCCAATTGTTACTGTAATGGGTCACGTCGATCACGGTAAAACGTCCCTGCTGGATTTTGTTCGAAAAACAAATGTGCTTGGTGGCGAAGCAGGTGGTATTACTCAGCACATTGGCGCCTACGCTGTAACGCTTGAAGATGGCAGAAAAATAACTTTCTTAGATACGCCGGGTCACGAAGCCTTTACAGCGATGCGTGCTCGTGGTGCGCAAGTAACAGATATTGTAATTATTGTGATTGCGGCAGATGATGCCGTGATGCCTCAGACGCGGGAAGCGATAAACCATGCTCAAGCAGCAGGAGTTCCGATTGTATTCGCCTTTAGTAAGGTGGATAAACCTGGAGCGAATTCTGATAAAATTCGCGAGCAGTTGTCAGCCATGAATATTCTGGTTGAAGATTGGGGTGGTAAATACCAGTCTCAGGAGATATCGGGTAAAACAGGTTTAGGTGTAGATCTTTTGCTTGAAAAAGTATTATTGGAAGCTGAATTGCTAGAGCTTAAGGCCAATCCAAATAAACGCGCAACCGGTACTGTAATCGAAGCAGCTTTAGATAAAGGACGTGGTATTGTTACTACTGTTTTAATTCAAGCTGGTACACTTAAAGTTGGCGATCCAATATTAGCTGGAAGTTTTAGTGGAAAGGTGAAGGCATTAACTAACGAGCGCGGCCAGAAAGTTGATAAGGCTGGTCCTTCAACTCCAGTGCAGGTTCTTGGTATGCAGGGCGCACCGACCGCGGGCGACAAGTTTAATGCTTTAGCGAGTGAAGTTGAGGCCCGTGATATTGCAAATAAACGTCTGCAATTACAACGTGAGCAGGGCTTGCGTACTCAAAAACATATCACGCTTGATGAAATTGGTCGTCGATTAGCGATTGGTAACTTTAAAGAACTTAATATCATTGTTAAAGGTGATGTGGATGGATCAATTGAAGCATTGTCTGACTCATTATTGAAGTTATCTACAGAACAGATACAAGTTAATATTATCCATAAATCAGTTGGCCAAATATCTGAATCAGATGTATTGTTAGCGTCTGCTTCCGATGCGATCATTATAGGATTCCAGGTGCGTCCATCGGGTGGTGCACGTAAACTTGCCGAACAGGAAGAAATTGATATCCGTTTATATTCTATTATTTACGATGCTATCAATGAGGTGAAAGCCGCAATGGAAGGTATGCTTGCTCCTGAATTCGAAGAGCAAATTACTGCGAATGTTGAGATTCGTGAGACCTTCAAAATCAGTAAAGTCGGTACAATTGCAGGATGTATGGTACTTGACGGTAAGATTAACCGGAATAGTAATATTCGTATCATTCGCGATGGTGTAGTTGTCTATACAGGTCAGCTTGCTTCCTTGAAACGATTTAAAGACGATGTGAAAGAAGTTTCAAAAGGCTATGAATGTGGTCTGAATATCCAGAACTTTAATGACATTAAAGAGGGGGATATTGTTGAGGCTTACGAACAGGTAGAGGTTAAGCGGAAATTATAAAAACCGAATAATTAACATAATAGAAATGGCACTGGAGGATTATTCCAGCGCCATTTCTGTTATAAGAAAGTATATAAGTTGAGTACTCTTAATTTGAAAGGTGAGATGTTAACCCCACTCTACCCAAGAAATCTTGTTTGGAATCGGATGTCTTTTCTGTCAGTAGTATTAATTCGAGTCGTCAAGTAAAAAAACAATAAGTTCTTTTGGCCCGTGGGCGCCAAGCACAAGCGTTTTCTCAATGTCGGCTGTGCGGCTTGGTCCGGTGATGTTTGATACCAAAGTGGGCAGACTTTCACCATATTTACTTTTCAGGAGCTTAAAAGCGTCCTTAAGATCCAGTACGAGCTGAGATGTGTAAGCAATCACTACATGGTGGTGGGGATAAATACTCAATCTCCGTCCTGCCTCATTTCCATTTGAAATCAACACGCTCCCATTGCGGGCTATTAGTGACTCGCATAAGGTGATACCCACTTCGGCCTGTAAGAAATCAGTGTCGGTCGTATAAAAGGGGAATTCGTATAGGTTTAGCATCTCCTGAAGCTTAGGCTCCCAGCAGTAGATTTTTCTCCAGTTTTTCTCATCGGCTAAGAGAAGCAGATTTTCAATAAACTGAAACTCATCTTCGCAAAAAATAAATTTGCCTGCGACAAGCGTAAGTTGCTCAGCGAAAAGTACTTCTAAGAGGTCTTGATGGTCTTCATATAAAGGTGTTTCCTCAAGATTAGGATACGGATTATCGCGCTTTTCTAATAAGGCTTTCCGTATTTTCTTGAGCATCTTTTCTTTGGAAGTTGTTTCTTTCATTTCGATTTGCAAAAATGAGGTATCGCATTATCAATTCAAAGAAAAAGCCCCGAATTTCGGGGCTTTTTACAATTATTATGTTTTTTATAAATCCGTATCTGAACTTTTTAAAGGTTCTGTAGTATCGCCAACAGGCTCGGGATGCAGATTTTCTGCAACAAGAGATTGGTTCCCTGTGTCGTCTCCATTTACAAACTCATCGTATGTTGTCCGGTTTTCGAATGGGCGTTTACCTAAAATTTCCTCTAAGTCACTTTGAAACAGAATTTCTTTTTCAAGGAGTTTTTGAGCCAGCTTTTCTAACCCGTCCCGCTTTTCATTCAGTAATGATTTCGTGCGGTCGTATACTGAACGAATTAATACTCTTACTTCTTCGTCGATTAACTCAGAAGTCTTTTCGGAATACGGTTTATTAAACTGATCCTGCTGATCGTTAAATGAAATATTACCAACTTTATCGTTCATCCCGTAAAGGGTGATCATAGCATACGACAGTTTAGTAATTCTCTCAAGGTCGTTTTGAGCTCCTGTCGATATTTTACTAAATACAATATCTTCAGCTACCCGGCCACCCATTGTCATACACATTCCATCAATAAGTTGTTCTGTGGTATACAAGAATTGCTCTTTCGGAAGATACTGTGCATAACCTAAAGCTGCCACTCCACGCGGAACTATAGAAACTTTAACCAAGGGGTCGGCATGCTCGAGGAACCAACCGGCAATAGCATGGCCAGCTTCGTGATAAGCAACTATTCGTTTCTCATCAGGAGATATAATCTTGTTTTTCTTCTCTAATCCTCCGATTACGCGATCTATAGCATCCTGGAAGTCGTGCATATCAACTGCAAGCTTGTCTTTACGCGCAGCAATTAAAGCAGCTTCATTACAAACGTTTGCTATTTCTGCACCAGCAAACCCTGGAGTTTGTGCCGAAAGTTTTTTAGGATCAACTTCTTCGGCCAATTTAATAGGCGCTAAGTGAACTTTGAAAATCTGTTCACGGCCCACTAAATCAGGTTTGTCAATTGAGATCTGTCTGTCGAAACGTCCCGGACGTAAAAGGGCTGAATCTAATACATCGGGTCTGTTTGTCGCGGCCATAATAATAATACCCGAATCGGTACCAAAGCCGTCCATCTCCACCAACAACTGATTCAGTGTATTTTCACGTTCATCATTTCCACCTACTATATTGTTTTTTCCACGAGCCCTGCCAATGGCATCTATCTCATCAATAAAGATGATACACGGTGCTTTATCTTTTGCCTGGCGGAACAAATCACGAACTCGTGATGCCCCCACGCCCACAAACATTTCGACAAAGTCAGATCCAGATAAAGAGAAGAAAGGTACCTGTGCTTCGCCGGCAACCGCTTTGGCAAGTAAAGTTTTTCCTGTTCCCGGGGCACCAACTAATAGAGCTCCCTTTGGAATTTTACCGCCCAGATTGGTGTATTTCTGAGGGTTCTTCAGGAAATCAACTATTTCCATAACTTCCAGTTTTGCCTCTTCAAGACCAGCAACATCGTTAAAGGTTACATTTACCTGCGATTCTTTATCAAATAAGGTAGCTTTAGATTTTCCGATATTAAATATCTGACCACCTGCGCCGCCACCTGCGCCACCGCCCATTCGTCGCATGATAAATACCCAAAAGCCAATTAAAAGGAGCACGGGTAATATAATGGACATAAACCAGCTTGCCCAGAAGTTATCTCTTGACTCTGGAATCAAAGGAGTTCTTTGGTCTGACGGAATATCTTTTTCAGATTCTCTCAGTTTGGCAGTTAACGCATCGAACGAACCATCGGTGAACTTGTACTGCGGAGTATTAGCTTGTGTTCCAGAAAAACCTTCTTTCGGACGTACATCTTTATATTTAGGCAGGTTTAGCCGGTCTTTCTTAATATAAACCTCTACAATTACCAAATCGTTGCTCTTGAAGGCAACGAGCTTTTCGACATCACGAGGTTTCAGCATCTGGCTTTCGAACTCCTGATAGTTGATTTGTTTCGTAGTTGTATTATTCCAGAAGTATTGTACTGCAAATAATGCTATGATTATAGCGGCGTACAACCACATTATGTTGAATTTTGGAGGAGCAGGTACTATTTTTTTGCCCGTGCGTTTACGCTGAGGCTTTTTATTATCGGTTTTATTTTCTTTCATTTCAATTATAGATGTTGGCCATCAGGCACTTTGATAATATTTCATTTCCGCATCTCCCCATAGGTCTTCTATCCCATAGAACTCTCTTTTATCTGTCTTAAAGATATGTACCACCACATCTATATAATCCAGTAAAATCCATTCTCCATGTTCGAGTCCTTCAATTCTATAAGGGTGCTGCTTGGATGCTTTAAACACTTCTTCTTCTACGCTTGAGGCTATTGCCTTTACCTGTGTGGAAGATTCTGCGTGGCAGACAACAAAATAATCTGCTACTGAACTGTTTATATTTCTTAAATCTAATCTTACAATTTCATTTCCCTTCTTTTCCTGTATGCCATGAATAGCTAGCTCTGAAGTGAAAGTGGATTCATTAATTGCTTTGTTTTTTAACATTAAAAAAAATTAGTTTTGGATAAATTTAACAATTACTCCGATTAGTTTGCAAAATAACACTTTTTCAAGACTATTTGTTGGCCAAAATGTAGTAACATTAAAGCGTGTTGATTCCACAAATGATTATCTCAAGAAAGAATTGACAAAATCCACGCCATTGCCCGAGGGCACTGTTATATTGGCAGAAGAACAATATGCGGGTCGTGGACAGGTAAATAATACCTGGTACTCTGAACCTGGTAAAAATTTAACATTTAGTCTGTTGCTGTGTCCTACTTTTCTTAACCCGGAAAAGCAATTTTTGCTAAACCAATCCATAAGTATAGCTATTAACGATACCTTGGTTAAAATTATTGGGGACGGAGTGAAAATTAAATGGCCGAACGATATCTTTTTTAAAGATTGTAAGCTTGGAGGTGTTTTAATTGAGAATATCTTACGGGGAAATAATTTAAAATACTCTGTAATTGGTATTGGATTGAACATCAATCAATTGGATTTTAATCCGGATATTAAAAATGTTACCTCGCTGAAGAAAATCTTACATCAGGATTATGATATACTAGCTGTACTAGCAGACCTTTGCCGATCTATTGAACAGCGGTATCTTCAATTGCGAGCCGCTAAGTACAGCATGATCGAACAGAAGTATTTAGAATGTCTTTATAAGCTAAATGAAGTACATACGTTTAGGATTGGTGAGCAGGAACTTAATGGAATCATCTCGGGTGTCGATAAAAATGGTTTTCTTGAAGTATTATTTGAAGGAGAGTTATTAAAATACAATTTCAAGGAAATAGCATTTGTTTATAAATAATTATTAATGAAGAACTTAGTAGTACTTTTTGGAATATTAACGTTCAGTCTGGTGGCGATGGCCCAGATTGAAGAGCCGGTGAAATGGTCGTTTTCAGCCGTAAGCTTAGGGGAAAACAAAGCGGAAATAAAAATGGTAGCCGATATTCAGCCAGGTTGGCATGTTTATTCGCAATTTATCGAAGAAGGAGGACCTGTTCCGACTTCTTTTACTTTCGTGCCGTCTAAAGATTATGCGTTAATCGGAAAGGTTACCGAGTCGCCAAAAGCCAAAAGCAGCTTTGATAATAATTTTAAGATGACGATTGCCTGGCATGAAAAGCAGGTTGTTTTTAAGCAGCTTGTTAAGGTGAATAAGGCAAGTTCGATAAAGGGAACGGTTGAATTTATGGTGTGTAATGATCAAAAATGTCTTCCGCCAGAAGAAGTGGAATTTAAACTTCCCTTATCTTATAAAATTGCGGCCGCTGCGATTGCTCCTTCACAGTCAACAATAGCTAAAGATTCGCAATTAGTTACTACGCCTGCTGTAGATACCTCTAAAGATGAAGTAAGTGTACAACCGGACACGAGTCGTGCAAAGGTTTCTTCTGCAGTAATCCTGGGGCCTGAGCCAAAAGAAAAGGATAACACGCTTGCAGGAATTTTTATCGCCGGATTTATTGGAGGCTTACTTGCTTTTTTCATGCCGTGTATTTATCCAATGATACCGCTCACAGTGTCTTTTTTCACAAAGCGAGCCGGTTCAAAAGCTAAAGGAGTGCAAAGTGCTCTGATATATGGTATTTCGATCGTTATTATATATGTCGGACTTGGCTTGTTGATAACCGCAACATTCGGTGCGTCGGCCCTAAATGAAGCAGCAAGTAGCGCGACATTTAACCTTCTGTTTTTCGGGATTCTAATAATTTTTGCGGTTTCTTTTTTAGGAGCCTTTGAGATAACCTTGCCATCCTCACTGGTCAATAAAATGGATGAAAAATCCAACGCGAGTGGACTTGTCGGCTTGTTTTTTATGGCATTTACTCTGGCCCTTGTATCTTTTTCCTGTACCGGACCCATCATTGGAACATTGCTAGTCGAGACAGTTTCAAAGGGTGCCTACCTTGGTCCGGCAATTGGCATGCTGGGCTTTTCAGTCGCTTTAGCAGTCCCTTTCACTCTTTTTGCAATTTTTCCTTCTTGGTTAAAGGAAATGCCTAAATCTGGTGGGTGGATGAATTCAGTAAAAGTTTCATTAGGGTTTTTAGAGTTTGCTTTGGCATTTAAATTCTTGTCGAATGTTGATTTGGCTTATCACTGGAATGTTTTAAACCGTGATGTGTTTTTGGTAATCTGGATTGTCGTTTTTGGGATCTGGGGTCTTTACTTATTAGGTAAATTCAAGCTTTCGCACGATGTAGAAGTTGGTTTTATTTCATTAACACGCATGTTTTTCGCGATGTTGGTGCTTGGATTTACGATATATATGATTCCGGGATTATTCGGCGCTCCGCTGAAAGGAATAAGTGCCTGGCTGCCTCCTCAAACGAGTCAGGACTTTGACTTGTACTCTAAACCTTCTCAATCACCAACTGGCGGTGTAACTCAAAAAAAGTATTCTGAACTTTTTCATGCACCGCATGGTCTTGATGCTTTTTACGATTATGAAGAAGGCTTAGCGTATTCAAAAATGGTTAATAAACCAGTTCTGCTTGATTTTACAGGATGGAGCTGCACCAATTGTCGTAAAATGGAAGCATCTGTTTGGTCTGATCCAGAAGTGCTAAGCCGTTTGAAAAATGACTATGTTCTAATCTCTTTGTATGTGGATGATAAGACCGAGTTAGCTGAAAATGAAAAATATGTTTCGGAAAACGGTAAAAAAATTAAAACTTTGGGCAACAAATGGAGCGCTCTACAGGCTAAGAGTTTCAAAACGAATTCTCAGCCCTATTACGTAATCGTAAATTCTGATGGTAGAACGCTTGTTCCGCCTCAGGCCTTTAATTTGGACGTAAAAAATTATATAAATTTCTTAGATAGCGGAAAAGCTGCATTTTCTAAACAATAACATGAGCGAAATAAAAAGCATAGGTGTTTTAACTTCAGGTGGTGATGCCCCTGGAATGAATGCTGCCATTCGGGCGGTTGTTCGGGCGGGTTTATACTATAATCTTCAGGTAACCGGAATCATGCGTGGTTTTGAAGGCATGCTAAACGGTGAGTTTATCTCCATGGATCGTAAATCGGTAGCCAACATAATCCAAAGGGGCGGAACGATCTTAAAGACTTTCAGAAGCGAAGCTTTTAGAACGAAAGAAGGAAGAGAACAAGCCTATGAGCAATTGCGGAAGAATAATATTGATGCAGTGGTTGTAATTGGAGGCGAAGGAAGCTTTACCGGTGCTCAAGTCTTTATACAAGAATTTAATTTCCCGATTGTGGGAATTCCGGGGACCATCGATAACGACTTAATTGGAACCGACTTTACCATCGGGTACGATACTGCTATAAATACTGTGATCGACGCAGTAGATAAGATCAGGGATACAGCCGAATCTCACGACAGATTATTTATTGTTGAAGTGATGGGACGTGACTCGGGTTTGATTGCTTTACGAAGCGGAATCGGTGCCGGAGCAGAGGCGATTTTAATTCCAGAGTCGAAGACTGATACAGAGCATTTATTTAAGCGCTTAGAAGAAGGCCGCAAAGATAAATCTTCAAAAATTATCATAGTTGCCGAAGGAGATAATGCAGGTGGCTTTGAGATAGCATCCCAAATCAAAGAAAAGTTTCCTAATTATGATACGCGGCTATCAATTTTGGGGCATATTCAACGCGGTGGACGCCCGTCTTGTATGGATCGTGTATTGGCTAGCAGAACAGGGGTTGCAGCTGTTGAAGCTCTGATGAGCGGTCGTAAAGGAGAAATGATAGGAGTTGTTAATGGTAATATACATTATACACCTTTCCATAATGCAATCAAACATATTTCCGAAGTAAATCCTTCTCTTTTGAAAATTCTAGATATACTATCACTTTAAACTTTTGACAAAAAGTCTTTAATGCACAACATTAAGCAACATTTCCTGGAAGCTCAGGCAGTTTTAAGTGCTTTTTTAGCCGATGAGGAAAATTTTCTAAAGATTAAAGCCGCCGGCGAAATTTTATCTAAGGCGATAGAATCTGGCAATAAAGTGATATCCTGCGGCAACGGCGGATCAATGTGTGATGCCATGCATTTTGCAGAAGAACTTTCTGGCCGTTACAGGGGAGACAGAAGAGCATTGCCCGCTTTGTCTATTTCTGACCCATCACATTTGTCTTGTGTTTCAAATGATTATGGCTATGCATTCGTGTTTTCGAGAATGGTAGAAGCAATCGGGCAGCAAAATGATGTGCTGTTCGCGATAAGCACAAGCGGGAATTCAGAAAATATTCTTAACGCAATTAAGAGCGCGAAGGAAAAAGGCATGAAAGTGATTGGTCTTACCGGAAAAGACGGAGGGAAAATGGCGTCCGAATGCGATGTGGAAATCAGGGCCCCTAAGTCTGAGTTTTCGGATAGAGCCCAGGAAATACACATTAAGGTAATCCATTGCCTGATTGATTATATTGAACGCGGACTTTAATAGTTTTTAAGCTACGGTTTTTGTCGATCAATCATAAGATGTAGTAGTTGGATTGAGCTTTTTAGTAAACAGTATAAAAACAGGTATTTATCTTTTTTTAATTGATATAATTACTATCTTTGCAGCCCCGCAGAATACACTCCGGGAACTATGTTGAATACATAAACAAAAAGAAATGGCAACTAAAATCAGATTGCAAAGATTCGGTAAAAAAGGAAAGCCTTTTTACCATGTAGTAGTGGCAGATTCTCGTTCTCCAAGAGACGGGAAGTTCATTGAGCGTTTAGGTTCTTACAACCCAAACACAAACCCTGCTACAATCGATATTAATTTCGAAAAAGCATTAGAGTGGGTAAACAGTGGTGCACAACCTACCGATACTTGTCGTGCTATACTTTCTTACAAAGGTGTTCTTTACAAAAAACATCTTGAAGGTGGTGTTAAAAAAGGTGCTTTAACTGCAGAGCAGGCAGAAGCTAAATTTAACGAGTGGGTACAAGGAAAAGGTGCTAAGATTGAAGGCAAAAAAGAAAGCTTAAGCTCTTCTAAAGAAGAAGCAAGAAAAGCTGCTTTAGCTGCTGAATCTAAGAAAAAACAAGACAGAGCTGCTGCATTAGCTGCAAAGAATGCTCCTGTTGCTGAAGAGGTTGTAGAGGAAGAAGCTGCTGAAACAGAAGTTGCTCCAGAAGCTGCTACTGAAAATGAAGTTGCTGCTGAAGCTCCAGCCGAAACTGAAGAAACTCCGGCTAAAGACGCTGAGTAGTTTTCTAATCTTATTTAAGGCGCCATTATGAAATATTCGTAATGGCGCTTTTATGTTTATAGCGTTGGACTAGCACGCTTTCTCAAGTCTAATGTCTCACATCTCACATCTTTAAAAATGAATATTGAAGACAGTTTTTATATAGGCTACATCACAAAAACCAAGGGTCTTAAAGGTGAGGTTCAGGTGTATTTTGAATTCGACCAGTATGAGGAATTGGAACTTGATGCTGTATTTCTGGAGATCAATAATAAATTGGTTCCTTTTTTTACTTCTTCCTATAAATTGCAGGCAAATAAGACCGGGTATTTTTATTTTGAGGATGTAGATACCATTGAAAAGGCTGAAAAATTGGTTCGGAAACAGCTGTATCTCCCAAATACCAAAATGCCCGAACGTGGAGAGGACGAGTTTTTCTATACTGACCTTAAAGGATATATCGTACATGATGAGAAGCATGGAGAATTAGGGGAGATAATTGAAGTGCATGAATATCCTCAACAATTTATTGCAGTAGTTCCTTATAAGTTTACTGAGATAATGTTCCCTTTAAATGATGAAATTATTCAGGAGATTGATGAGGAGGAAGGAGTACTGAAAGTTTCTTTACCTGATGGCTTGATTGAAATTTATACGAATCAATAAGATTGTAAAACTTCAAGAGTAACACATAAAACCTACTAGGTTTGTTTCCGCTGCTATCTTTATCTTTGTAAAATGCGCTTTGATATCATAACCGTTCTTCCAGCTTTACTCGAAAGTCCTTTTGCTCATTCTATTTTACAGCGTGCGCAAAAGAAAGGACTTGTGGAAATTGTGGTACATAACCTTCGTGATTATTCAACCAATAAGCATAAGAATGTAGATGACTACCCCTATGGCGGTGGCAGCGGGATGGTGATGTCTATAGAGCCCTTTGCGGCATGTATCGAGAAGTTGAAGTCGGAGAGGGATTACGATGAGGTAATCTTTATGAGTCCGGACGGAGAGGTTTTAAGCCAGAGCATTGCCAATCATCTTTCCTCAAAGAAAAATATTATCATACTTGCCGGGCATTATAAAGGAATTGATCAGCGGATTAGGGACATATTTGTTACACGTGAAATTTCTATCGGCGACTATGTTCTGTCCGGTGGGGAATTGCCGGCTGCAGTTTTAGTAGATGCTGTGGTAAGGCTACTTCCTGGCGTTTTGTCTGATGAGACATCAGCATTGTCGGACTCTTTTCAAGGTGAGTTGTTAGACGCACCCATTTATACTCGTCCGGCTGATTGGAAAGGACACAAAGTTCCTGATATCTTGTTAAGTGGTAATCCTGCAAAGATTGATGCATGGCGTGATGAACAGGCTTTGGAGCGTACCAGGCAGCGCAGGCCCGACCTCTTAAAAGATTAGCTTTTACGGCTTAAAAGCTCAATGATTTTCTCTTTATCTTGTACCTGATTTTTTAATGTGCTTGCCAGTTCTCTGCAACTGTTAAGTTCAGACCGCAGACTTGAATATTCCACCTTTTCTTCGGAAACCATATTTTCTAAAGCACTCTCCTCCAAAAAGAAAGTCGAAGCGGGAACCTTTAATACTTCAGCCATCTTTCGAATATCAGTATATTTTATTGAGCCTTTAACCAGACTCAGTTTTAGACCATCAAAAGTTTTATTCATTTCTGCTGCAAGCCAACTTAAAGAACGATTTTGATCTTTAAGCGATTTGTCTACTATGTCTTTAAGTTTCATGTAATGAATAAAAATTTTGTTTATCAAATTTAATGTATAATTTTATAAGTATTATTTACCTATAAAATTTTGATCTGGCGCAATATTTTATGAATCAACCACAAAATATTGGTACAAGTATACAAATTTTTGAGATTATGTTTAAATACTGTATTAACGATTTCTTAATTGAACTTCCGATGAAAGATTACCGCAAGGCTATAAAGATAATACCTAGAGCGATTAATGTTTCATTTAACACATTCTCAAATTATCGAAACATTAAAATTTCTGATGAGCAAGATATTCCGCATCAGAAAGTAGTATTGATGGAAAAAATATTTGGCCTAGAACCGGGGCAGCTTGAAAATTTTACTCTTAAGTATAAACCGTTAAAACAACTACTGGAAGAATGGGAGGAATAACTGAACAAATGCACATGTCTATTCATGCGAAATTGCAATCTTTAATTACCAAGGATTTAAAAGGACCCTTTAGCAGTATGGCGGCATCGATAGAAAAGCTTTGGGAACTTGAACCTGTGAACGTTGAATGCTTTAGCCTGATGTTGGAACTTAAGAGATATATAGAAAGTTCACAGACAATTTCTGACGAGAATGTTGACTGGGGGGAATACGAGTTCTTTGGGAAAAGATGTTACTCATCAAATTTGCGGTTTCAGACCGATCTGGCTATTGAAATTCTGAAATCAACGATAAGGGGTCGTGTAAGTTTTACGAACAATATTGAAGATGTAAAAGCGATGAAAGTGGATTTAGCTCTGTTCGGATTTGTTCTTTGCAAGTTTCTATTACTCGTTCCGGGTTTTTGTGAGGATGGCGAGGAGATAAAAATTACTGCGGTTAATTGCGGGAAAAATATAATAATTTCTATCTCCGGGGACGAAACAGCGCTTTACAACAGGATAGGAGAAAGCTGTCTGATCAACACTGTTTCTCGAGCTGAATCTATTAGTCTTGACACAAACCATACCTTAAAGATATGTTATGATATTTTATCTTTTTACGGTGGTAACCTATGGTCAGAAAGCTCTGAGCGAGAAGGCTTAAAACTATACTTCAGTATGCCGGCCAATAAAAATCGTTAATTGGAAAAATTTTAAAACTGCTCTTTTATTATTGAAATAAATTCCCTAATATTGCAGTCCGATTTTTAGGGAATAAAAATCGTATTAAGAGCTTAAAATCATGGATTTAGTAAAATTTGTTGAAGAGCAGGCCATTGCAAAAAAAGAAGTTCCTGCATTCAAGTCTGGCGATACTGTAAGTGTACACTATAAAATCCGCGAAGGAAATAAAGAGCGTATTCAGATTTATCAGGGAGTAGTTATACAACGTAACGGTGTGAGCGCCAATGAAACTTTTACTGTACGTAAAATGTCGAATGGTGTAGGAGTAGAGCGTATTTTTCCAATCAACTCTCCAAATATTGAGAAGGTTGAGGTTAATAACCGCGGTAAGGTTCGTAGAGCGAAATTATTCTATCTACGTGCATTAACTGGTAAAGCTGCCCGTATTAAATCTAAAAGAGTTTAATAAAGACTTTACATTCGTCTTCCGAATAAAAAAAGCGCTTGAATTTTTCAAGCGCTTTTTTTGTTGCTATTCTTAAAAGATACTGTGTAAAATGATCTTAATCGAATAACCGTCGGACGTAAGATTATCCTTTTTTTACGACAGGTTTTTTTGCCGCCGAAACCATTTTTGCTTTGCTGCTCGGAGAGCAATGATTAGTAGCCTTTTCCTCTTTTGTGCATTCTTTCTTACTCTTGCAGCATTCTTCAACCTCAGCCTTCTTTTGAGCTGGTTTAGTTTGAGCAGAAGCCGCAGTAAGTGATGCAAATACTGTAAATACAATTAAAATTCTTTTCATCTATTTGGTGTTTTAGAACTCTCCTAGAACGGTGATACCTCCCTGAACAGTATCGCCAATTTTCACATTTATTTTAGTTCCTAACGGTAAGAATACATCTACTCTTGAACCAAATTTTATAAACCCAAATTGATCACCCTGTTTCACTTCATCGCCCTCTTTTACGTACCATACAATTCTGCGGGCAAGCGCGCCGGCGATCTGTCTGAACAGAATAGGAATACCTGATTTACTTTCAATTACAATTGTAGTGCGTTCATTATCTGTTGATGATTTAGGATCCCAGGCTACCAGGTATTTACCTTTATGATATTTAACAAATTTTACGATTCCAGAAATAGGATTTCTATTTACATGCACATTAATCGGCGACATGAAAATAGAAACCTGTATACGTTTGTCTTTAAAATACTCGGTTTCTTCGGTCTCTTCAATCACTACAACTTTACCATCGGCGGGACAAATAATATGTTTATCATTTTGTGCCCAATTTCTGCTGGGACTTCTGAAAAATTGTAAAATGATTATAAAAAAAGCAAACGATAGAATATAAACTAACCAGCGAATCCATTGAGAGTCAGGGTTGTAATAATGTACCAGCGCATTGACTATAAAAATAAGCAGAACAGTTAGAGCAAGAGATGTATATCCTTCTTTGTGGATTGTCATTTTTTTAAATTTTTCAAAGATGCTAAAAATAATATAAATTAGGTTTCAGAAGGAGCAGATATTGCGCGATAGATGTCGGTTAAATTACGCCCCAGGCCCTTATAGTCTAATCCATAGCCAACTACAAATTCATTTTGAATTTCAAATCCTACATATTCAATCTCGTCAATTTCTTTATGTAATGAGTTGGGTTTTAACAGTAGGGTACACACCGAAACTGAGGCCGGTTCCTGATCTTTTACCTTGTCTAGAAGATAACTTAAAGTGATACCCGTATCAACGATGTCTTCAACAATTATAACGTCGCGGTTTTTAAGATTTAAATCTAAGCCAATAACTTCTTTTACAATACCCGAACTAGTATCGGTGCCGTTATAGGATGACACTTTCACAAAGCTAACTTCAGAAGAGATGTTTATTTGTTTTATTAGATCGGCCATGAAGATAAAGCTGCCGTTTAATACGCCTAAAAATACCGGAACTCGATTTTCATAATCGACATTGAGTTGAATACCTAAAAACCTTATTCTTTTCTCGATCTGGTCATGTTCCAAAAGCAGGTCGAATTCTTTATCTTCTATTTCAATTTTCATCTGAATAAAATTTGGGCAATCACCATTAGTGATTTCGAAGATAGAAAAAATTATGTGCCGTTCTTTTTTTGTTCGCGTTCTTTGCGTCTTTGTTCACGTCTTTGCTGACGTATCTCTGCAGGGCTAAGAACTGTATCTCTGGAAATAAGTTTATTTGATCTTTGCTCTGACCGAAGGGAGTCAGGGGTTTTTCTGAAAATATTTTTGAAGAAACCGCCACCCGTTTGTTCATTATCTTCTTCGTAAAGAGAATCCACAATAACCGAATCAATGGGATCAACCTGGCGGCGCAAACTTTCTTTTAACATAACGCCATAAAAGCCGTAAGCGTTTGTGTCTCTGCTGGTATAACCACGCCTTGCCATCAAGCCGCCAATTAACTTAAAATATCCTCTTAGTGAATGACTCAAGCTACCATCCGCCTCAAAAAAGTACAACCCTTTTTTGGGCCGAGGTACTATCGTTGCAAGAAAAAGGCTTTCACCCAAGCTGAGATCAGATGGATGTTTGCCGAAATAGTACCTTGCAGCTTCACCGATTCCGTATACGTTATTGCCCCATTCTATAAGGTTTAGATAGACCTCGAACATTCGTTGTTTAGATGAGAGACGATTGTTTTCTATCATCCAAACCAGCAGAATTTCCTCCACCTTCCTGGCCATTGTTTTCTGCCTGCTTAGGAAAACATTTTTTACCAATTGCATAGAGATTGTGCTCCCGCCTTGCTTAAATGCCTTTTTCTTGAAGTTGGTGGCAATAGAACGTTGAAAAGCCTTTTCCACGAAGCCATTGTGAGTATAAAATGATGGATCTTCTGCAGTTAAGATAGCATTTCGAAGATTTGGCGCTATTTGATCGATCGGAACATAATCAGGGTTTTGAGGACCAATAATTATATCTCGCATGGGTTTGCCGTATTCGTATGGCGTATAAACAAAGCTGCTGTTTATCTTTTGCAAATTTGTCTTTCCCCACTTTAAAATTCTAAAATCACTGCTTTTTTGTAAGGATGAATTTATTCGAACGCTATCAGGGTTTTTAGAATCCAGAAAAAAGTCGAGATTGTATTTAAGTTTGCCTGCAACTTTAATCCCATCGAGAGATTCGAAGAGGCCCAATGGAAAAGAATCGAACAGTTGTTGAGCATTTAGCTGCTCAGTTTTCAACTTTAAAGTATAAGTCTTTTTAGGAGAGGTTGTGTATTTTATATAAGGATTAGCTGTGATATTTTTTAAATAGATAACAGAGGTGCTGTCTAATGCGATAAAATTTTCGCCAATAACAACGTCTGCATCAATTGCACCACTGGGCACTATGACGTTGTTTGCTGCAATCTTGGGATGATTAATTAAAAGGTTTTTAATTGCCCACGATCCATAGATACGAAAGTTATCGCCGTGCTTTGCTGCTTTTTTCAGCTCAGTGTAAACCGTATCAAAATTAAGTTTCAGGCCATATTCTTTTTCCAACAGCGCTAATTCAACTTTTCTATTTTCAGCATATAATTTGAATGCAAGTCTTTTTTTACCAGGCTCTACAGTACCATCGACATGCCAAACAGCTTCAGTATTGTTTAATAAGATTTTGGATTTCAGTTCACCGTCATTTATTGTTGCGGAAGATGTATAGAACCTTAGTTTATTCTGATTATGAGTGATTGCGACATCAAAGTCCGTAACCTGCATGTCGTCCGGAATCTTATAAAGAACCTGGTTAAGCAGATTGTTAGCCATTTCTGCCAGATCGGCTTTTGTTGTTTTAGTACTATCGCGGTTTTTTCTCTTAAATAAGAAATCATAGTTGCTTATACTGTCGTGTTTAACCAGGTTTATTTTTCCGCTTTTAATTTTTAATTGGGCTATTTTGAAATCGCCTGAGATAAGTGGCAATAATTTGATTCCGATTAACAGATCATTTATATTAATAAGGCTATCTCTATTTTCGGGTATAACCGAAACGTTCGAGAAGGCCACAGAAGTTAAGCCTTCAAAATGTGGATTACTGAACTTTAGATTAAGATTATAGTCCCTTTTAGCTTTGTTGACAGCTTTTGTAATTATGGTTTGCAAAACTGCTTCGCGTTTCGAGTAGGCAATTAAACCTCCTGTTAAAAGCAATAACAGCGCTGCTGAGAAAGAAATGATGGCAATTTTTATATACTTGGCGGGAATACGTTTAGGCATGTATAAACAAGACTTTGAGATTCATTGAATAGTATAAAAGAACGATTGAACGTAAGTTTTATTTCCAGAGTGTAAATATCTGTAAATTCAGTATGCAAACAAGCATAATAGTCATAGGTTTCATAAATTTGCGTCTCATACTGAATAGATGATTACAAAAGAGCTAGTATTACAAGCATTGAGTCATGTTGAAGAGCCGGATCTTAAAAAGGATCTTGTGACTCTGAATATGATTGAAGATATTATTATCGAAGGAAATAATCTTACCTTTTCGGTGGTTTTAACAACCCCTGCATGTCCGTTAAAGGCATTAATTGAAAATGCATGTCGCAATGCAATCGCTCACTTCATAAGTAAGGATGTGATAGTTGATGTGAAAATGACCTCCCGGGTAACCGCTCCAAAGAATCAGCCTCTTAGCAATATTAAAAATATAATTGTTGTAGCCTCTGGTAAAGGCGGGGTAGGAAAATCTACTGTTTCTGCAAATTTAGCTATTGGATTAGCAAAGCGGGGTGCAAAAGTTGGCCTGATTGACGCGGATATTTATGGTCCGTCAATTCCAATAATGTTTGGACTGGAAAGCGAAAGGCCCAATGCGACCCAAACCCCGGACGGGAAAACACGGATAGATCCAATAGAGAAATTCGGAATTAAGCTGTTATCGATAGGCTTTTTCACAGACCCAAATCAACCTATTCCGTGGAGGGGGCCGATGGCTTCCAATGCTGTTAAGCAGTTGTTTAATGATGCTGATTGGGGCGAATTGGATTATTTGGTTGTAGATCTTCCTCCAGGTACCGGCGATATTCATATAACATTGACACAAAATTATCCAGTTGCAGGTGCTGTTATCGTTACTACACCGCAAAACGTAGCCCTGGCGGATGCTAAAAAAGGAATTGGAATGTTCCTGATGGACTCGATTAACGTTCCGATTTTGGGTATCGTGGAAAATATGTCTTATTTCACTCCGGCAGAGCTTCCTGATAATAAGTATTATATTTTTGGCGAAGGTGGTGGACGCAGGCTGGCAGAAATGTACAATACAGCATTTTTAGGAGAGATTCCATTGGTGCAAAGTATCAGCGATGCCGGAGACGCTGGAAGCCCTGTCATTTTAAATGAAGGCAACCCTATGTCTGTCGCTTTCTTAGACATTGCAGAACGAATTGCGCAACAAGTGTCGATAGCAAATGCCAAAACGCCGGCGAAAGTAGGTTAAAAGAATAAAATTTTGTATTTTTATAAAAAAGATTTACAATGGATTTGTTGCAAAAAGTGGAAAGTGCTCTGGATACCATCCGTCCTTATTTAGAGGCAGATGGAGGCAATGTATCTGTAGAAGAGATTACATCAGATAAAATAGTTAAGCTAAAGCTACTTGGCGCTTGCGGATCTTGTCCGATGAGTATTATGACTCTTAAAGCGGGTATTGAGCAGGCAATAAAAAAGGCAGTGCCCGAAATAGAAGGTGTTGAGGCCGTTAACCTTACAGATATGGATGACCCCAATGCCGTAATGCCACAAGCGCTGAATTAACCTGATATTCAATAATGTAAAAGCGATCCGTTAGTAATAACGAATCGCTTTTTTATAACATTACCCTTTTATCAAGGAGCCTACAGCATTTTCTTAACAGATTTTAACATTAGTCTTGCACAATTTTTGTTAGGTTTACACTGATGAAGCACATGCTCGCTATATTAATTTTATGTTCTGCACTGGGATTTTCTCAAGCTCAGGAAAAACCTATTGTTCAATTTTCGGGACTTGTTTACAATCTCGATTCCAATGTAGTGGTTCCTTATGTTTCAATATCCAACAGGTCTGATAGAGGTAAAACCTTCTCTGCAAACCACCAGGGTTATTTTTCTTTTGTAGCTCATGAGGGTGATACGATCGTTTTTAGTTCAATCGGATATCGGCGGGAAGCTCTTGTTATCCCTGCAAACGTGCCGGATAAAAAATACACAGTCATTATAAAATTGAAGGCAGAGGTCGTGAATTTACCCATGGTCCGTGTGCTTCCATGGGCAAGCATAGATGATTTCAACCGCGATTTTCTGGCGATGAAATTTGCGGATGACGACTTAGAAATTGCCAGAAAAAATGTAACCAGAACCTCTTTAATGGCGATGGCACGAAGTCTTCCGCGCGATGGAACAGAGATGAATAACCTGAATTTTCAAAACAACCATATTGCATTAAGCAATAAAAATATGAATCAGCGCGGAGCTAATCCTTTATTAAATCCTTTTGCCTGGGGAGCTCTGATCCAGCAAATTATGCAGGGAGATAAAAGCCGTGCGAACGGCGATTAGCGTTTTTTGGAAGCCGCTGGAAATTTCATCCTATAATCTACTTTAACAGCACCTCTCGATATTGAATCAAGTTTGCTTTTCAACATAGCTCGTCTAAGAGGGCTCAATTTGTCTGTAAATAATTTACCTTCAATATGGTCGTACTCGTGTTGAATAACGCGTGCCTTAAAGCCTGAAAAAGTTTCTGTGTGCTGACTCCAATCTTCATCGAAATAAGAAATTGTAACTTTTTGATTTCGGCTTATATCTTCGCGGATATCAGGAATGCTCAAGCAACCTTCATTAAAGTCCCATTTTTCTCCCTCTTCATTTAAAACTTGCGCATTGATAAACACCTTTTTAAAACCTTGAAGTTCAGGTTCGTCTTTATCGCTTAAGTCGATCACAAAAAGACGTATGGAAAGACCGATTTGCGGCGCAGCAATTCCAACACCATTGGCATTATACATCGTGTCGAACATGTTTTCGATCAGGTTAGGCAGGTTAGGGTAGTCTTGCGGAATATCTACTGCCTTTTTTCTTAAAACCGGATCTCCGTACGCTATAATCGGTAACTTCATTTTGCAAAAATAATTAAATAAGGGGGATTAGAAATATCTACTGCCGATTTAAACGCTATTCTGACGGTTCAAATACAAGTGATGTAAGCTTTGCAGGATCGAAAATCTCATTTGCAATTTCAAGCACCTGATCTGCGGTAACCGCATTTATTTTGGCATACATCTCTTCAAGCGTATCTGCTTTTCCATAATCTGTTAAGCTTTTGGTCATCGAAATTATTAAGCCAATCCTGTTTTCTTCTCCCAAAGCAATCAAACCTGTGAATTTTTGCTGTGCCTGTCGCAAAGCAATTGCCGATAATTTATTTTCCCGCAGCTTTTTTAGTTCCTTGTGCACCATGGATAATGCTCTCCTTGATTTTTCAGCATCGGTTCCGAAGTAAATTGAGAATATTCCTGTATCGCTGAAGCCGGTATAGTTCGATTCTATTGTATAAGCTATTCCATATTTCTCCCGGATTTGAAGATTAAGTCTCGAACTCATACCTGTACCGCCCAAAAGATTGTTGAGCAACATCAATCCGGTTTTATATTCGTGATGAATGGAATACGCCTGATTGCCAATTACGCAATGGGTTTGACCGATTGATTTTTCAATTCGGCTTTCTGACGGTTTATTACCTTTAAACGGCTTACGATCTAAACTTATTTTCCTTTCGGGTATTTCTGAGTAGATCTTCGTGAAAAGCTTACAAAGCTTTTTAAAATCATAATTTCCTAAAACCCCTACGACGATTTCGTGAGTATTATAGTTGGCGCTTAGAAAATTTAGAATATCCGGACGCTCCAATGCTTTAACGCTATCATTCGTGCCGAGAATATTTCTTCCTAACGGATGACCAGCGAAGAGGATATCTTCAAAATCGTCCTGAATAGCTTCTTCGGGTTGATCCTGATAAGAGGCAATTTCATCAAGAATTACGCTTCTTTCTTTTTCAATCTCATCCTGTGGAAACATAGAATGAAAAACAAGATCCTGAAAAAGCTCTAATGCTCTTTCCAGATATGGATTTAAAAACGAGGCGTGGAGGCAAGTGTATTCTTTGGTGGTATAAGCGTTTAAATCACCTCCTACAAGCTCAAGACGGTTCAGAATTTGCGTGGTACTTCGTTTCTCAGTTCTTTTAAACAATAAGTGCTCGATAAAATGAGCGAGACCATCTTTTCCTTGCTTCTCATCTCTTGAACCCGCGTTAATAATGATGCAGGCATGAGACAGTGAAGACGGTGTAGGTTTATGTAAAAGACGAATGCCGTTAGGCAGGGTAAAGACCTGATAATCCATTAAGGGTACAAGATATAGAATATAGCCCAATGGCTAAAACCATGCCTATTTATTTTCATTGAATTATTTTTTATCGGCTTTGAAGCTTGCATGAGCTTATTTTCAGCAGAGTTTTCTTTTAGCGTTGTTAAAGAGCACGCTCCGTTAAATTCATTGCTCTTGGTCATCGGAAAACTCATGTAGGTTTTATTATTCTTTCAGCTTTAGTTTGCATTCTCGTTTAAATGATTCGAATCGCGGCATTGATACTCCTCTTATATAGGAGTTGCCCGGATTGGAAGCTGCATAATTCTGATGATAGTCTTCGGCACGATAGAACGCTTTCAGGCGAGCGACCTCGGTAACTATAGGTTTTTTAAATGCCGGGGTCCATTTCATAATGGCCTTTCTAACCAGTTCCTCTTCGGCCGGGGTATTATAAAATATCGCAGAGCGGTACGATGTGCCAACATCCGGGCCCTGGCGATTCAAAGTCGTTGGATCATGAGAGCTGAAAAATGCATCAAGCAAATCGGAGTATGAAACAATTTTTGGATTATAATACACCATAATTGCTTCCGCGTGGCCGGTAGTTTCTGTACATACCTGTTCGTAACTCGGGTTTTTTAAATGCCCGCCTGTATAACCTGAAATTGCTGAATCAACACCAGCAATTTCTTCGAAAATATGTTCGGAACACCAAAAGCATCCTTCGGCGAAAACCGCTATGGCTTTTCCGGGCGCTGCAGTTGGCTTTACCGCATTAGTTTTTTGCTGACCAGAAAGGTGGCAAGAAAAAAGTAGCAGGGTGCTTAAAAGCATATAGAAGAATGATCTCAATTTCATGATAGTACAATTTATATAATGTACGAGATTGGTTTGAAATTCGATCTATTAAAAATTTTTTGTTTTGCGACGTACTGCTGGAAGATTTGAGGCTTCCAAGAAATTCGTTCTCGCTGAAATTAAAGTTGAATACTAGAATTGGAAAGCTGTCTTTCAATTCGGTTTAAAAGAGTTATTTCATCAAAGGGTTTTGCTACTACGTCGTTTGCTCCGACATCGAGTATTGCATTGTAGACATCCGGGACACCTGAAAGCATAATTACAGGAATGTGACGAGTGGCGAGATCCTCCTTAATTGACCTGCAAATATCCCTGCCATCTAAATTATCCAACATAACATCCAGAAGAATGATGTCCGGATTAAAATTATGGATTGTTTCAAAAATGTCTGTACCAGTTGCCGAGCTTGTAACCTTAAAGCCCGCATTTGTTAAAAGTAGTTCTAAGGTTTCTCTGACGTTATCCTCGTCTTCTACAATGATTACCCTTCTGTCCATTTTGTAAAGCGTTAGTGCTAATAATTACAAAATGTGAGTAGACTTGTTTAGAAAAATCTGAAAATTCTAAGACTTAAACAGCAAAATCCACGGTAATTTCTAAATTCCATGTAAATCCTGAAGCATCTTTCCGTTTAACAGCCTGAACTTTTATTTCTTCATTATTTATTCGGGCATATTTGCTTATCGAAGCTATTCTGTCAGGCTTCGCTTCGGGAAGCAGACTTAGAAAATAGCTAAGGACATCATCAAGTGTGTTATAATGTTTTATCGGCGACATGATAGATAAATCTTTCTGTAAACTTATTTATACGTTTTTAACTGAAAATTATGTTAGCATAAAGGTTCTGTTAAGTCTGAATTTCTTTCATTTTTCTCTTAAATGATGCATTTTTTGTTACTTTGAGAAAAAATCAAACAATGTATCAATTTTTATTAGAAGCACACTCGGGATTAAGATATGTGGTAATGTTACTGCTTATCATAGCAATCATTCTTAGTTTAGCAGGATGGTTTGGTAATAAAGCATTTACCGCAGGCAACAAAAGGGTGAATCTTTTTACCCTTATAAGTACTCATATTCAGCTAGTATTAGGTCTCATCTTATATTTTGTTAGCCCTTATGTAAAAGCAGCCGAGATGGGCACCGCGATGAAAGATGCTACATTACGTTATTGGACGGTTGAACATATTGTAATGATGCTAATTGCTGTGGCATTAATTACTGTGGGATACTCAAAATCAAAAAAGCTTTTGAATGATGTTGTCAAACACAAAACTGTTGCGATTTTTTACAGTCTTGCCTTTATAATTATTGTAGTTGCTATTGTTTTAAGCGGAAGGCCTGTAGTAGGCAAATAAGATAATCGATAAAACTATTGACAGTTCTGAATTTCTTTCTATTTTTGTTCAAATGATGATTTTAAAACATACAAAGAGTTGGTGGTGGCTGGAGTCGACTTGCGTCTGGTGAAAGTATGTTTCGTATTTGAAAATAAACGACATTATATATCAACCCGACGCTCAACCGTCGGGTTTTTTTTGCTCTAATCTGCCCCTATCACAGGCCTAATTTTATTATATGTATACATTACATACTTCGTTTAAAAAATTACTTGCAGATACAACTACTCCGGTGAGTATTTATCTGCGGATGCGGGATGTTTTTCCTAACAGCATTCTTTTAGAAAGCTCGGATTATCATAGCCGCGAAAACAGCATGAGCTATGTTTGCTGCGATCCGATCGCAGGCATAAGTCTTGATGAAAAAGTTCTATCTACTTACTTTCCAAATGGAAAGAAAGAAACACTACCTGCCGAGAACTTAGATTTGCTTGCGGAAGTAACTAAATTCAGAAATAGTTTCACATCTACAGACGAGACTGCTTTTAAATTTATATCAAATGGCTTGTTTGGGTATTTCACCTTTGAAAGCATTGAGCACTACGAAGACATTAAATTGCAGACAGACCGTTCGGGTCCAAGAAATATTCCTTTATTGCAATATCATATCTATCGGTATGTGATTGCTATAGACCATTTTAAAAACGAGTTGTACCTTTTTGAGCATCGTCCTGGCGTCGATGAAGAATCCGGAATAGAACGCATTCAATATTTGATTCAGAATAAGGATTTCCCTGAGTATCGCTTTGAAGCTGCGGGCGATGAGAGTTCTAATTTTACTGATGAAGGTTTTATAAAAGTTATTGAAGATCTTAAAAAGCATATTTATCGTGGCGATGTTTTTCAGATAGTGCCTTCGAGAGCATTTTCGCAATCTTTCCAGGGAGACGAGTTCAATGTGTACAGAGCCTTACGATCTATCAATCCATCTCCTTATCTTTTCTATTTTGATTACGGAGATTTTAAACTCTTCGGATCATCGCCCGAAGCTCAGCTGACTATTAAAAATAACGAAGCTACCATTTATCCCATAGCAGGAACATTCAGGCGTACCGGCAATGATCAGATGGATGCTGAATTGGCCGAAAAGCTTGAAAACGACCCTAAAGAAAGTGCTGAGCATGTGATGCTGGTAGACCTGGCTAGAAATGATCTTAGCAGGCATTGCAAAAATGTTGAAGTGCGGGCCTTTAAAGAAGTTCAGTATTATTCACATATTATTCACCTGGTGTCTAAAGTTACCGGGAAATTAAAAGAAGGTACTGATCCATTTTATGTAGTTGGAGATACATTCCCCGCGGGAACACTAAGCGGTGCACCAAAATATATGGCTATGACCTTGATTGACCGCTTTGAAAACGGTCCGCGAGGCTTTTATAGTGGTGCAATCGGGTTTATGGGATTTAACGGAGATTTCAATCATGCCATAATGATTCGCTCATTTATGAGCCGGAATAATATGTTACATTACCAGGCTGGGGCGGGAATTGTAGCAGACTCGAATCCACAAAGCGAATTGGCAGAAGTAAATAATAAGATTATGGCCTTGCGGATGGCCATAAAACTGGCAGAAACAATAGTATCCACTTTTGAAAAGGCTTAAAATGAGCATAGTAGTAATAGATAATTACGATTCTTTCACCTTTAATCTGGTTCATTTATTAAATGAGTGCGGATATGATCCTACGGTTTTGAGAAACGATAAGTTTGATTTGGGAGATATAGAAGCGTTCGATAAAATTTTATTATCACCCGGACCGGGAATACCCTCAGAGGCAGGTTTATTATTGGATGTAATAAAAACGTATTCTCCTACAAAAAGTATTTTAGGGGTCTGTTTGGGTGTACAGGCTATCGCCGAGGTTTTTGGCGGCAGTTTATACAATCTTTCGTATCCGGTACACGGCCGGGCAACAGCCATGCAGGTTTTAGATAAAGATGAAATTTTATTCGATGAGTTGCCGCAAACATACAACGTAGGCCGATATCACTCTTGGGCGGTAAGCCGTGAGGACCTGCCGGAAGAGCTGATTATAACTGCTAAAGATACTGAAGGAGTTATTATGGGTTTGCGCCATAAGCAGTATGATGTGCGTGGTGTTCAGTTTCATCCCGAATCTGTTTTAACAGAGAATGGAAAACAAATGATAAGTAATTGGTTAAACAACCCTGCTAAATAAAACAACATGGCAACGAACACAGGGAGTACAATACTTGATAAAATTGTAAAACATAAATTACAGGAGATTGCCGAGGCACGCTCGCGAGTTTCGATAAGTCGATTAGAAGAGGATGAGTTGTTTCACCGCGAATGTTATTCTATGAGAGAATTCGTGCTATCGCCGGAAAGAACAGGAATCATAGCAGAGTTTAAAAGAGCTTCGCCATCAAAGGGAATTATCAATGACAAAGTTAGTGCTGCAACGGTAACAAAGGCTTATGCAGACGCCGGTGCGTCGGCATTGTCGGTGTTAACAGATTCGGAATTTTTTGGCGGGAAAATCAGCGATCTGTTACAGGCCAGAGCGGCGAATACCGTTCCAATACTGCGCAAAGAGTTTATTTTAGATGAGTATCAGATAATTGAGGCTAAAGCGATTGGCGCGGATATTATATTGTTGATCGCCGCTATTCTAGACCCTAAAACCATTGAGAAATTCGCCCGACTTGCAAAGAATTTAGGTATGAGTGTTTTGCTGGAAGTACACAGTCAGCGGGAGCTTGAACAAAGTCTTTGCGATGATTTGGATGCAGTAGGTGTAAACAACAGAAATCTGGCAGATTTTTCTGTTTCTTTACAACATTCATATGATCTGGTAACTCAGATTCCTGATAAGTTTCTTAAAATTTCTGAAAGTGGCATCAGCAATCCAAACACCATACACGAATTGAAAAAAGCCGGGTTTAACGGATTTCTAATTGGTGAGAACTTTATGAAAGAAGAAGATCCAGGTAAGGCGATGAAGGACTTTGTTTCTCAGCTAAACGTTCTCCAATAATAAAGTAAATCAGTATTACTGTTTTATTGTTAGTTATTAAGATCCCGTAGGGGATAAACAAAAATATTAAGGAATGGGTAAACAGAAATTCTTCGATACAGCTATTAAGCCGGAGCGTGCCGTTTTAGTTGGCATTATAACTCCAAATGAAACCGAAGAAAAAGAACGTGAGTACCTGGAAGAACTGGAATTTCTGGTAGACACCGCTGGGGGTATCACTGAAAAGACTTTCACTCAAAAGATGCAGCGTGCCGACAGAGCAACGTTTGTAGGAACCGGGAAACTTGAAGAGATAGGGGCATATGTAAAGTCAGAAGAGATTGATATTGTGGTTTTTGATGATGAGCTTAGTCCTTCTCAGTTGCGAAATATAGAGCGCGAATTACAGGTTAAGATACTTGATCGCAGTAATTTAATCCTTGATATTTTTGCTTCGAGGGCACAAACATCCCAGGCAAGAACACAGGTGGAGCTGGCACAATTACAATATCTGTTGCCGCGTTTAACACGTTTGTGGACTCACTTAGAGAGGCAAAAAGGTGGAATCGGGATGCGCGGGCCAGGTGAAAGTCAGATCGAAACAGATAGACGGATTATTCAGGATAAGATTGCTTTGCTAAAAGATCGGTTGAAAATAATCGATCGGCAGAACGAGACTCAACGGAAAAACCGTGGGCAACTAGTTAGAGTGGCATTGGTAGGATACACAAACGTTGGCAAATCTACCATCATGAATATGCTCTCAAAATCGGATGTATTTGCAGAGAATAAATTATTTGCAACACTAGATACCACTGTTAGAAAAGTTGTAATAGAAAATCTTCCTTTTCTGCTTTCTGACACAGTCGGCTTTATCCGGAAACTGCCCCACCACTTAGTAGAATGTTTTAAGTCGACCCTGGACGAAGTCAGGGAAGCCGATATTTTGATTCATGTGGTTGATATTTCACATCCAACATTTGAAGATCAGATAAAAACCGTGAATGAAACGTTAAAGGACTTAGGCGTAATCGATAAGGAAATTATAACGGTTTTTAATAAGATAGATGCTTATAAGCCGGAGCATGATAATGAAACCGGTGTTAGTTTAAGTCTTGATGAATTCAAAAATAGCTGGATGGGAAAGCATAACAGTCCTGCCGTTTTTATTTCAGCAACAAATAGAGAAAATGTGGATGAACTGCGAAGTCTTTTATATTCGAAGGTTAAGAACATTCACCAGGAAAGATACCCGTACGACGCTTTGTTGTATCCTGATATAGAAGGGGAAAACTAATATATACGTAATTTTATGGAATCTAAACGTCAGCAAAAGTTTGCGGGGGTAATTCAAAAAGACCTTGCAGAGATATTTCAGCGGGAAGGCATGAGTTTTTTGCCGAACACGTTAGTTACAATAACCAAGGTGCGTATTACACCCGATCTGGCTATAGCCCGCGTTTTTTTAAGCTTTTTCAACAATGCTAATACTGCTCTAGCGTTAAATACAGTAAAAGCTCATGCGGGTGAAATTCGGTACAAATTGGGTGCAAGAATAAAGAATCAGGCGCGGATTGTTCCTCAGCTTGAGTTTTTTCTTGATGATACAAACACGTACGTTGAACGTATGGATCAGATTTTTGATAAGATCAGCCAGGAGCCACGGCAGCCGGACACCGAAGAATAATCTACAGGTAAATACAGTACAATAAGTCCGTTGGCTTTGATAGATTGAACTATGGCTTTAAAAATGACATTGCTTATTTTGCTGACGGTTTTCGGTACAACGAAAGCCGACCTGCTGCCCTCGTTTAAGGGCGGAGCAAAAAGTCTGAATACTTTTATATCCAACAATCTTATTTATCCTGAATATGCCAAGCAGAACTGTCTTCAGGGAACCATTCATATCAGCTTTCAGCTTACAAAGAAAGGCAGGATCTTTGGCTCCAGAGTTCAAAAGGGTTATGGAATTGATTTAGATGCCGAAGCGCTGCGAATAGTGCGACTAACTTCTGGTCGATGGATTGTTCCGGCATCTTTTGATACGACACAATCCATCGTTATTCCTATCAATTTTGAATTGAAACAATATAATTGCAGTGAGCGGTCGTCCGACGATATTCAAGACGCCATAGCAGCGTATAAAGCCAGACAGGATCTGAGTCGCGCTGTGATGAATTTTTACGATAAAAAGGCTTCAGGAAATTATTCTGCGGCCGATGAATCAAAAGTTCTTGAATTAAAAAAGCAATTAGGCTATGATGAACGATTTTTCGACCGGTTGTTGAAGCAAGCTACTCAAAAGCTTAAGCAAGGTGATAGCGAAGGTGCTTGTGAAGATCTGAACCTGATCAGACAATTGGGAAGCAACAAGTCTGAAAAATTGCTTTTTGAAAAATGCAGGTGATCTGTACCAAAATAAAAAAGCGGCCAATAATCTGACCGCTTTAATCAATACTAAACTAGAACCCTAAACTCTTTTAAAACTTATAGTAGGACTGTTGTGCGAATCGAAGGTTTAATGTAAAAAGGCTTTTCTGTGATTTTTAAACTTGAAAAGAACGTCCTGCTGTTCCCAGCTCCCGAACTCGCTGAAGAAGATGGCCTTTTGGCAGTTGGAGGCGATTTATCTGTGGATCGATTAAAACTTGCCTATAGCTTGGGGATATTTCCATGGTATTCAGAAGAAACTCCGATTTTATGGTATTCACCTCATGAACGATTTGTGCTTTTTCCGGAAAAAGTAAAAGTTTCAAAAAGCATGCGTAAACTTCTCAAATCGGATGTTTATCGCGTTAGTCAAGATCAGGCTTTTGAGCAGGTTATAAAATCCTGTGCTTCTATTGAACGAAAAGATCAGGATGGTACCTGGATAATTTCTGAGATGCAGGAGGCATATCTGAATTTACATAAACAAGGCATGGCGCATTCAATTGAAGTTTGGCGTGATAATGAATTGGTGGGTGGTTTGTATGGCGTAAAAGTCGGAGATGTTTTTTGTGGCGAGAGTATGTTTAGTATCGCCGCTAATGCTTCCAAAACTGCTTTGATTTGGCTTTGTCGGCATGCAAATTATTCTTTGATAGACTGTCAGTTTCACACAGAGCATCTTGAAAGTATGGGAGCTGAATATATTTCGAGAGAAGAGTATATGAAGTTGCTGAATGTTTCTTAGATGTAAGGCTCTTCTGTATACTGTTTCGATACTATTGTATACAAAATACTACAGATGATAATCTTGAGCCATATAATAAGAGGGTGTGCACGTCGAATGCTGCTTGGCTTGGTTTTAGCTTAATTATAGATGGAGCATTAGAAATGTTGTCTGCTATAAAGTGAGACGCATAACAATTATTCAATTTCTAATCTCCGAAAAGGATAAAAAAGATGAAAAATCGATTTGTAAGAAGAGGCGTGATTGCATTTGTTGCAGGAATAGCTTTAAATATACTGGGTTATATGTTAAAGTCCAATGGTAACGATTTGTATGGTTGGGCGATGTTGATCGGTACAATTTTATTCGGGGTCGGCTTTCTGTTAATATTTTATACCCTTGTAAGAAAGGTTGAATATCAGGGAATTAAAGAAGAAAGAGCTGATGATGCTGAGAAGTTTGGCAATCACAAGCTCGAGGTAAAATAAGCGGTTTCTAATTCGCTTTTTTGTTTTTCTTAGTTATTCTGCTTTCCATCGAAAGTAATAAGGCCGGCAATAAAGTAAGATTGGAAACAAGCGCTAATAACAAGGTTATAGAAAGCAGGATTCCGAGCGAAACTGTCCCGCCAAAGGTGGAGGCTACAAAAATTCCAAATCCAAAAAATAAGATTAGCGCCACATAAATCATACTCAAACCTGTTTCTTTCAAGGTGTCTTCAACTATGGCTGAAATGGATAGTTTGGTCGACTTGAGTTCTTGTCTGTAGCGGGTTAGAAAATAGATTGTCTGGTCGGAGGCTATCCCTAAAGCAATACTAAAAATCAATATCGTTGAAGGTTTTAGGGGAATACCAAAAAAGCCCATAATCCCTGCCGTAATTATAAGAGGAATTATATTGGGAATTAATGATATGAGAATCATCTTAAATCCTTTGAATAGTACCCACATAATCAGTGCGATTAATGCTAATGCCAGCAATAAGCTATCGCGCAGATTATCCAAAAGATAATTGGTTCCCTTTACGAAAATCACACTTGAACCTGTAAGATCTACCTGGTAACGGTCGGGGTTAAAAATTGAATCAACCCTGGGCTTAATTTCATTTAAAAGCTGATTTACCCGGGAAGAACCAACATCAGCCATTTGGAAACTTACTCGCGCAATTTGTTTATTGCTGTCGACAAAGCTTTTTAGCATGTTGCCGTTGCCACCAGAGTTAGCGGCATAGCTAAGGATAAAGTTCATTTCCATTTCGTTTGGAACCCTATAGAACTCAGGATTGCCGTCATAAAATCCCTGCGACGAAAATTTTAGCACTTCAACCAAAGATACCGGCCGTGAAATTTCAGGATATTCTGATATCATGTCCTGTAGCTTTTCAATTTTTTTTATTACCGGGAGTTTCATCACTCCGTTTTTTCGTTTGGTATCAATACTCACTTCGAGGGGCAGCACTCCATCGAAGTTTTTTTCGAAAAATCCCATGTCCTCATAAACGGGATCATTTTTTGGAAGATCATCAACCACATAACCATTTATGTTTATGCGACTGATTCCGAAACAGGATACTATTACCAGAAGTATGGTGCTTATATAAATAGCAGGGCGTTTGGTTTGGGCCAGGTTATTTAAAAAGTCAAGTACGCCATTTAACAAAGGACGACTTAAGTGTTTGGTTTGTTTTGTGTGTGGATCAGGAAGATAACTGAAAATTATTGGGATCAGGCATAAGCTCATGAACCAGGTAATCATCACACCAATTGCCGCAACGATCCCAAATTGCATTAATAACTCACTTTCGGTGAAATATAATACGCCAAACCCAACTGCTGTAGTTAGATTAGCAATGAATGTTGTAATTGCTATTTTCTCAATAACTATTCTTAAAGCGAGTTTTTTATCGCCATGAACGGTAAATTCGTTGTGGAATTTATTAAGCAGTAAAATGCTGTTAGGTATGCCTATTACAACAATAAGAGGTGGGATAAGTCCGGTTAACAAGGTTAGTTCGTACCCAAATAAAACTAAAATCCCCAGACTCCAAAGTACACCGGCGATAACTACCAAAACAGGAAATATTACGGGATGAAATGAGTGGAAAAAGATCAGCAAGATTATTGCGGCAACTAACACCGAAAGACCAAGGAAGAGTGCGAACTCTTCAGACACTTTTTTGCTGATTACAGTTCTGATATATGGTAAACCAGAGTAATGGATGTCAATATTTTGTGCTTTTTCAAATGCACGTGTTTTATCAAGAATTGAATTGATAACCGGAATGCGCTCTCTTGAGTTTAAAACATTACCTTCGAAAGTGATAGCCATAAGGGCGGCATTCGTTTTCGAGTTGAAGATCAATCCATCATAAAAGCTAAGACTATAAATATGCTTCCGGATGCTATCCATCTCTATGGAAGTTGCAATGGCTTTTTTTATGAGAGGTTGCAAAACAAACTTTTTGTTCAGTGTGTCTTTTTTTAATTCGAATAAGGTTGAACTTGAAAGTACTTGTTTAATGCCGTGGAGCTTTTTAATGTCGGAGCTTAAAGTAGTCCAGGCATTAAATGTGTTCAGCTCCCATATTTTAGGCGATTGAACTCCTAAGACCATTACGCTGCCGTCTTCGCCAAAATTTTTCTTGAACTCGATGTAACGGGTAAAGGCGGTATCGGTTGTTGGAAGAGCTTTTGTGCCAGCAAAAGACAGGCGAACCTGGCTGGTTTTATAACCCATGAATATGGTTACAAGAACAAAAAATACAATTATTGGGAGACGATTAGAAAGTATGAATTTAGAAAGCTTCTCCCACATATATTATTAACTCAACGACTGAAATTTGGGGCAAAACTACAAAAATTACTTAATTTGGTGGGCGTACTATCCATAGTTGTTGAGATTTGTTTAATCCCTGGCAAGGGATTTGCCCTTAACGGAAGCATAAAATGAAAAAGTTTTTTAAAGGATTTATTTATGCATGGCAGGGAGTGAATTATGCATTTGCGACGCAGATAAATTTTAAGGTCCATAGTTTTTCTGCGCTAGCAGCGATTGCTTTAGGATGTTTTATTGGTTTGAGCCTAATGGAGTGGCTGTGGATTTCGGCGGCGATATTATTGGTGATAGTAGCCGAGCTTTTTAATACTGCACTTGAAGTACTGGTCGACTTGGTCTCGCCAGAATATAATCGTAAGGCAGGTATTGTGAAAGATCTGTCTTCGGCCGCAGTCTTGCTTACCGCTGTGCTGTCGGCAATAATTGGCATTTGTATTTTTCTTCCAAAAATTCTCTTGTATGCTTCATAAAATACGAGGTATTGTTATTAAGACAACAGATTATTCTGAAAGCAGTGTGGTGGCTCAGATTTTTACCGACAAATTCGGATTGCAGTCGTACCTGATTAATGGAGTAAAAAAAACTAAATCCAAAATTAAATCGAACATGCTCCAACCGCTGCATCTTTTAGAGATGGTGGTATATCATAAACCAACTGGCAATCTTCAACGGATTTCTGAGCTTAGAAACCAACCAGTTTTGCAAAGCATCCCTTATGATACGATAAAAAGTTCTCTGGCTTTGTTCATTAACGAAGTTTTATACAAGTCGCTAAAGCAGCATTATGAAGATGAACCCTTGTTTAATTATATTTTCAACGCTATAGAGCTTTTGGATAGAACAGAGGAAGGGCTGGCCAACTTTCATCTTTTTTTTTTATTGAGGCTTACCAAGTATCTTGGCTTTTATCCCGACAGGACTTTAGAAAAAGAGGCGAAGTTTTTTGATTTAAAAGAAGGAAGATATACTCGGGATCAACCGCTCCATCAATTTTTCATCGAAGAAGACTTAACTGAAGATTTTATTAATCTTATCGGGTGTACTTTTGAAAATCTTTGCTTTTTGAACATCAAATCTCAGAATAGAAAAATTTTATTGTCCAAAGTGCTGCACTATTATGCACTTCATATAGAAAACTTTGGAGATGTAAAATCACACCTTATTCTGGAAGAAGTTTTAAGCTAAGCCGAGTTTGGGTCGGTTTTCGGCCATTCTGTTGATAACAATTTCTAGTTCATTTAAATCGAATGGCTTTTCGAGATAAGTGTCAGCACCTGCCTGCTTGGCCAGGGTTTGAATATCGTTGTTTGCGGAGAAATAAATAACGGGGATATCCTTCAGATCCGCCTGACTTTTTAATGTTTGTGTGGCAACAACTCCTCCGGTATCCGGAATCCAGTTGTCCATTAAAATTACATCGGGTTTAATAGCTCTAACTCTTGTATCTATATTGTTGCAGTGTGGCGAAGTATGTACTTCCCATCCTTGCTCTTCGAGTATATAAGTGCAAATAGAGAGGATATCTACATCATCATCAAAAATAAGTATCCGTTTAGGCATATATTAAATCTTGTTCGACAAATTAGTAAATGGAGCTAAACCACTTATTTCAGATCTTTGGATTTACTAGAAAGACTTTCTAATTAGTCCAAATGCGCATAATATCTCACATTGGTGTATTTACTAATGATTCTATAACCGCTACATTCACATAATTGTTTTGATGGCGTGATGATTCGCTAATCAATCCATTCAAACTTTGTATACGGAACCAAAGCTGCAGGGATCTTTATTCCTTTGTCGGTTTGATTATTCTCTAATAAGGTTGCAACAATTCGCGGTAGAGCCAGGGCGCTTCCGTTTAGTGTATGTGCCAGTTGTGGCTTCCCTTCTTTGCCTTTAAAACGAAGTTTTAAGCGATTACTTTGGAATGTTTCGAAGTTAGATACCGATGATACCTCTAACCAGCGCCCTTGTGCTGCGCACCAGGTTTCCATATCGTAAGTTAGTGCCGATGCAAAACTCATATCGCCGCCGCAGAGACGAAGAACGCGGTAAGGGAGCTCAAGTTTTTGTAATAAGGACTGCACATATTTGCTCATTCCTTCTAATATGTCGTAAGAGTTGTCGGGGTGAGCGACCTGTACAATTTCCACCTTATCAAATTGATGCAGGCGGTTTAATCCACGTACATGAGCGCCGTAAGATCCGGCTTCGCGGCGGAAGCAAGGGGTATAGGCACAGTTTTTTATCGGGAGTTCCTCTTCCTTTACGATCACGTCTCTGTATAAATTTGTTATCGGAACTTCGGCGGTTGGAATAAGATAAAGATTATCAACGCCGACATGATACATTTGTCCTTCTTTGTCAGGAAGCTGACCGGTTCCAAAGCCAGAGGCTTCATTCACAACTATCGGGGGCTGCATTTCGCGATAGCCTTCGGTCTCGGCGTTATCCAGAAAAAAGTTGATTAATGCTCGCTGAAGTTTGGCCCCTTTTCCTTTATAAACAGGAAATCCGGCTCCGGCAATTTTATTTCCGAGTTCAAAATCTATGATATCGTATTTGGCCGCCAGTTCCCAATGGGGTAATGCATTTTCTGAAAGTGTTGGTTTTTCACCATGCTCAAAAATTGTCTCGTTTTCTTCCGGCATGCTTCCTTTAGGTACTGACGAGTGAGGGAGATTGGGCAGAATAACTATTTTGTTTTGTAATTCTTCTTCAATTGCGGCAAGCCTGTCGCCAAAACCCTTTGCTTTTTCTTTTAAAATGGGACTTTCAGCTTTCAAGCTTTCAGCTTTTTGCTTCTCGCCCTGGCGCATTAAATCTCCAATTTGCTTGGCAATGGAGTTAGACTGGGCAGATACGTTATCCAGTTGAACCTGTGTTTTACGGCGTTCCTCATCTAATCCGATAATTTCATCTACCAGCTCAGGTTGTTTAAAATTCTTTAACGCTAGTCGCTCTAAAACCTTTTCCCTGTTTTCACGGATATAATTAACTTGCAGCATCTTTTGAAAAATTTCGACAAAGATAAGATGAGTTATGAGTTGTGGGTTATGAGTTGTGAGATTTTTTGGGAATTAGCTTACTTAACTTTATAGATATGATCAACAATAAAACTGCGTATATGCCAATTTATGACAAAATCGCATGTGAGTATAACTTCACGAGGCAAGGTGATACATATATTATAGAAAGGCTCTTAGATCTTCTTTCGGCAAATCTGAGTAAAAATTATCTCGATATCGGTTGTGGAACCAGAATTACACTGTCAAGTTTTCTGAGAAGGGTTTATCCTTGTGGGGAATTGACCCTTCAACTAAAATGCTTGAACAAGCATGTTTAAAAAGTAATAAGGTTAAGTGGCTGCAAGGATCTGCAGAAAAGATTCCGATGGGTGATCAGACGTTTGATGCGGCTATAGCAATTCTTACAGTTCATCATTGGGATAATATTGAAAAGTCTTTTAACGAGTTATCTCGAGTTTTAAAGAAAGGCAGCAAACTTGTGTTTTTTACATCTACACCGGAACAAATGGGGAGGTATTGGCTTAATCATTATTTCCCTAAAATGTTATGTGCTTCTATAGATAAAATGCCCTCATTACGCACATTAGAAGATGCGGCCGTTAATACAGGCTTCCGCTTAGTTGGATCAGAAAAATATTTTATTGAGAGAAATTTAAACGATTTGTTTTTGTACTCAGGAAAACACAAACCCGAAATATATTTCGACTCGAGAGTTCGAAGTGGGATTTCGTCTTTTGCAATGTTAGCGAATGAAGCGGAGATCACGTTCGGCCTTGAGCAACTTCAAAAGGATTTGAGTATTGGAAAATTCCTAAGTATAAAGAAGAAGTATGAGAATAGCCTAGGAGATTATTTATTTATAGTATTTAGTAAGTAGTTTCCCTACTATATATGATTATTCAACAAGCTACGACCAATTATCGTCAAGCAATCTTTGAAATTTTTCAAAACTGTAAACTCGCCATGGAAAAAGAAGGCATTTTTCAATGGAATCAAAGTTATCCTAATATAGAAGTGATCTCAAGTGATATTTTACGGGGGCATAGCTATGGATTATATGATGAAAATGAAAAAACATGCGTGGGTGTAATTTCAATAAATACAGATCAGGAGCCGGAATATAAATCTGTAAAATGGGAAGACATCGGCTTGGTACTCATTATTCATCGCCTGGCGATTGCGCCGTCACATCAAAATAATGGATTTGCCAGAAGTTTGATGGACTTTGCAGAAAATTATGGTTTAAAAAATGGCTTCACTTCTATTCGACTTGACGCGTATAGCGGAAATCTTAGAGCGATCAATTTTTATGAAAAAAGAGGGTACATTAAAAGGGGAGAAATCTATTTTGCAGGTCGCGATTTGCCATTTTTTTGTCTGGAAAAAAAGCTTAATATTCCCTAGTTTTTATATCATTAAAAAATAGTATGGTTGAGAAGGGTAATTATTTCAAGCTTTTAACTGAAGTTAAACTTAAAATTCAGCAAGCTCAGTTAAAAACAGTCATTGCTGCTAACAGCCAAATGTTGCTATTGTATTGGCAGTTAGGCAACTTTATTCTTGAAAATCAGCAAAATGAAGGTTGGGGAGCCAAAATCATCGAGCGCCTTTCTGCCGATCTTCGAAAAGGATTTCCTCAGATCAAAGGGTTTTCTACAAGGAATCTTAAATATATGCGAAGCTTTGCCAGTTCATATCCCTACAATGTATTGTGCAAAATTAATGAACTCGAGCCGGCTTATAAAAATGAGGTTTCGAAAGTGCAACAAGTTGTTGCACTTTTAGAAAGCATTAATCAACATGTTAATGTAAATATGCAACAACCAGTTGCACATTTGCATGGCGAAGCATTTCTATCATCAGCTGTAAGTAGGGTTAAAGCGATTCCTGATGAATTAAAGTCTTCCTTGCCGCAAATTGAAGAACTGGAACAGGAACTTAAATCAAATTAAAAGTATACAATGACCGGCAAACTCTATCTCGTACCAACACCCATAGGCAACCTTGAAGATATTACTTTAAGAGCCATCAGAATTTTAAAAGAAGCCGATATTATCCTGGCAGAAGATACTCGCACAAGTGGACCTTTGCTTAAGCATTTTGAGATTGATAAAAAGGTCTTCGCTCATCATCAGCATAACGAGCATAAAGCAAGCAGCGAGATTGTGCGTTTTTTAAAAGAAGGTAAAAATGTCGCCCTGATATCCGATGCCGGAACGCCGGCGATTTCTGATCCTGGCTTCTTTCTAGTCAGAGAGGTTCTAAAAAACGACCTCGAGATAGAATGTCTGCCCGGAGCGACGGCCTTTGTCCCTGCTTTGGTGAATTCGGGCTTGCCCAACGACAGGTTTACGTTTGAAGGGTTTCTTCCTGTAAAGAAGGGCCGGCAAACACGCTTAAAAGAGTTAGCTGAAGAAGAACGTACCATGATTTTCTATGAATCGCCACATCGGATATTAAAAACGCTTGAAGAGCTTGCCTTTGTATTCGGCGAAGATCGACAGGCATCTGTATCCAGAGAGCTAACAAAAATGTTTGAAGAAACAGTAAGAGGAACCTTAACAGAGATAAAAATTTATTTTGACACACATACCGTAAAAGGAGAGTTTGTCCTCTGCGTTGCGGGTAGGGAAAAGAGTGAGAAGAAGAAGGATAAAATGAAGGACAGAATAAATGAATGAATTTCCTTGCGTATTTAAGTTGAGCAAATTTCTTTTTTAATTTTTACTTTTAACTTTTGTCTCTATGCTTTCTGAATTTTGAATTTTTAATTTTGACTTTTGAATTCCCATTTAAAACATGCGCATCGAACCCTTTATAAACGACGAACAAGATCCTAAAACCGCGGAGAAAGTTTTAGGGAAAATTGAAGATATGCTTACACCCGGAGAACAGGTAGTTTATCTTGCCGTTCAGAAAAAACCGGCTGTAACTCTTATTCCTGATTCTATCGTGGTGACAGATAAGCGCCTTATCTTTTGCAAGCCTGGAAATCTTGGATTAACAACAAATTTCGAAATATATAGCTGGAAGGACATAAAAGAAGTGTCTTTTAAAGAGGAATTTTTCGGGGCGAAGTTTACAGCGGTGCCTTTAACGGGCGAAAACCTTACGATAGACTACATTCCAAAAGTTCAGGCCAGAAAACTTTTTCAATTCTGCAATCAGCAATTGGAACGCGACAGAGAATTGGAAAGGCAACGTGCTTTAGAGAAAGAAAAGGCGCTAAGACCTTTACCTGAAACGGAATCAAAGCCCGTTATAGAAGAAAATATTCCCAAGAGTTATGATGCTCCTGTAGTGCCTGCTGCTCCGAGTGTGCCGGTTCCTGAGATAGTGAAATCTTTAGAGGACGAGATCACGCAAAAGCTTCAAAAATTACGAGGTTTATACGAAAAGCAACTCATTACGCAGGAAGAATACGAAGCTAAAAAAGCCGATATCTTATCGCAGCTATAACGTGCGCAATAATTATACTTTAGGATTAGCTACGGCTTTTATCGCATGGTTGGCCTGGCCGCCAATGCCTTATACATCAATTCTGCTCTTGATAGCGTTTATTCCATTGCTGCTTGCTACAGAGAACATTTTATCATCTGATTTAAAAGGTAAAGGTAAAAAAGTCTTTTATCTGTCTCTTTTCGCTTTCACCGTTTGGAATACCTCATGCATTTACTGGGTGTTTAACTCCCTGAATGCAGTGATGCCCGTATGGCTTGCCTTACTTGTGTCTCTAATCCCTTTTGGACTAGCTGCCCTTTTAATGGCCGTCTGTTTTTGGTTGTACTATCGCTTACGCCTGGTATCCGGTAAAATGACCAGCTACATGGGACTGGTTTGCTTTTGGTTGGGATACGAATATCTTCATCAAACCTGGGATCTGGCATTTCCATGGATGAATATCGGGAATGGTTTTTCGAATTTTCATCAAATAGTTCAGTGGTATGAATTTACAGGCGTTTATGGCGGAAGTTTGTGGGTTTGGATCGCGAATATTCTAGGCTTCGAATATTATCTGGCTTTCAAGAAGAAGACAGCAGATAGAAAGAATTTCGGATGGAGTTTTGCGATAGTAATTGTTATTCCGATACTTTATTCAATAACTCTTTATACAAATTACAAGGAGGCCGAAAATCCTTCTAATATTGTAGTGGTGCAGCCCAATGTAGATCCTTACCTAAAATTTGGTGGTTTGCCATCTTCAGCTCAAGTACAACAATTAATTCGCTTGTCTGATTCAGTAGCCCAGGTGAATACTGAATATTTTATCTGGCCGGAAACTGCCATCCCCGAAGATACCGACGAGGCTTCCATCCACACAAACAGCAACTTTTTGCAAGTGCAAAACTTTCTGAAAAAGTATCCTAATGGTAATGTGCTGTCCGGAATTTCAAGTTATTTAATGTATGATTCCGCAGTGACGAAAACTGCCAGGTATTATGCTCCGAGTATGAAATATTACGACAGCTTTAATGCTGCCGTTCAAATAGAAAGCTCTGCCAGGGTACAGTTTTACCATAAATCGAAACTCGTTCCGGGTGTAGAGCAGACGCCTTTTTCATCGGCTTTATCTTTTATGAAGCCAGTTTTTGCAGCCTTCGGAGGCACAACAGGCGGCTACGGTAGTCAGAAGGAGCCTACGGTTTTTTATTCTCAAAGTGGTATTGGCGCAGCCCCCGTTATTTGTTATGAGTCTATATGGGGAGAATATGTGTCTGATTATGTAAGTAAAGGTGCGCAATTTATCGCAATTGTAACTAATGACGCATGGTGGGGTAATACATCTGGAAAAGATCAGCACATGCTTTATGCTAAATTGCGTGCGATAGAGACAAGGCGTTGGGTTGCACGTTCAGCGAATACTGGAATTTCCGGCTTTATCAATCAACGTGGAGATATCACTAAACGCAGCAAGTGGTGGCATGCTACAGCCTTAAAAGAGGATATCAATTTGAACGATGAGCTAACCTATTACACTAAACATGGCGACTACATTGCAATTGCCGCTAGTTATCTAAGCGCATTATTTTTTGGTTTTCTGATCTGGAGTTTTGTAACAAAAAGGATTCAACGGTGATTTTTTGCAAGAGGAAGTAACAGAGATAATTTTTTATTTTTAATTTCGTAAACGATTACGGAAATTTTGAAAAGGATTACACTCACCGATATTGCTGAAAAGCTTAAGCTCACCCCGGCGACAGTTTCGCGGGCATTGAGTGATCATCCGGAGATCAGCGCTAAGACCAAGAAGCTGGTTAAGGAAACCGCTGAAGCTCTTGATTATAAGCGTAATAATATAGCATCTTCATTACGTTCGGGTAAGAGTCATGTTATCGGTGTTTTAATTCCCACTGCCGAGCATACGTTTTTCGGTTCGGTAATTCATGGCATTGCCAATCTTGCCAATCGCAAAGGCTACGATGTTTTAATCTATCAATCTAACGAAACTGAAGAGTATGAGGTAAAGGGCATCGATGCGTTTATCAGCGCAAGGGTTGACGGTATTTTGGTATCAATAGCCAAGCACACACGTAATTTTGCTCACTTCAAAAAAGTTCAGCAGGAAAATATTCCCATTGCATTCTTTGACCGGAACAATGATGACCTGGGTATTCCATCTGTTGTTATTGATGATTATCTGGGCGCTTTTAAAGCCACCGAAAGCCTTTTAGAGCAAGGCTACACGCGTATTGCCCATATCTCGGGTCCGCTGCATAGCAAAATATTCGACGAGCGTTTACGGGGTTATGCCGCTGCGCTCAAATCCCACAATATCAGTTTCGATAATTCTTTGGTTTATGAAGGAGATGTATCACTGAATGCTGGACAGAAAGGGGTAGATTCTTTTATGAGCCTGGATAATCCTCCTGATGCAATTTTTGCAGTCGAGGATATCACTGCACTTGGAGCCATCAAAGAATTAAAAAAACGCAATATCAGGGTGCCCGAAGACGTAGGTATTTTCGGTTTTTGCAACGATATGTTTGGCGAGCATATCAGCCCATCTTTATCAACCATCGATCAGCAAACGATTAAAATGGGCGAGGAAGCTTTCAACTTAATATTCAATATAATTTCCGGAAAAAGCTCCATAGCCAATACACCTAAGGTAATTTTAGAGCCTGTGGTAGTTACTCGCGACTCATCGGTAAGGAAAGCTCTCAAAACAAAATATTCATAATTGTAATACAATTTTATTGCTAACAGAATGACATACACCCCTTCACTCGAACGCTACAATACAATGGAATATCGTCGCTGCGGAAACAGCGGCATTAAGCTTTCTGCAATGTCACTCGGTTTGTGGCACAATTTCGGACATGTAAACAATTTCGAAAATAGCAGGAACCTGGTTAAGACCGCCTTTGACCATGGAATTACTCATTTCGACCTTGCAAATAATTATGGTCCGCCGCCAGGCTCAGCAGAGGAGAATTTTGGGAAAATATTATTCCAGGATCTGCGTAATTATCGCGATGAACTTATTATTTCGACTAAGGCCGGTTACACTATGTGGGATGGCCCTTACGGGGATTGGGGATCCAAGAAATACCTGGCTTCAAGTCTTGATCAGAGTTTAAAAAGAATGAAGTTGGACTATGTGGATATATTCTATCATCATCGCCCTGACCCCAATACCCCACTTGAAGAAACCATGGCTGCCCTGGATTTAATCGTTAGGCAGGGAAAAGCATTGTATGTGGGGATATCCAATTATCGTCCGGCAGAAGCCGAAAGAGCTTTTAAAATATTAAAAGACTTAGGTACGCCTTGCCTTATACATCAGCCCAAATACTCAATGTTTGAAAGATGGGTAGAGGGTGGTTTATTAGATCTACTCGAAAAAGAAGGAGTTGGCTGCATTCCGTTTTCGCCCTTGGCGCAAGGCCTGTTAACAGATAAATATCTGCACGGCATTCCTGCGGATTCGAGAGTTGCAACCAGCGGAGTGTTTTTAAAGGAAGACCACATTACTCCCGAAAGGATTGAAAAAATAAAAGCGCTGAATGAAATTGCGCAACAACGCGGACAAAAACTGGCTCACATGGCTTTATCATGGGTTTTAAAAGATAAACGAGTAACCACTGTGCTAATAGGCGCAAGTAAACCAGAGCAGATTACGGATTCTTTACAGGCCTTAAAAAACACCAGCTTTAGTTCTGGCGAGCTTGCTGCGATCGATAAGATTTTGGCTTAAGCCTTTATCATTCTAAGTATAGCCTTTTTATGTAAGGGAGTTTTTACACGATTAAATCATTTAAAGCGATAATTTGTACCTCATAACCAATTTAAAAATGAAGCACCTATTCAATTCAGGTAACTGGAAATGGCAGATATTTTTACTCACATTTTTGTTTGCATCAGAGATAAATGTGAAAGCACAGTCACGTAAAGTTACTTCTTTCGATACTGACTGGCGTTTTTTGAAAAGTGACGCCCCCGGAGCAGAAAAAACTTCGTTTAATGATGCAAAGTGGAGAACTCTTGATGTGCCTCATGATTGGAGCATAGAAGGGCCATACGACAAAACCAATCCTACAGCGCGTGGTGGCGGGTATTTGCCCTCAGGTATCGGCTGGTACCGTAAAACATTTACTCTAACAGACGCCGATGCTCAAAAGCTTCACACTATCGAGTTTGATGGCGTGATGATGAATAGTGATGTTTGGATCAATGGAATTCATTTGGGAAAACGGCCGTATGGCTACATCAGTTTTAATTATGATTTAACAAAGTATTTAAACTTTGGCAAGGGAAAGACGAACGTTATTGCGGTGAGAGCTGATAATACTGCTCAGCCAGCTTCAAGATATTACCAGGGGGCCGGTATTTATCGGCATGTCCGTTTAGTCTCTGTCAACCCGGTTCACTTTACTCAATGGGGAACTTTTATTACAACGCCTATTGTTTCTAAAGATAAAGCGACCGTGAATATTAAGGCTGAGATTGAAAACAAGGGCAATGCCACTTCAGAATACATTTTAGAAACTTCTATTCTGGATGCAGCAGGAAAAGTTGTTCAAACGGCAACAAGCAAGCAGTCTATCCCGAAAGGGAAAACCGTTGAATTTGTTCAGAATATCAATGTCAGTAATCCTAAGCTTTGGGATATTGAACAGCCTAATTTATATGAAGCAGTAACTAAGGTGCTTTCAGGGCAAACTATTCTGGATGATCAAACTACTACCTTCGGAATAAAAACCAGCAGGTTTGATGCTGCTACAGGTTTTTGGCTGAACGACAAAAATTACAAAATAAAAGGGGTGTGTTTGCATCATGATGGCGGTGCTGTTGGTGCGGCAGTTCCTCTTGGAGTTTGGGAGCAACGTTTCAAATTACTAAAACAGGTGGGTGTAAATGGCATACGGACATCCCACAACCCGGTGGCACCGGAATTTCTGGATCTTTGCGACAAAATGGGTTTTGTGGTAATGGACGAAACCTTCGACACATGGACCTCTGCAAAACATAACGGAGAAAAAGGCTATAACCTGTATTTTAAAGACTGGTGGGAGAAAGATACCCGGGATATGGTTTTGAGAGATCGAAATCATCCTTCCATTGTAATTTACAGCATCGGAAACGAAATACATGATGATCTTAGCTATCCTGCCGGATATAAAGTATATAAAGATCAGGAAGATGTGGTGAAGAAATATGATGGTACGAGGCCGGTAACTATGGGCTTGTTCCGCCCGGCAAATTCTAAAGTTTATTTAAACGGTTTCGCAGAACATATGGATGTAGTTGGGCAAAACTATCGTGAAAATGAATTGATCGCCGCTCATGAAAACAATCCTCACTGGAAGGTAATTGGAACCGAAAATACGCATGTATTGAATCAGTGGCTTGCTTTACGCGATAAGCCGTACATGGCCGGACAGTTTTTATGGACCGGTGTTGATTATTTAGGTGAAGCCGACTGGCCGGAGACTACAAACAATCAGGGTTTATTCGATCGTGCAGGCAATTGGAAACAACAGTCGTTGCAGCGTCAAAGCTGGTGGTCTGATAAACCCGTGGTTCATATTGTAAGACGGGCGGAGAATGCCGGCGTTGGTGCTTGGGTGGCGAACTGGACCCCAACAGATTTTGATACTTATGACAACGCAAAAGTTCAGGTTTACAGCAATTGCGATGATGTAGAGCTTTTCCTTAACGGGAAATCTTTAGGGGCGCTACCAAAACCTGCCAACGACTCGCCGAGAGAGTGGGATGTGACTTTTGAAAAAGGGACAATTAAAGCAATTGGTAGAAATCAAGGTAAAGAAGTTGCATCAGAAGAATTTAAGTCTGCAGGAGCACCTGCTAAGATCATTCTGACAAGCAGCCAATCAGCACTTACCAAAAATTGGGATGATGTTTCATTTGTCACTGCGACAGTCGTTGATGCAAATGGTGTTCCCTGTCCAAATTCCGACAATCTTATTAAATTCAGCGTTTCCGGTCCGGGTGTAATTGCTGCGGTCGACAACGGAAACATTACCAGTCATGAGCCTTACCAGGCTACTGAGCGCCAGGCTCACCAGGGCAAAGCGATTGCGATAATAAAAGCTTCAGGGGGGAAAGGAAAAATAATTTTTAAAGCCCAATCAGAAGGATTGGAATCAGCCGACATAACTTTAAACGTTGCCCCATAAAATTAAAAAAATTAGAAAAAGCTATTTCCGGATAGCTTTTTCAATTTACTGAGAGACTTAGATTCCTTTTAACTTTTCATAATCTTCCATTGTATCAATGTCTATGTTCCCAAAAGGAAACGGAATCGATACTACCTGATCTTTATTATTAAAAATCAGCTTTTTTGCGCCTTGCTGCCCTTCAAGACACAAGAGCTGAGAAAAGAATATACGGTCGAACAGAACTGGCGTTCCCAGAGTATTATCATAGGTGCAAGCTGCAATAGCTTTTCCGCTTAGCTGCTTTTGGGTAATAAGCTTGTTTAAAATTTCAGCATCAACAAAAGGCTGGTCGCAAAGCATTAGGATGACTTCAGAAACATCTGGATTGCTTTTAACAAGAGCATTTATTCCACATTTAATAGAAGAGGACATCCCATTCTCCCAATCCTTATTTAACACGCTTTGAACCTCGTTCGAGTCTATTTCAGCGCGAACTTCTCCTTCGTTGGCGCCTAAAACTACCAGTACAGGATAGCATCGTGAAGCCAGTCCTTCATCAACAGCAAGCTTTAAAAGGCTTTTCCCTTTATAAAAGAGTTTTTGTTTTGGTTGTCCTAATCGAGTGGAGGAACCCGCTGCAAGAATAATGAGGGCGGTCATAAGTTGATAGCGCATGAAGCGAACTTTGCATTCGCATGTTTTTTAAACACAGGTTCCACCGAATTATCTTCTGAAGGCCTGTGCTTTAAGGAAGTCCCATTTCTATTTGACAGAACCGCTTTAATTTCTGAGACGATAGACAGCGCAATTTCTTCGGGAGTTTCAGAGCCTATATCGAGGCCGCTTGGTCCAAATATGGTTGATCGTTTTTTTTCAGATATGTAAAGGCCTTCATCCGAAAGCTGATCCAGCATTCGGTTTAGTTTCTTTTTCGGGCCCAAGGCGCCAACATAGTTCAGATCAAGGTTTATCAGCTGTTTTAAAGCAGCCAGATCGTAATTATAGTTGTGACTCATCAAAACAGCCACAGTCTGGGTATCGATAATTAGATCAGCGAAAGCCTGTTCGGGTTTGGCAACTAATAGTTGTTTTGCGGTTGGGAAGCGAGCAGATGTGGCATAATTCGAGCGTCCGTCAATAACAGACACTTCCCATCCTAAAATTTCAGCGAATCCCACTACGGGGATTGCATCGTTGCCGGCGCCGAAAATTAAAAGGTGTATTGGTGGTTGTAGGTACTCAACAAAGCCTGTGATATTGCTTTGCGGATAATGCCGGATAATGGATTGACCGTTTGCTAAAACCGCTTGTGCATCTCTGATAAAGGCCTCTTTAATCGGGTTTTCAAATCTTCCGGCTATTTTACTGTCATTCGTTGCCAGCAAACATGTTCCGTGTTGGTGGTCGAGTTTATTGTCGATTGAAAAAAAAGTTCCCAGAACTGCATGTTGCCTTCTCGAAAGGAATGTTCTAAAGAGTTCGATCGGGTTGAATGGATCTGCTGAATTAATGGGTTCGAGTAAAACCTGGATGATGCCATTGCACCCCAATCCAACTCCTAAGGTGGCATCATCTTCATCCATGGTGTCATACGTGACCAGCATTTTCCGGTTTTCGGTCATCGCAAGTCGGGCTTTTCGCAATGCATCGCCTTCAAGGCAGCCGCCACTTATCGCACCAGTCAGCTCACCGTTTTCTGTCACCAACATTCTGGCTCCTTCGTGCCGGTAGGCCGAGCCGATGACCTGAACAACTGTTGCCAAAGTTGTTTTCAGCCCCCGTTTATCTGCATCCTCAAAAGCCTTAACGATTTTTTGTAATTCCTTCATTTAAAGAATAATCGGTATTACGTAAAAATCTTATTTTACGGATACAAGTCCAAATGGATATGTTGTTCAGGAGGTAACAATTTTAGGAAGATTAGAAAAAAAAACGGCTAGGCCACAAAGGAGGCCCAACCGCTTGCTTAACCCTCATCACTCAACCTTTGTCTTTCTTAAGAAAATCCTTAGATTTTGGAGGTGGGTATATGTATAACATATTAAAAGCTTACTTGTTTAAATAGCTTAGGTCCGAATTTCATCCGCCTTAAAGCCAAGTTTTTCGATAATTCCTTTTACTTCCTGCTGTTGTAAACTTTCGGTTTCAACTGTAAGAACTTTCTCCGGACTGTTAATATCCACGCTCCAGTTTTTGATGTCGGAATTTGAATTTAGATGAGGTGTAACTTTCGCTATACATCCGCCACAATTTATTGTTGTTTTGAATTGATACTTTTTCATGATTATTACTTTATTGAAAATTAGTTGATTCAATGCTTTTGCTGTCGACTCTTGATTGTATTTTAATGTACTTCAGTCGTAAGCTGTTTGTTACTACACTCACGCTGCTCAGAGCCATTGCTCCACCTGCCAGCATTGGGTTTAATAAAAATCCTGTAAAAGGATACAGTATACCCGCTGCAATTGGTATTCCGATAATATTATAAATGAAGGCCCAAAACAGATTCTGCTTAATCACTTTTACAGTTTCCCTCGAAAGTTGAATAGCCTTTGGTACCTGTAATAAGTTCGAGGAGATAAGAGTCATTTTTGCTACATCCATGGCAATGTCTGTACCTTTCCCCATAGCAATACTAACATCGGCCTGAGCCAGGGCCTGGCTGTCGTTTATGCCATCGCCAACCATGGCCACTTTCTTTCCCTGCTGTTGTAATTCTTTCACAAAGTTTGCCTTATCGGCCGGCAATGTTTCTGCCCTGTAATTTAGTATGCCGATCTTTTTGGCTACTGCCTGAGCTGTTTTTTCATTGTCGCCGGTGAGCATATAAACATCGATGTTCATATCCTGCAAAGCCTGCACAGCTGCCGCGGAAGTGCTTTTTATCTTATCAGCTATCCCGATGGCCGCCAAAGCATTTTCTTTATCCGAAATCCATATAACTGTATATGCCTGGTAAAGCCATTCCTCTGATTTTTGCTTCAAGGCCTCATCAATGAAAATTGAATTCTGTGTCATCAATTTCGGACTTCCGACAAAATAGGCATCGCCCTTGTGCAAGGCAAAAACACCTTCACCTGTTAAACTTTCGAAGGAATCTAAAGGCAGTTTTGTTAGTTTTTGTGCTTGTAAATGCTTAACAACAGCATCTGCAAGCGGATGCTCTGATTGCGATTCGATGCTATAAATCAAATTCGAAAGTTCTTTTTGATCTACGCCTGCCTTCCATTCAATGGCTATAACTTCTGGTTTTCCTTCGGTGATAGTTCCGGTTTTATCCAGAACAATGGCGTTCACGTTTTTAGCCTGTTCCAAACTTTCTGCGTCTTTAATCAAAATGCCGTTTTCAGCACCTTTACCTACGCCCACCATAATCGCAGTGGGAGTTGCAAGTCCCAATGCGCAGGGGCAGGCAATAACCAGCACCGTTACCATTGCCAATAAACCTTGGGTAAATCCGTTATCTCCCCCTAAAACCATCCAGGTGAAAAAGCTGATCACAGCAATACCAATCACCACAGGCACAAATATTCCCGCGATTTTATCAACCAGTTTTTGTACCGGGGCTTTACTGCCCTGGGCATCCTGAACAAGTTTAATGATTTGGGCGAGCAAGGTATCTTTGCCAACTTTTTCGGCAACGAAACTAAAGCTGCCTTTTTGGTTGATAGTACCGCCAAAAACCGCCGAATCTTTCTCTTTCAATACAGGGACGGGTTCTCCGCTAATCATGCTCTCGTCCACATAAGAAGATCCTGAAAGTACTTTTCCGTCGAGCGGGATTTTCTCTCCCGGCTTTACCAGCAGAATATCATTTACATGTACTTCCTCTATCGGGACGATCTGCTCGACACTATTCGAAATGCGAATCACCGTTTTGGGCTGAAGTCCCATGAGCTTTTTTATGGCTTCGGAAGTATTCGATTTAGCATTTTCCTCTAAAAGCCTGCCTAAAAGGATGAAGGAAATTACAACGGCGGCAGCCTCAAAATACACATGGGCTTCCAAACCACGGCTGGTCCAGAACTGCGGATACAGCGTATTAAATATGCTGAACAAATAAGCAATCCCGGTGCTCAAAGCCACCAATGTGTCCATATTGGCCGAGCCATGCTTCGCCTGCTTATAGGCATTCACAAAAAACTGTTGTCCGAAGATTAAAACTACAGGGGTTGCAAGTGCCCATTGGATATAATTGTTGTAAGGCATATGCATGAAAAACATTCCCATGCCTACAATCGGAATGGAAGATAATATAGAGAGCCAGGTTTTTCTTTCCAGGTCTTTTGACTTTTGTTTTTCTATACTTTCGACCTTTGTTTTTGCAGTTTCAGTGTCTTCGATTAGTAAATCGTAGCCAACCGTTTGAACAGCCGATTTTAAGTCTTCTGGTTGTATCTCAGAAGGGAGATATTCTACCGACGCAGTATTATTGGCAAAGTTTACAACAGCATTAATAACTCCTTTTTGCGATTGCAAAATAGTTTCCGCACTGATTGCGCAGGATGCACAACTTAAGCCGGTAACAGGAAAGTTTTCTTTTATACTTGAATTCGGAATGCTCATGTTCTCCTTTTTTGAATACTCAAATGTCGCTTAATCGGGAGCGGATTTGTTATATAATCATGGAAAAGATTTATAAAATTTTAGAGTTTGAGCTTGAGATAAAGGTCTTTATTCCTTCTTTTTGCCTAAAATCAGTCTTATTCCCTTATCGTAACTAAAATAGCTGGTTATCCAGTTTAGCAAAACTATGAGGCGGTTCTTAAAGCTGATAATTGAAATCAGGTGGATAAACATCCAGATCAGCCATGCGAGAAAGCCTTGCGTTCTGAATTCCCTCTTGAATAGCTTAAAATCCGCTACAGCCCGATTACGGCCAATCGTTGCCATCGAACCCTGATCGTGGTAATGAAAAGGAGTTTGTGCCTGACCATTAAGGCGTTTTATTAAATTTTTAGCAAGCAGTTTGCCTTGCTGGATGGCAGGTTGTGCAACCATAGGATGCCCTTCCGGATACTCATTCGTTATCATGCAGGCCACATCGCCCACCGCATAAATATTATCGTAGCCCTTTACCTGGTTGAATTGATCAACGAGTATTCTGTTGCTATTTATAATACTCTCTTCCCTTAATCCTTTTATAGGCGATCCTATTACTCCAGCTGTCCATATCAATGTTTGAGCCTTTAATTCTTCACCCGAATCGAGCAATACTGTTTGCCCGTCGTAGGATTTTACCCGCCGATTAAGCCAGACTTTCACACCATAGTCTTCTAAAAATTTTAACGCTTTTTCCGAAGCCTCTGCCGACATTCCCTTCAATAACTGATCACCGCTTTGTACCAGATTGATATCCATTTGTTTAATGTTCAGTTCTTTATAGTCTTTAGGAAAAACATGCTTTCGAAGTTCACTTATTGCTCCTGCGAGTTCTACACCCGTGGGGCCTCCACCAACAATCACGAAATCCATTAAAAGATTTATCTGAGCCTCGTCTTGCGCCTGAAGTGCAGTTTCAAGGTTGCAAAGAATGGTATTTCGAAGCATTATAGCATCGTTAATGCTTTTAAGGGCGATGGCATTTTTTTGCATCAGCTGATTGCCGAAAAAGTTTGTTTCGGCACCAGTAGCGATAACCAGGAAATTGTACTTTATGGGACCAATTGAGGTTTCCACCAGCTGCTGATCCGGATTAGCGGAAAGGACTTCGGCTAATCGAAAAAAGAAATTTTGCTGCTTTTCAAAAAACTTTCTGAAAGGATAGGCGATCGATGCACCATTTAATCCTGAAGTTGCTACTTGGTATAACAGAGGTTGAAAAGTATGGTAATTGTTTTTATCTATAAGCACCACCTCTGCTTTTGATGCTGCGAGGGATCTGGCCAGTTTTAAACCTCCGAAACCGCCTCCAACTATTACTATTCTAGGTGTAGCCGAATCAGGAATATCTGTTAATGTACCCATGTATGTTGTTTTTCTTACAAACACCGAGTACTGTTAATTGTTCCTGACGTGTATCTGGATGACCTTTTTTGTTTGAGGGAAAGCTTCTTGTGAGTGTTGAAGGAAGGGAGGAAGATTGAAGGCAAAATCCCTTAGTGAAAGGATAAAATCGACTCGTGTCAATTTAGCAAAAAGAAGGTACTCCCTTTCTGTTAAAGCAGAGGGCGAACAATACTAATTGAGAGGATTCAATCACTCAACTAAGCAACATTTTCTCCAAACTTGTTGTGCAGATATGTTTTTAAAGTTTCTGCGGAAGTAATTCCGGTTTCTTCAATAAGATTCTTGAAAACATCAGGACGTAAGCCAAACTGCTTTGCCCAATATTCTACCTCGTAGTATTCGTTTATATTAATCCTGTCTATATCCAGACTTCTAAATTGATTGTCGTTCATTCTGTGTGGTTTACATAATATAAACGAAAGTTAAGCGATAATAGTTTTTTTTGTATTATAACTTAATTTAAAACAATTGTTTAGTCAAAGAGTTTGGCAAGAACCAAGTAGTTACCACGAAGAAAATCAAGTATAAATCTGATTAAAATAAAATTTTTTAAGACAGATATTTGTTTCAATCTGCTACCTTTCTAAACTAAAATAAACCAGAAGTGATAAAAGTATTATTAGCTGAAGATCATAATATTGTGCGAAATGGCATTCGTTCTCTATTGGATAAACAAGCCGACTTTAACGTTGTGGGCGAAGCTACAAACGGACTTGAGGTTTTACAAATGGTAGACGGGGGGCTTAAGCCAGATATAGTATTGACAGATATTAATATGCCTAACCTAAATGGTTTGGCGTTAATTGAGCAACTTAAACAGCGCCTGCCAGATGCAAAAGTGCTTATTCTTTCCATGCTTGATCATGAAAACTATGTTATGCAAGCGATTAATTCAGGAGCTACAGGCTTTTTACTGAAGAATGTCGGTGAAGACGAAATGATGTTTGCCATACGGCACGTAAATGCTGGGAATTTATATGTTTGCTCTGAATTAACATCAAAATTTATAACAAAAGTTTCGAGCATTCCCCAAGAGGATACTAAAGAAATAAAGGTTGCCATAGATCTGTCTCGCCGCGAAATAGAAATACTTTTGCTTATAGCTGAGGGATTAACCAATAATGAAATAGCTGAGAAACTTTTTACAAGTCGCCGGACTGTAGAAGGCCACCGTCAAAATCTTCTCGAGAAGACTGGTGCCAGAAATACCGCCACGCTAATTCGGTTTGCCGTGAGGAATGGAATAATTGATTAGTGATAATCGGCAAGGGTCCGTTTTGTAAAACCAGTAATAAACAACGTTTTAAATGTTAAATTCGTTTTAAAATACTGGAAGGCAAGCGAACATGTTTAACATTAATTGTTATTGAGATATAGCCGCTCTTATCGTGAAAGTTAGAAAGACATTATATTCAAGGGGAGAAATAGTTACTAAGTTTCGTCAGGAGGCAGAGAAAATGATCTTTGGGAAAATGGACGACCAGGATGTGAACCTTTCAGCAAAAGAGATCCAGGAACTTCTCCACGAGATACAGGTTCAGCACATCGAGCTTGAAATGCAAAATGATGAGCTTAAACAGTCTAATGAGGAAGTTGAAAGTCAGCGGCATAAATTTGTCGGTTTATATGATCTCGCCCCAGTCGGATATTTTATTCTGGATAACAACGGAATGATTCTCGAAGTAAATACCACGGGCAGCAACCAGCTTCAAAGTGTTAAGCGCACTATTTTAAACCGGAGGTTTCAGAGTTTCCTTCATGCTGATGATGCGGATACGTTCTACGTGTTTTTGCGTCGCATTTTAAATACTTCTGTTAAGCAAAGTTGCCAGCTAAATTTGTTAACAGCAAAGGGCACAACTGTTTTTACGCAAATGGAAGGAATAGCTCTTCGCAATATTTATCATGACAAAGAACAGTGCTATATCGCCGTTATTGATATTACTGAACGAAGAAATGCCGAGCTGAAACTAAAAGAAACAAAAGAACGGCTCGAGATGGCGCTGGATGCTTCGGTAGCCGGAACCTGGCAGATTGATATCAGTAATAAGAATATTTGGCTCGATGAATTTAGTTGTCATATTTATGGTTTAAGCAATCAAGCAGTAAAGACCATAGATTCTTTTGTCCGGATGATTCATCCCGACGATCGAAAATTGGCAAATACTAAGTTTACTGAAGCTATTGATCATCATCAGGACCTTGATATCGAGTACAGAATAATTAAGGCAGATGGAACTGTTGCCTACATTTCTGCCCGCGGACATGTTGTAAATGGCCCCGATTCCGCGATGTCTTTTGTCGGAATATTAATGGATATTACCCTGCGAAAGCAGATGGAGGAAGAGGCGCTGCGGCTTAAAGCTGAACATCAGAAAAATATTCTGACAGCAGTTTTCCGTACACAGGAGAATGAGCGCCAACGTATAAGTGAAGCCCTGCATGATAGCGTCAGTCAGCTACTTTACGGTATTAAGCTCAAACTGCAGGATTACAAAAAATCCAACCAGGACGACAAGGTATTTTCTGAATTAAATACACTGATAGAGCAAGCGGTAAAAGAAACCCGGAACATTTCTTTCGAACTCGCTCCATCTATTTTAAACGATTTTGGTTTGTTTACCGCTATTGAAGAGATGGCCAAGCGCCTTAATTCAACAAAACTTGTTATCCATACCAAATTTTCCGGATATAAAAGCCGTTTCGATTTAAATAAAGAACAAAGTATTTTCAGGATCATACAAGAGCTGGTAAATAACGTCATTAAACATGCAGCTGCAACAGAATTGATGATCGAAGTGATTAGAAAAAACAAAAGTCTGATTATCGGTGTACGAGATAATGGCAAGGGCTTTAAAAAAAATATAGCGCTAAAAGCTGCAGGATCCGGTTTACATAGCATTAAGAATCGCCTGGATTTATTAGGCGGTAAAATGGATATACAATCCGATCATGATGCCGGCACATCTATTGATATCATATTTAAAGAACTAAGCTGAGAACTTTTTTATAAAGCGTTTCAGGCTGTCAGGCCACTCTTGAAGTTCCAGAATTACTAACTAAGTATATAGAAGCCAATTAAACATTCCTATTTCTGTTACTGTATTATAAAACAAGTAGTTAACCCGCTAAATCACGTAGTTTTTCCCTGGTGCAAATCTGTAGATTTGTACTAATCTATTTGAAAGGGAAATGGCATTATAAGCCACACTTTATGTACCTGTTAAAGCGTGCTTTGCCCAGCAATTCTTACAACTTAAAATACAGATATGGGAAAGAGAGTTTTAGTGCTCGATGATGCTATTGGGGTATTAGAAGCTATAGAAACGGCTCTTAATTACGAAGGTTTTGAAATTAAAACCTTAGATCGTACCTATAATATCTTTAAAAATATTCAGGATTTTAACCCCGATCTTATTGTAGATTTTGCTTTTGGCGCAGCAAGTGGTGCCGAATTGCACAAGCAATTTAAAAGTAATCGGGAAACCAAGCATCTACCTGTGATAACGGGGTATAAAGCAAATTTTGATTTGCTGGGGGGTGGCTGTAGTCTCTTTATTTCAAAGTCGTTTGACCTTGCTGAATTGTACCTGGGAATAAATAAAGTTTTAAGTGGGAATAGGCCTTGCTATACTAGTTAAGATAGCTGGCTAAACGAGGAATTATTAAAAAATTTAATCCTAATCCTGTGGAGATTCTATTAACGCCTCAAATCCTCGGAACGCTTATCGATCAGGGCTATATCTATGCTCTTGCCAGATCCGAATTGTACGCCGGTGGTGATTCGGAGACCGTACATTTAAGTCCATTGAAAGAGAAGCCAAAATTGTCGGAGCTTCCAAACGGATACCAAACCTTCTATAAGTTAACCCACGAACCATTGCAGATGCTTGCATCGGGAGTCAATACACGCTTATTGATTGATGTGGAGCCGCAGATGGATTTTTTTTCTTGTGATTCGGACTACTGCGACGATCGTTATTTTAGATATAGCGAAGATTTTTTCGAGCAAGTTTTGGATAGTATACAAGATTACGCAGTTTTTACCACCAATCGTAATGGAGATATAAATAGTTGGAATTCAGGTGCTGAGCATTTGTTTGACTATTCCAAACAAGAGATTCTTGGTTTGAACTGCTCTGTTTTATTTACAGAAGAAGATAAAAGGACTCAACTCCCACATCAATTATTGAAAGCTGCGTTACAAGAAGGGAAAGTAAAGCATGAAGAATTTCATTCCTGTAAAAACGAAACCATCTTTTGGGCGACAAGCATAATCTTTCCCCTGTTCGACGATCAGGACAGGCATAAAGGGTTTACTTACATAATTCATAATCTTGAAGAAACAAAGAAATCTCAAGATAAGGCTATCGAGGCTATGTCTCTGGCGAGTAATGTGATCGAAACAAGTAAAGAGCCGGTAGTAATTTTAAACCAAAATTTGAGTATCAAAACGGCTAGTAAGAGCTTTTACGAGCTGTTTCAGTTAAATGAACAAGAGGTATCCGAAAAGAGTTTTTATACATTAGCCCCGGGTTTAGATCAGCAGCATCTAAACGAGTTGTTTAATGAGATTCTTCCAACGCAGCATAATTGCAAAAATTTCGAAGTGCGATATGTATCACCTTCAGGTAAATCAAGAATCCTGGTTATTCATGCAAAGCGTGCTGTTTCAGCACCCGATAACCATATTCTTGATATTCTTTCAATCGAGGATATAACAGATGAACGCACCATTCAGCAAGAAAAAGATGATTTTATAAGTATTGCTACCCACGAATTGAAAACTCCGGTAACGGTTATCAAAGCATCCGCACAGATTCTACAACGCGTGAATATCGAGGGAGCTTCGCCAATGGTGAAAAAGTATTTGCAAAAAATTGAAGAACAAGCAGAGAAGTTGATACAGCTGGCTGCTCTTTTGCTCGACGTTTCCCACATTCGCTCTGATAAACTCGCTCTTAATTTCGAAGAATTCGACCTCTTTGAGCTGGTTACTGAAACGGTGGAAGATTTTAGATTAGTTCAGAAAAAGCACAGTATTAAAATAGAAGAATCATGTAGCTGCAGAGTGATTGCCGATAGAGTCAAAATTACCCAGGTATTAACAAATCTTCTTTCAAATGCCATAAAATATTCTCCGGAGAGAAATTCGATTATTGTTAGAGTTTTTCCTGATCCTATTTATGAAACCGTTACTGTAAGTGTTCAGGATTTCGGAATTGGTATTCCTTTCGAGGAGCAGAATAAGATATTTAAAAGGTTTTCAAGAACCCGCCTGGTGGGCGAAAAAAACATTTCAGGCAGTGGATTGGGTTTGTATATCTCTGCCGAAATTATCAGAAAACATAAAGGCCAGATTTGGTTTGAAAGTGAAAAGAATAAAGGTGCGAAATTCTTTTTCAGTATCCCGGCAAAAATAGGATAGCCGGAAAAATTCCGCAACCATCTTTCTGTGAAAACAGGTATTTACCCTGACAAATAAGCGTACTTGCCACCTTTTTTAGAAAGTACCAGAGTTTTAAATTTATAACATCTTAATAAGAAAAATGAAGGTCCAACTAACGCCAGCTATTCTGGATTATTTAATTGAACAGGGATATAGGTACTGTTTGTCCAATACTCAAAGTATAGACAAGGGTAGTACCGACGTAACAATTACATTAACCCCAGTTGTAAGGAGACCCCGCTTAGAAACATTGCCTGTTGGATACGATACTTATTTTAATATTAGCGAGGAGCCCCGGCAAATGGCATTTGGTATAGATGAAACTGAAATTCTTGTCGATTTGAACGAGATAGATGAGTCTGTGTTACAATCACTTTTGTATGGTTTTAATCTCTAAAATATATGATCAGAAAGGTTTTAGTGATGGATGATGATACCTCTATATTAAAGGTTTTAGAAGAAGCACTTTCTTATGAAAATTTTCAGGTGAAAACAACAGCAGAAAGTTTAAGCATTTTACAAACAGTAGATGACTACAGTCCGGATGTTATCTTGCTTGATTATCTTATTGGTCACGTAAACGGAGGAGAGATATGTCATCAGATTAAATCGAATCCGGCTACCCGACATATTCCGGTTATTATTATGTCTGCCTATCCGCGGGTTTTCGAATCTTTAGGTACATACGGATGTAATTCTTTCATCCCAAAACCCTTTGGACTGAGCCAGTTGGTAGATGCAATTGATCGAGTTTCGAACCTTAAACGGCTTTAACATGTACATAGAAGGAAAATATTTGTTAGTAAATTTCCGCGATATTCCACATGTAGATTTTATATGTGAAAATGGTGGCGATCTTAGGATAAGAGTAACGAAGGTTCCCGAATCACGGCTTGAAGATAGGCCTCAGTGTGTTTTATGTGAGGTTGTTGATAAATGCGTTTTTATTTTTGAAAATATAAGTAATCGGATGATAGAAGAACAGGACGAGCTGGTGCGGGCTATTCAATGGTACAAAACCAGATTTGGACTTCAATCAATGAAAGCTTTATATAAACCGCGTAGAACCGCGAGAAGTTCTTATTAAGTGATTAGCCGAGGTATTTATCTGCCAATTCTTTTCAGATCACTTTTTCTTAGCCAGCCCTTTGTAATCTGGCCGGCAGTATTAAAGAAAACAACATATATAAATCCGTTTTTTTCATCCAGTGCAGTAAGCTCCGGAGTGTTCCAAGGAACAAGATGTGCGGTTCTTTTTGTGCGAAGGTTGGGTTCGGAATAAAAAAAAGCTTTGTTTACTACAACCGTGTATTTTTTTCGATCTGGTGTTTTGGGTGGATCAGTATCTGTACTGCCCAAGGGTGTCTCGGCGGTGCTATCTATCACTGTTTCATTGTCCTTAGTTCCATCTTCAACGGGCGGTGCTTGATCTTGCTGGATCTGATTAATGCTGTCGGCCAGCCTGGTAGAATCTCTGCGGGCAATTGCGCGTGCTGTGCGTCGCCTTATGGCTTCTCGCTCGCTCTGTTCTTTCTGTTGATCAGTCAGCTTGGCGCTATCGGTAGTATTGAGACTATCCGTACTTACTGTACTCAAATCTTCGGTAATGCTGTTTCTATCTTTATTAAATAAGGAGAATGCCGCAAATCCTCCCAGGGCAACAAGGAGAATCATTAAAGTGAAAAAGATCGGCTTCGAGATGCTTACTGATGATCTTTTGCCGCGACCATATATTTCCTCATCAAGTTGGTCTTTTTGTATGGCTGCAAGGCCCGGCGTGGTAACTGCTGCTTCCTGGTATTGTAGTAAAAGTGCGTTTAAACGGTCAACTTCGCTTTGCAATACAGCAACGCTTTTAGCCCGGTCAGCCGGTTCTCTGACCGACAAAATACTATTAGAGATTATTGCTTCATGCAGCTCGACACCGTCTTTGAAACGATTCTCGGGGTTTTTTTCAAGGCATTTAGCAAGAATTCCCAGCAACCAGGCAGGTACCTGCATTTCACTTTCTTTTTTTTCGGCGGCCCAGGTATCGGGCAGGTTTTTTCTTCGTAGCTCTATTACATCCGGAACGGGGGTTTCCATATGGGAAACCATCACTGTATTTCTTGCCGTTTCTCCATTATCCTGTAAAGGGAAAGGCACAACACCTGCTAACAATTCAAACAGAATTACTCCAAAGCTATAAACGTCGGTCTGGAAAAGCATTTTCCCCTCATTCTGCTCAGGAGCCATGAACTCGATGGCGCCGGCATGGCGCAAACTGCTGCGCCGTTGTTCGTCGGACATTACCGAAAGGCCAAAATCAAGCAAAATATAATTTCCCGAACGGATATTGAATTTTACGTTATTGCTTTTTATGTCGCCGTGTTTAACCGAGACCTTATGACAGTGAGCCAACGCGTTTGATAGTTGATCGGCCACTTTAATTACTTCTCGGATGCTAAAAACCTTGTCGTGAGGTGGTTTAAGAAGTTCTTCCAGATCTGGCCCTTCTATAAATTCCATCTCTATAAAAGGGAAGGAGCCACTTTCTGTAATGCCAGAATTAAGAATCTTTACCACGTTAGGATTGGGTTCTTCATTAACTTTTTTCAGCTTTTCTACTTCGTTCTGAAAGTCTCTGAAGTTTTTATCATCGTTATTTTCTGTATGAATAGGAGTGGGTAAAAGTTTCACTGCGCTTATGATTTCGCCAATGCGTCTACCTTTGTAGACAGAACCCTGTCCTCCGGTGCGCAAAGCGCCCATATTTTCCAAGCCTTCTGTTATTGTAAATACTTTACCCATTTATTTCATGCGTTTTTGAAATTTCTTTAGTCGCGTTTTTCAAATATTATGTCAAAAAACTTTCTTCTTCTTTTCTTCTCTTCTTTTTTTGTTGAGTCAAGTTCTTGTTTAGCCAGAATCTCCTCTTGCTGCTTTGTTTCCTGGTTTATCTTCTCTTTTAAGGTATAATATCTTCTGGCCAGATCAACAGAATCCTGAACGTGTCTTGCATTTAAACGTTCCAGCGCTACAATAGAATCTCTCATTCGTTGTTTTTCAGCAAAGAGGGCTGCTGTGTCTAATTCTGCTGAAGCGCTCCGGTTGTTTATAATAGAGAACCCGGCGAACATGCCAAGGGATGAAAGAAGAATGATCAAACCTATCAACACGGGTTTTAAAGCCTTTGCCGTCGACTGGCGACTTTTGGATTTTGCCCCTTCTGAGTGGGTGGTATAAGCGGCAGCTTCGCTTTGCAGTTTCGTGTTCTGTACAGCGGTTAACCCAGGCGCACCATTTTTTTTAATTGCTTGCTGATATTGCAACAGAAGACTTTTTAAACGCTCGTTTTCACTCTGAAGTACAGCCAAATGGCTGAATCCGGATCCGGGATTATAAGCGTCAATTTGCGATGTGCTGTTCAGTATGATCGTTTCGTGAAGTTCCATGCCGTTTCTAAACCTGTTCTCGGGTTTTTTTTCCAGGCATTTTGCAATGATGCTGAGCAACCATACTGGTACACGCATTTCGAGCTCTTTTTTCTCGTCCGACCATTTCCTCGGAAGATTTTTTCTCCGTAGCTCGAGGATATCCGGTACTGGCATTTCAAGGTGCGAAATCATTACTGCATTTCTGGACGTTTCTCCATTATCCTGTAAAGGAAAAGGGACGCTTCCGGCCACAAGCTCGAAAAGCACCACGCCAAAACTGTAGACGTCGGTTTCAAAAAGCATTTCGCCAGAGTTTTGCTCGGGCGCCATAAATTCAATGGCTCCGGCGTGCCGCAGGCTGGTGCGGCGTTGCTCATCAGACATTACCGCCAAACCGAAATCTAAAAGCATATAGTTGCCCGAATGTACATTCAGCTTTACGTTATTGCTTTTGATATCGCCATGTTTTACATCTACTTTATGACAGTGGGCAAGTGCATTGGATAATTGATCGGCAACCTTAATCACCTCACGAATGGTGAATACGGCGTCATGAGGTGGTTTTAATAGCTCTTCTAAATCAGGGCCCTCTATGTATTCCATTTCAATGAATGGCAGGGAACCGCTTTCGGTAATTCCGGAGTTTAAGATCTTAACCAAATTTGGATTGGGCTCCTGATTTACTCTTTTTAGCTTTAGTACCTCGTTTTGGAAATCTCTGAAATTCTTATCATCGTTATTTTCGGCATGAATTGGCGTTGGTAACAACTTAACAGCGGTGATAATCTGGCCTGTACGTCGCCCTTTGTAGACAGACCCCTGTCCACCAGTGCGCAAAGCGCCCATATTTTCTAATCCTTCTGTTATGGTAAATATTCTGGCCATGACTCTATATCCAAAGATTTACAGGTTTACTAAAACGCATAAGTCTTTTTTATGGTATTCATCGGGCTTTTGCCTGATGCTATGATAAATCAAAATATATCTAAGATTGTGCCGAAGTTGAAAATTCGATCACTGCGGTTTCTCCCAAGATTACCTGATCGCCTTCTTTTAAACGATGTCCGATCTGAGTGGAGTTTAACTTTATTGGGTTATCGTCGTCTATCGACTTTATTTTAATCTTATTTTTAGGAGGCACACCGCCTTCATCTGCGAAGATCATAAAGCAGCCTGCATCATTATTCCATTCAATGTGGGCATGCTGCCGGCTGATATATTTGTTACAATCGTTTCCGCAATCTCCCGGAAAGGCAATGGTGTTTAATCTGAAAAAGCCATCATCTGTTTGGGCTCTTTTTTCTCTGCCAATGGTTATTTTACCGGAATTGGAGCTGATCTCATATTCTTCTTTTTCTGCCTGGCCGCTAAGCACACGGATGTAGGCGGTTCCGGTTCTATGAATTGCCTGCTGACGTGTTTTTATAAATAATGCTGCGTGTACTTCTGCCAGTTTTTTTGCTTCGGGCGGAAAGGTATCGACGAAGCTGATCTCGAGTGTCCAGCCTTCTGGCAGATCTAAGGCATAATCGTCGGCAATTCGCTGAACTTCCTGTTTGAAGATTTGAGGTTCTTCGATATATACTGCTGATTCATATACATGCTTTTCGTTTTCAGGACATGTAATGAACAATTGAATTCCTCTTATATGTTTTCCTTCCCCGCCCTCTACTATTTGTAATTCTTCTTTTATTGAACGCAGCAAAGCATCTCGAAGACTTTTAACATCGTGTGGACTTTCTGCATCTGTATTGAATATTTCGAACATTGATTTTTACCTTTCTTTTGACTTTGAGTGGTCTATTTAATGAAACAGTAAAAACGGGTTATTGTTGGGCAGGGTTGAAATCTAATTGCAAGTTCGGGTAGGATCGATGCGGGAGCGTGTATGGTGAGTGCGGGAGCGTATATGATGAGTGCGGGGTAAGAAGGTCTTATTGTACGCGTACAATAAGACCTTTTATAGCACTATAAACTTGGATTTAGAGTCTGATCATTTACTGGTATTGGAGCCCAGTAATAGGTGTGTTGGGTATCGTTTGGTGTGTTTTTTAAAGGGACTTCTTCAGCGTTCCTGTTTGAATTGGCCTTGCCCACGCTTTCAGTCCTAACCAGGTCAAACCAGCGTATTCCAGCTTCAAGCCCTGCAAATTCCCAACCTCTTTCCGCAATTACAGCATCTCTAAACTGCTGGGGAGTTAATCCTGGTGTTAGTTTTGGCAAGCCTGCTCTAGTCCGTACCAGATCTATTGCGTCATAAGCTGTTTGATCCAGCTGGCCCGACATTGCCTTTGCTTCGGCATAAGTAAGTAACACTTCAGCATAGCGAATAACATAAGTGGTGCGGCTGGTCATCCAGTTGCTGGCGCGTTGGGTGACACGATCGTAACTTTCATCATCCCGGTATTTAAAGAAATAAGGATGTTTTGCTGCAGTTTCTGTCCAGTTTTTGGCCTGGTTGTTTATAATAAAAACCAGTTGATAGGTTGCATCCTTACGCGGGCCCGCCGGAAAGTTATTATAAAAATTAATTTCACCATAATAATCATCCCATCCGCCCTCTTCACCGGCGGCCGATGCATGTGGCCCCATCATGTTCAATTGGTTCCATGGGGCATTAGGTACTGCATTATTAAAATAACATCCAAACACAGTTTCCTTATTGTATTTAGATTCTTTCTTCCATAAATCAGCCACATTTGTTAACAGATCAAAGCCATATTTTGCTTTATTGTCAATCACTTCTTTGGCTTTTGCTGCAGCTAAAGCATATTTATCAGTCTGCTTTAATGGCCAGCCAGCCATGGTAAGGTAAACGTTAGCAAGCAGGGCCTTTGCAGTACCTTTTGTTGGAGCTACATTTACTCCGTTCTGGTTTTGTACGCCTGTCCAGGTGTCGGGCAGCATTACTTCCGCTTTTTCCAGATCACTTACAATTACCTTATAAATATCGGCAGGCTGCGATTTTGGAATGGTATAGCTGACCGTATTGTCAAGAGGCATGGGTATTGCTCCCCATGTGCGGGTAAGAAAAAAGTAGCTTAAAGCTCTTAAGAAGTGGGCCTGTCCGGCTGCATTATTTTTCTCTGTTTCTGTTGCCTCGGCAGTAGCATAATTGTTTATCAAAGCATTGCACGATTTAATAACAGCATAATGATTAGCATACGAACCTAGCATTCGGCCGTTAGATGAGTTGGCTTGAAACGTATCAAAATCAGAAAATTCGATTTTATTGCCTCTGCGGAATACAGTTGCATCATCTCCGCCGTAATATTCTGAACCAATTGCGTTAAAGGCGGGATTTAAAACAGCATACAATCCGGTGGCAGCCATATTCAAATCGTTACCCGTTTTGTAATAATTTACTACAGTAGGGCTTTTAGGTGTTTCCTCAAGCAGGTCTTTCTTACAGGCGGCGAACAAAACGCATAAGCCTGTAGCAAGAATATAATATTTGATTGTTAAAATTCTTTGGTTAAGCATGGTCTTTTCAATTAAAATTTAACATTTAAGCCAAGAGTATAGGTTTTAGGGTTAGGATAAGCTCCCTTATCAATTCCTGACTGCAAATCACCGTTTCCGGCAGTGTCTGCTTCAGGATCATAGCCCTTGTATTTCGTTATGGTAAGCAGGTTCTGTCCGCTCAGGGAAATGCGCACGTCAGATAAACCAATCATCTTTTTTGAAAGCGAGTAAGAAAGACTGATATTTTTAAGGCGCACGTAACTAGCATCCTGTAAAAACTGAGTTGATTCTACATAGCTTCGGTTTGTTGAACTGGCCGGATCTGCCCATTGCGAACCTGTGTTTTGTGGAGTCCAGTAATTTGCAACTTCGGCAAGAGTTGGATACTTCATGTCGCTGGAAGAAATAGATGTTGCTGCGTAGGTAGCGTTAAACATTTTGTTTCCATGAGATGCCTGCCAGAACATATTTACCGAAAGCTTATTATAACTGAAATCATTATTAAAGCCCCATTGCAGTTTAGGCATTGCATTGCCCGATATAACCCGGTCCTCGAATCCAATAGATCCGTTTCCACTAACGTCGGTGTAGTTATTATCTCCGGCAACAGAACCTAAAGCGCCCTGCCCGGTTTGGTAAATTCCATTCCATGGAATAAGGTAAAATGAGCCTAAAGGTTCGCCCACTTTAGCGACCTGGATATTAGTGCTAATAAAACCGTCAGAACCACCTACATTCATCATGTCCTGATCGCCAAGACTAACCACTTTATTTTTGGAGGCTGAAAGATTAAGGGCTGTATTCCATGAAAAATTGTTGGTTTTAACAGCATTTGCATTAACGGAAAATTCAAAGCCTCTATTATTAACCTCACCTAAATTCACAATTTGAGAGCCCCCTCCGTTGTAAATTGGAATCGTTTTTTGGAGCAAAACATCTCTGGTGTTTTTGTTGTAGTAATCAATGCTAAAACTAAGTTTATCATTCAATACTCCGATATCTAAACCGATATCTGTTTGAGCAGTAGTTTCCCATTTTAGATCTTCATTCGATGGATTTCCAAGCGAATATCCCTGGAAAACATTTCCGGTTCCATATGAATATTGTTGTTGTCCTAATACTCCAAGTGAGGCATAAGGCAATATAGCCTGGTTACCAGTTTCCCCCCAGCTTGCTCTTAATTTCAAATTAGAAAAGATATTCAAGTCCTTAATAAAAGACTCTTCTGCAAGGCGCCAGCCAACTGCTACAGATGGAAAATAACCCCATTTATTGTTAGAGCGCTGAAATTTTGAAGAGCCATCGGCACGATAAGTCGCTGTTAACAAATATTTATTAGCAAGACTGTAAGAAATCCTTCCCACATATGATTGTAATCCCCAATTTGTATAACCTGAATTTATGGCTTGCGAACGGTTCAATCCTAAATTATAATAACTGTAACTGGTTGATAACAACCCTGATCCGTTAGCAGAAAGCAACTGATTGGTGTTAGACGTTTGCTCATAAACAGCGGTTGCAGTAAGATCGTGGATTGTGTTAAGAACTTTATGAAATGTTAACACTCCATTGTATTGGGAAGTATAGTTTTCACCGGAACTTTGACCGGAACTTTGAGTTGTCGGGTTAATCCATTCATTATTAAGAAAGGAAGCTTTTGTTAAGCTCATATCTAAAGCTGCTGTAGCACTTAAAGAAAGCCAATCGGTTATATCGTATTTTATATTTCCGTTAATGATGGCCGAATTAGAGACGTTGTCGCTTAAACTTTCGTTTGCAAGCATAACAGGATTAAGACCTGTGGGGGTACTAACGCTTCTGTTATATTTTCCTGGTGAAATATAAACGGGTTCTGTTGCTGCCCATGTAAGAGCGCCCATTACAGAACTGCCCTTAGATCCTAAATCACCATTATTATGTGATTTGCTATGTGCAGCAAACAGGTTTAAGCCTACATTTACTTTGTTGCCAATTTTGGTACTTACATTCGAACGTACAGAATATTTGGTTTGCCCCGTGTTTAAAATAATACCGTCCTGATCTACATAATATCCTGAAATGTAATATTTTGTTTTTTCATTTCCTCCGTTTACCGATAGCTGGTGGTTCTGGCTTTTTCCGGTGCGATATATTTCATCCTGCCACTTGGTGCCTTCTCCCATGCTTTGTGGGTTAGCAAAAGTTGCAGTTCCGGTTATGTGGTTTACAAATGCGGCAGAGGTAGCTGCATTCATCAAATCATACCTTTTGGGCAGCCTGTTAAAGCTAACAAATGTGTTGTAACTCACATTATCCTTACCGGTTTGCCCGCTTTTTGTGGTTACCATTATAACACCATTAGCCCCCCTTGAACCATAGATTGCTGTAGCTGAAGCATCTTTTAATATATCCATTGATGCAATATCATTTACGTTGATATCCTGCAAGCTAACATTGGAAAGGGCTACACCATCCAAAACAATTAAAGGATCGTTATTAGAGCTAATTGAATTTGCACCGCGAATACGCACTTTTACAGAACCTCCCGGGGCTCCGGAATTGCTGCTGATGGAAACACCTGCGGCGCGGCCCTGTAATGCAGTGGCGGTGGTTAAAACGGGCTGATCTTTATAAGAATCGGCAGTTACAGATGAAACCGAGCCGGTAACATCCCTTTTCTTTTGCGTTCCGTATCCAATTACAACAACTTCCTTTAAGTTTTCTGCCATAACTCTCATCGTCACATCAACGGATGATTTGCCAGATACAGATTCCTCCATCTCTTGAAATCCTAAATAAGAAAATACAAGGATCGCAGAATCATCTTCAACCGATATGGCGTATTTACCCTCAGCATCCGTAGACGTTCCAGCTTTGCTTCCTTTTACTTTAACAATTACTCCAATTAAAGGCTCCCCATTTTCGTCCGTCACTTTACCTCTTATAATATCGATTTCTGGATTTTGGGAAGCTTCCTTTTCAACCACAATAATCATGTTATCCTGTTCCAGGTAATCCAGATTGGTGTCTTTAAAAACTTTATCCAGGATTATTGAAACTGATTGATTATTTGCTGAAACAGACAAGTTCTTGTAACCACAAACCAGTTTGTCGTTGTAAACGAATCTTAACCCGCTATTTTTTTCGATAACTGTTAAAATATTTTGTAACGATTTGTTTTCTACCTGCACGTCTATTTTTAATTCGTCTGCGGTTTGCCCCACCGAAGAACTGGCAAGTAACATTTGAGTTCCTAAGAGTAATAACAAGAATATTTTGCAACTAACGCTCATAATTTTTCGAATGGCATAGAGGTTATACCTGATGTATTTTTTCATTACATTTGAATGTTTTGGTTTATAAATGACTATTTGTTTTCTAAAACTTGAAGATCTGTCTACAGATCTTGCATCATTAACCAGCAATGATTTCGCAGATCATGCTGGTTATTTTTTTATCGCGCTTTTTTTAGTTCATATTAATTTCTGGTTTTTTAGTAAAATGGTTTTTGTACTTAAATAGAACAGTTTTATCCCTAAGGGAATAGGTTAGTTTATTTGCTTTAGCAATAGCAAAAAGTATTTTCTCTAAAGAATCGGTTGAATGAAAATTTGCTGTAAAACGAATTCCTTTAATTGTTTCTTCCTTAAATTCGATTTTAACATTATAGTTATTCTGTAAAATCAAGGCAACATTAATCAGGCTTTGATTTTTAAACTGAAATTCATCCTGAACCCAGCCTATGCTTTCGTTTGCATTTACCTGTTTTTTCTCCTGGCTTCCAGTAACGGTATTTACTATTACCTGCTGATTGGGTAACAGAAAAACAAGACGTTGTTTACCTGATTTTGTTTCTCTTACTGCAACCTTACCACGTGTTACTGTAACCTTTACATCTTTAAACTTTTTATATGCCTGCACATTGAAAGCTGTTCCCAATACCTGTGTTTGCGTTCCGGAGGCCTCTACTATAAAGGGCTTTTCTTTATTATGTTGAATATCAAAAAAAGCCTCTCCTTCTAATAAGATTACTTTTCTTATCTCCCGATTAAATTTTTTCGGATATTGAATTTTTGAACCGGAATTAAGTACTACTGTTGATCCATCACTTAATGTCAATTTTATTTTTTCCCCATTCTGAACCGTAGTTGTCACAAATTGAACAGGATCTACCCAGTTTCTTAACCAGGTGCTTTTATAGGCGAACATGGAAATAGACGCAATCAGAATAACCGATGCAGCAATCCTTAACATAGCAGGAAACTTAATGACTTTTTCCTGTCTGATTTGATTATCTATTTTGTTCTTTATCTTTTGCATTTGCGCATGCTTATCAAAAGTATGCGACTCAAGTTCTCCCTTAGAAGAAAGCAGATCAAACCATGATTCGAGTTTTTGCTTTTCATCAGGACTACATTCTCCTTTCAAATAAAGGTTCAAAAGTTTTTCAAGGTCATTTTCTTTCATTTGAGCAGATTTGATTGTAGGACATAATATTAAGTTTCATTAAATATCTTTTAAGTTTATAACTGCGCCTGGCTGTACTTGGTCGGACAGGCTAATCATTATGCTTGGCCTGTACTTGATATTTCATGCGTTTACAGAAGAGAAGTGCTCACAAAAAGCACTTGGTAGTATGAAAAAAATAAAATAATTTCAATTGCTTGAATATCAATAGATAGACTAGCAAAAGACGGTTAGAAGACAAAATCTGAGAATCAGAACGACCGACCAAAGTCAGGGTCTCGAAGGCTTTGTGGCAGGACTGACCATTTAAACGGGGGAGTATGTTAAAAAAAGGATGAATGGTTTTACGTATGGAGTTATTTGAGAAATTTCAGTGATGTTTAAATAACACTGAGCGCCCGGGAAATCAGGATAAACCTATTAACAGAAAAAGCACAGAGATAAGCGCTTTCCCGTTTAGCTTTAAATGTAAATGCTTTAAAGCATTACTGATTTGCTTCTTAACCGTTTTATCGGAAATATTAAGTTTCTGAGCGATTTCTTTGTATGAAAATTCATCTTTCCTGCTTAATACAAACACTTCCCGCATTTTAGGAGGTAGCTTATCAATTTCATTGTAAAGCATGGCCGACAACTCTTTTGCGGCATATTGCTGTTCTAATAAATCATCTTCCTCGCAAAAGAAATGATTCCATGATTCCCTATAATTATTCTTTTTGACATTATTGCGTATATACTTTATGCCACTGTACCGCACACAAGAGAAAAGATAGGCGCAAAGCGACTCAATATTTTCCAGAGTGTACCGGCGTTTCCATAATGAGTAAAAAACTTCCTGAAGAATATCTTCTGCTTCATCAGAATCCTTAATTGCTTTAATCAGATAAAAGTACAAGCGCTCCCAATACTTAGTATAAATAGCATCAAAAGCTCCTTTATTACCTTCTTTAAGTAATACTAAAAGTTCGTGGTCGGCCAGTTGGTGAAGATCTCTACTATGCATACAAGTCAAAAAACACCAAAATGATTGGGCTTGCAATTAAATTTGCTTATAATCGGCTTATAAAACTGGAACAGTTTATTTGTCTAAGATACAATAAATACGACACAATTGTAATTATTTTGTTACTTATTTTAATGCGCCTCGGAAGCTTTGAAAAAAGCGCTTGATCGTGAAACCTGCAAGTGTCGCATCGCACTTTCCACAGGAGAAATGTTAACCTCACTATATTTACCTTTATAAACTAGCTTAGAAAACTATTTTACGAATATGTACAGGCTAACAGAATTTTAGATCGGTAAACTCATCTTATTTGTGTATCCGCCCGAGCTATCAGGGAGTAAGATGATTTCATTTCAGTTCTTCTCCCGTAGTAAGATCTTTTATAACTGGAATCTCAGATGAAACCCTTTTAAAGTAGCCGTTTGCAACAACAGCATGTCCAAAGCCACACCCAAAGTTATAATCATCTGTTTGTTCATTAACTTGAACTCCTTTGTTAGAAAACTTAAAAGTTATCTTACAACTTGGGTCGAATTCTTTTACAGTGTATATAGCTGTATTGTCTGTCAAAATTAGTGTATCTACAAAAGAACCTAGATTGTAGCTTGGAGCGCCCTTAGTGATGAAAAATGAGAGAATTATCCTGTTGTTGGTTAATTCCTTCACTTGGATTTCGCCAGCATAGCCATAAACATCATCACCTTTCTTCACTGTTTTACTTACCAATTCATAAGTGCCACTGACTCTTCCTGACTTGTATACTACTTTACAAGCAAACGTAGTTAGAGCGCATAATATGAAGACTGCTTGTAAGGTTTTCATTCAGGTTGTTTTTGACTATTACCTTTCAAATGCCGTATTTCAGCAATCCAATCATTGCAACATTCAATTTTGAAGTTTTTAGGAATTAAAGTATGGTTCTCATATTCATTTATTGAGTTCTGAAGTACTTTTTATTGTTGAACTCATTAAAAGTTACCTTTCCAAAATCTTCTTTATTATTTATATGATCTTCGTATTTGTTGGGGTCAGAAGTATGGTATGAGGTTCCGGCATCTCTATGCAGCTTAAATTTTTTTGATTTTGAGTCGTATTTGAAAGTGATAATTCTGGTCCACCTCCAACTACTACCACCATAATGTTCAACTGAAAAGTAGCCATTGTTTATGGTTATACCTTCATACGGATCACCAAAGATACCACCACATCCTTTACAAAGAACAACGCTGTCATTTCTAGCTATAAGCTTATAGTTGCCTGATGCTGTTCCTGACAGAAGTATTAAAGGTCTTGCTAAATCTTCGTTAGCCTCTTCCTCTTTGGGTTTTAAAACGAGAATCCGGTCTAGATAAGCATCTTTATTTAAATTTCCAGAAGTAGTGCTCAGGAGCAAATAACCTGCGGGAATAAAAGATTTGAAGTTATCTACCTTAGGTGTGCTTTGCCCTAATGCAGATTGACATAATATCATCATTAGTAAGTAAGCGAGCTTCTCCATACGGCTTATTCGTCTATATACCGTACTTACAAGCTGACGAATTCACTATTCTTAAATATTTTGATCCATTTATCAACGAAATCTTGGCTTAGAGTAGCTTCCTTCAAGGCCACGAAGTTTGAATATAAAGAGCTGCTACCTTGAGTTACATAGTATAATTGCGATTCAGGAGTCTTGTCATTCTTAAAACTTGGTGCTTCAATTTTAAATAGTATCCAAGGGTGTTCTGACTTTTCATCCTTCTCTATAAAGGTTAGTTTGGCTTTTGGTGCAGCTTGTTTTGCCTGGTCAAACATCATATTCATTGCTGCATCCATTGGAACATTTGTTGCACCTTTAATCGACAGCATTGTTCCCATAATGCTCCATTTCTTTACTGTTTCATTTTCCACGAACTAGTTCCATCAAATGCATTTGTTCATTTTCTTGATTAGAGCCAACTTTCCATTTGTACTCTTCAGGCCAAACGATTTTTAGGTTTTCTCCCTTTTGCTGTGCTTTTAAGCTGACAAAGCTTAGAATAATAAAACATGTGATAAGTAGTGATTTTTTCATGGTTCAGGTATACGTATAATCTGTTATGTAAGGTTGTTTAAAGATGATGATTTGATATTTATTTAAGGCAAGCATTTTAAATAAAAAGAGTGAACGTAGTTATTGCACATTTTTAGGATAGCTCTTATAGCTACATATCCTTGCCAGAACGACTTCTCTTCAGGGGCTAAGCGGCTATTACTTACGCGTAGAATTTAGCTTGTTACTTAACACCTCTTACATTCATAAATACGATTGTAGAATGTGGTATGCCAAAAGTTTTCCCGGGATGGGTGTCTAAATAGGCAGAAAGATAACCGTTTATTATCCCTCGTATCGTGCTTTTGATACGGTCCTGAAACTCGGGCATTATAAAAATACGTGAGCGGCGAAATAGTAACTTGCCTTCCTGGTTGATAACTACGGAAAAGGAGTAATTAAATGGCTTATAAGATTTTTTTATTGTGATATCATATTCAGGGAGAAATGGATCAAAGACATCATGCATGTCATTATCAGAAGCTGAGATTTTTTTAATGGTCAACAAGCTACTCTTCGACTTCAATATCGCCTGTTCGTGTGCTGGAAATGCTTTTGAAGTATCAGCATTTGCCAATTGAATTTTATCCTTGATGAAAATACTGTCTTGGCTATTTGGCTTTACCAGATCAGCAATCTTCTTTTTCAGTTTGTATTTGATGTAGTCATCTGAATACAGCGTCATGTATATATTCGACTGTTTCCTCAAGACCCTTTTGTCTTTCACTTTCATCACCTGAAAGAGAATGCTATCTTTCGAAAGCTTTCTTACGCGTAGCCACGCCCAGGCGAAGTTATAAATGGAATCGTGGTCAAATTGAATATGAGCAGTCGTAACCCTATTAAGTTTTGGACTGTAGATGCTAACAGAGGTATCAGATAGTATTTTAAATCTCCAGTCTGGTTTAAGCTGGTATCCAAAATCATTGAAAACTACGCCTGATTCAAATGTTCTGCGAACTTCAGTGAAAGATACATTCCATGCTTCTTTCCATGAGGGAGTATTTTTTCTTTCTTCCTCCTTGACACAACTTGTGAATGAAAGAATTACCGTGAGAATTGACAACCCTAAATAGAGTTTAAAACAGATATGGGCTCGGCTAAATATCGCCTCTGTTGATGGCCTATTAATCATTAGGTAGGTTAGGTGGCTTATGTTTTGTTCTACATAAATACTGATTTACAGAGACAAATAAAAATGCGCGCACCATATTAAGCCTTTTTTGGAATGGATTAAGCCGAAAAGTTTGGGAGATGCTTTCCCTACTCGGAATCTCCCGTGTAAACAAAAAACCCCTCAGAAATAATCTGAAGGGCTTCGTTTGTGGGAGATACTGGGTTCGAACCAGTGACCCTCTGCTTGTAAGGCAGATGCTCTGAACCAGCTGAGCTAATCTCCCGTCGTTTGGGACTGCAAATATAGAAGCATATCCCTATTATTCAAAATAAATTTTACAATAATTATAACCGACTTTTTTACAGATACTTAGTTAGCTCAGGCGACAATGGTTTAACTGCAGAGCGAAAACGATGCACCAATTTTCCGTTCTCATCAATCAAGAATTTCTCAAAGTTCCATTTAATGTCACCTTTAAAGTCCGGGTTTTCCGCAGAAGTTAAATATTTAAAAAGCTCTGCCATGTCGTCGCCTTTAACGCTCAGTTTCTCGCCAAGAGTAAAAGTTACTCCGTAATTCTGTTTGCAAAATTCTTTAATACTTAGGTTCGAGCCAGGTTCCTGATCTTTGAAGTTATTTGCTGGAATGCCAATAACTACTATTTTACCTTTGTACTGCTCGGATAGCTTTTGTAATTCTGTATACTGAGGAGTATAGCCGCATTTTGAAGCGGTATTTACAATCAATATTTTCTTTCCTCTAAATTTTTTCAGGCTAAGCGTTTTGCCATCGATGGTTTTGATCTTGAAATCGTGTACAGACTTCGGCGGTGCCGCAAATAAGGTCAGAAGGAGAAATACGAGAACTTTCATAATTACAATTTCGATTTATTCAAAATTAACTATTAAGGATTAAGAAAATAGAATAGCTATGTAAAATTACTATAGCAATGAGTGTTGTGTTATAATTAATTGCCGGCCTGTAGTCTCCGGAGAATCAGGTGCAATAACAATAAAAAAGCCGCTCCTTTTTTGGGAGCGGCTTAAATTATTGGGTTTTTTAAATTATTTCACCTCTTCGAAATCTACATCAGTAACAGTATCGCCTGCATCATTTGCTGATGCCTGACCATTACCTGGCTGGGCGCCTTCTGCACCTGCACCTTCAGTAGCTTTGTACATCTCTTCGGAAGCAGTAGCCCATGCAGCGTTCAATTCTGTCTGAGCGGTTTCAATATCTGCAAAGTTTTTTGCCGCGTGCGCTGCTTTCAACTTGGTTAGAGACTCTTCAATCGGAGCTTTTTTATCTGCGGAAATTTTATCGCCATATTCTTTCAGCTGTTTTTCAGTTGAGAAAATAAGCGCATCGGCAGCGTTTAAAGTATCCACTTCTTCTCTGGCTTTTTTATCAGCTTCAGCATTCGCTTCAGCTTCTTGTTTCATCTTTTGAATTTCTTCGTCAGATAAGCCGGAAGATGCTTCGATACGTATTTTCTGCTCTTTACCAGTCGCCTTGTCTTTTGCACCTACGTGTAAGATACCGTTTGCGTCAATATCAAAAGTTACTTCGATTTGAGGTACTCCGCGTGGCGCAGGTGGAATTCCGTCTAAGTGGAACCTTCCGATTGTACGGTTTTGATTCGCCATTGGACGCTCACCCTGCAAAATGTGAATCTCAACGGATGGTTGATTATCAGATGCTGTCGAGAACGTTTCTGATTTTTTAGAAGGGATAGTTGTATTCGACTCGATTAATTTTGTCATTACACCACCCATAGTTTCAATACCTAAAGAAAGAGGAGTAACGTCAAGTAACAATACATCTTTAACTTCACCAGTTAATACACCACCTTGAATTGCAGCACCAATTGCTACAACTTCATCAGGATTAACTCCTTTTGAAGGCTCTTTTCCAAAGAATGCTTTAACAGCATCCTGAATAGCAGGAATACGTGTTGAACCCCCTACCAGGATAATTTCATCGATATCTGAAGTTGATAAACCTGCATTTTTCAATGCTGAACGACAAGGCTCAATGGTACGTTTGATTAAGCTTTCGGCTAATTGTTCGAATTTAGAACGGCTTAAAGTACGCACAAGGTGCTTTGGTCCGCTTTGATCGGCAGTGATATATGGTAAATTAATTTCAGTTTGGTTAGAACTTGATAACTCAATTTTAGCTTTCTCAGCAGCTTCTTTCAAACGTTGTAAAGCCATCGCATCTTTTGCAAGGTCCATTCCGTTCTCAGATTTGAACTCTTCTGCCAACCAGTCAATAATCACCTGGTCAAAGTCATCACCACCTAAGTGAGTATCACCATCAGTAGATTTTACTTCGAAAACGCCATCACCAAGTTCAAGAACAGAAACGTCATGTGTACCACCACCGCAGTCAAACACAACAATTTTCATATCCTTATGAGCTTTGTCCAAACCATATGCTAATGCAGCGGCTGTTGGCTCGTTAATGATACGTTTTACATTTAAACCGGCAATTTCACCTGCTTCTTTTGTAGCCTGACGCTGAGCATCGTTAAAATAAGCGGGAACAGTAATAACTGCGTCCGTTACTTCGTGTCCTAAAAAGTCTTCTGCTGTTTTCTTCATTTTTTGAAGAATCATTGCAGATATCTCTTGTGGAGTATATTTACGGTCGTCTATATCAACACGAGGTGTATTGTTATCGCCTTTTACAACTGCATAAGGCACACGACTGATTTCTTTTGTTACTTCATTATAGCTGTTGCCCATGAAGCGTTTAATAGAATAGATTGTTTTTTTAGGATTAGTGATAGCCTGACGCTTTGCAGGATCACCCACTTTCCGCTCACCATTCTCTACAAAAGCGACAATGGATGGAGTAGTGCGCTTGCCTTCGCTATTTGAAATAACAACTGGCTCATTACCCTCCATTACTGCTACACAGGAGTTAGTTGTTCCTAAGTCGATACCAATAATTTTTGACATGATATATATGTTTAATTTTTTTCAATAAATATTCAAACAATGGTTATCAAGCCTTATGCCAATAATATTCTGCAAACAGATTGACAGTCTTATGTCAAGATTTTTATGAGATACAGTGACAGAGTGACAAAATGACCCATAAAAAAAGCCCCCTTACTTAAGGAGGCTTTCAATTGTATGTGTCTTAAAATTACTGCTTTTTTGTAGTTGTAGTTTTAGCAGGAGCTGCCTTTGTCGCCGGTTTAGCCGTGCTGGTTTTAGTAGCAGGTTTTTTAGCAACAGGCTTGGCTGCGGGTTTTTTTGCTGCAGGCGTCGCTGCCTTTTTCACGCGTTTAACCTTTACTAATTCAAGATCAAACACAAGGGTTGAAAATGGCTTTATATCCTCGCCGGCGCCTTGTGGGCCATAGGCCAGATCCGAAGGAATAATGAAAGTAGCTTTAGAGCCTTCATTCAGCAAAAGGATGCCCTCTTCCCAACCTGGAATAACTCTGCCTTCACCCAGCACAACGCTGATAGGCTCATATGGTCGTCCCGGTTGATCCAATCCAGCTTTTTTAGCCTCAGCTTCGATGCTCGAATCAAATACTTTTCCTTCCAGAGTTTTACCAATATAATTTACCAAAACAGTGTCGCCTTTTACTGGCTTTGCTTTGACAGATGGTTTTCTAATGATATATCTTAAGCCTGATGTAGTTTTTATTGCATTTATTTTAGTCTCTGCAAGATATTTAGCAAGAGCACTTGATTCTGCTCCTTTCATTTCATCCATCATTTTCTGGCGTTCTGCCATCGCTTCTTCCAGTGACTGGATTTTTTTGATTTTAACGGTAATAAAAAGCGAACTTCCTTTTGGCAGAAATGGGGGACGCTGCTGTTCCATTCCGGGCTTGTTAAAAATTGAATCCGTCGGAATACTAACAATAGCACTGTCATTCAAAGCTAATAATGGAAAAAAATCCATAAGATCAGCGATGTTTTGGGCGGCCTGGACCTGGATGGTTGCAGGTCTGTTTACGTCAAAAGAATTCACTAATACTGAATCTTTATCTGTTTTTTGTATAAAGTTGAACGTGATAATATCGTTCAGTTTAATTTTGGGCCCGGCATTGGAAGTGAATATTTTATATTGAAGTCCATTCGGCAAACGTTGCATTCCTGCATTGTTCTGTGCCAGTACATGTACCGATGCTACCAGCAGCAATACCGTTATTATATTTTTTATCTTCATATTAATGGGAAGAAGAGGCTGTCTGAAAGTCTATGATCAACTGAAGCTTACTTCAGTAAGCTCTGCTTGGAACTATTCGAAAGAGGTTTCCGAAAGTCCGGACTTTAAGACAGCCTCTAATGTTTTATTGTTGAGGCATTGCGGATTGAGGCATTCCTGGCATTTGCATCGGCTGTTGTACCGATCCCGGTTTTGCTTTTATGATGTCAACAACTTCGATATCAAATACAATCGGCATGTATGGAGGAATTGCCTGGTTTCCCTGCTCGCCATAAGCAAGCTTAGATGGAATAATTACAGTTGCTTTTGTTCCTTTAGGGAATAACAATAATGCTTCATCAAATCCAGGGATAGTTCCGTTAAGACCCGCAGGTACTTTCATCGGCTCGTAAGGACGCTGAGCGTTAAACGTTCCTGACTTTTGTGCTACAGCTTTAACACTGGTATCAAATACCTTTCCAGATAAGAACATTCCGGTATAATCTAATTTAACAGTGTCTCCAACTGCAGCTTTAGGACCAGCACCTTGTTTTGTAATTATGTATTGTAGGCCCGAAGCCGTAACAATTGGCTTTAAATCTTTCGAAGCAATATAACCACTGATCTTGCCTGCTTCCTGATTTTTAGCTTTTTCCACTTCAGCCTTTAAAAACCCATCGATTTTTTTCTGGAACAAGCTGTCATTCATTTTTCCTTTCGGGATAATTTTATCCAGCTTGATGGTGAAAAGCATGTATTTTCCTTTGGTATTAGCTGGCTTAGGCATTCCCTTAGCAGCCATGGAGTCAAGGTTTACTTTAAATGTTGCACTATCACCTTCGCTTAGCAAAGCAAGACCATCGTAAATATCCCCTTTGAAAGCAGCTTTCTGCTGAACAAGGAATGTTGGGCGGTCAAAGTCGAAAGAGCTTGCAAGTACTGAATCTTCTTCAGTTTTTTGAATAAACTTTATGGCAAGAAAATCACCCTCTTTAACGGTGGGGCCAGATTCGTCTTCATGAATAATGTATTGAAGATCACCAGGACCTTGTTTAAATTGCTTGCATCCTGCGAAAGCCAGAGCAGCAAAACCTAAAATAATTAAATTTTTCTTCATTTTTATTTTATACTATTAATAGACTTTTATAATCAGGCAAAATACTCTTAAATTCCGAAATTACATCCTGTAATATTTTATCGGAAAATCCGCCTGCTGCGTTTCTGTGTCCGCCGCCGTTGAAATACTTTTTACAGATCTCATTAGCAGGAAAATCTCCGGTAGACCGTAAAGAAAGCTTAACCTTGTCTTTCCGTTCGATAATTAAGGCAGCTAGCTTAATTCCATTTATTGTTAAGGCGTAATTTACCAAACCTTCTGTATCCCCGGTATCAATCCCAAACTTATCAAGCTCATCATTCGTAACACTGATCAAGGCGGTGTTATATTCTTCAAATACTTCGAGTTTGTTTAATAAACAATATCCGAGAAAACGTAAACGACCTTCTGAGAAGTTATCGTATACTAATTGATGAATCTTTGAATTTTCTGCTCCCCGTTGAATTAAATCAGCCACAATGTGGTGAACCTGGGGCGTAGTGGTTGGAAAACGAAACGATCCGGAGTCCGTCATAATCCCTGTGTACAAACAACTGGCAACATCTTTATTGATAAGCTGCGGTTCTTTCATAATGGTTATGATGAAATCATATACCAATTGCGCTGTAGCGCATGCATTTATAGACCAGTGGCGGTAATCATCGAAGCCTTCGGGCTCCAGGTGATGATCAATCATGACTTTTACTCCCTTGGCTTCGCGAACGATTTCTCCCATCTCATTTATCCGAGAAAGCGCATTGAAGTCAAGGCAAAATATAATATCGGCATCGCCAATATATTTATTTGATTCTGCCACGGTTTCGGTATAAACCAGAACTTCAGGATTGTTTGGCATCCAATGGAGAAATAATGGATAGTCGGTTGGAGTTATTACTCTAACGTGATGTCCTTTCTGAATCAGATAGTTATATAAACCCAAAGATGAACCCATTGCATCACCATCGGGCTTATGATGTGTGGTGATAACTATGTGCTGAGGGTTAGCTAATAATTCTTTAAGTGAGGTTAGTTCCAACATTCTTTAAAAAAAGAAACGCAAAGCTATTAAAAACCTTTACGATACAAAATGCTTTTGGCAGAATAGATTATTACATATTCCCGTTTTCAAAAATAATGCTAAAAAATAAAACCCTCCGGGCTTTTTTCTAATTTTTAAGGGAGAAGGGACGAGCCGCGGAAAACGATTGCTCTTTTACATATTTTAAAATCCATGTCTAAAATTTATCTAAGTTTGCAGCGATTTTTCAACACAACAAAACCAAATGACAACGAATAGAACATTCACAATGATTAAGCCTGATGCCGTAAAAAATGGACATACAGGTGCTATTTTAGACGATATTATTAAAGGCGGGTTCAAAATTATAGCAATGAAATACACCAGCCTGACTAAAGATACAGCCGGAGCATTTTATGCGGTTCATAAAGATCGTCCTTTTTACGGTGAGCTGGTTGACTTTATGTCATCAGGACCGATCGTTGCTGCAATTCTTGAAAAAGACAATGCGGTAGAAGATTTTCGTAAACTTATCGGTGCTACCGATCCTAAGAAAGCAGATGTTGGCACTATCCGTAACAAATATGCTGAATCTATTGAAGCAAACGCAGTTCACGGTTCAGATTCAGACGAAAATGCTGAAATTGAAGGAAATTTTTATTTCTCTGCTTTAGAGAGATTTTAAAGGCCTCACCCCAACCCTCTCCAAAGGAGAGGGGGTTTGGATTTCCGTGAAAGACAAACTGTCTAAAGAGGGTTAGGGCCGTTCGTCTCCCTCTCCTTTGGAGAGGGCCGGGGTGAGGCTAAATAAATACAATCTCGTCTAACACACTGCTTCCCGCTCGTTCGTTCATTCTTTTTACTATTTCTGAACGGATCATCAACAATTCATTCTTTAGCACCGACGACTCAACCCGGATAAATAATTTGCGTTCGCGGATATATAACTGACTGGTGCGATTAGCCACTGCACGCCCCATGAGCTCGGGCCAGGCGGCTATAAGTGAGGTTTCATCAAACTTTCGCTTAAGTTTATACACCTTAAGTAATTGCTCAATAGCCTCTTTTAAAGGTTTATCGTTGTTACGCCCCATGTTGTTTTACAGTTCCGTTTTCTATTTCAAATACACTCAAACCTACACCTATTCCCTTAAAAATTTTTGTCACTCGTTCAGAACTGGTATCGGTAATAAAGATCTGCCCGAAATCATCGTGAGAGACCATTTGCATTAATTTTGTGATTCGCATCTCGTCCAGCTTATCGAAAATATCGTCTAATAAGAGCAGTGGCTTAAATCCTTTTTTTTCATTCAGATAAGTATATTGAGCTAGTTTCAGGGCAATAAGAAATGATTTCTGCTGTCCTTGCGAGCCAAATTTTTTAAGAGGCATCCCGTGAATCGAGCACAACAAATCATCTTTATGGATACCAGTGGTTGTGCGCTCCAGAACTCTGTCGCGTTCAAGCGACTTTTTTAAAAGGGCCGAAAAGTCTTCTCTAGCCAACTGCGAATCATAAATAAGTTCTACCTGTTCGGCATCGTCTGTAAGATATCGATAATGAGATGCAAACACAGGCAGAAAGGCATCCATGAACGCTCTTCGTTTTTTAAAAATATTGTTCCCCGCTGTTATTAGCTGATCATCGTAAATTTCTAAAAGCTGTGCGTCATAACGGCCGGTTTGCGCTATATTACGTAACAAGGCATTGCGATTTGCCAAATTTTTATTGTAAACGATGAGCTCGTCAAGGTACTGATTGTCCGTCTGAGAAATAACATTATCAATAAATCTCCGACGTTCTTCACTGCCTTCGATGATGATGCTGATATCATAAGGCGATATCATAACCAACGGGAATAAACCGATGTGGTCGGCTAATCTTTGATATTCCTTTTTATTTCGTTTAAACTGCTTTTTTTGGTTCCGCTTTAAAGAACAGGCAATTATCTCTTCATTTTCCTGTTTCTCAAACGTTCCCTGGATCATAAAAAAATCTGCTCCCTGTCGAATCTGCTGCGAATCGATAGGGTTAAAATAGCTTTTGCATAGCGATAAATAATGAATAGCATCCAGGAGATTAGTTTTCCCCGCTCCGTTATTGCCGGCAAAAGCATTTACAGAAGCGGAGAAGTTTAATTCTGCTTCTTCATAGTTTTTGAAATTAAGTAGAGATATTTTTTGAAGCCACATACAAAAGAGACACAAAGTTACAGTTTAAAGGGCATTCTGTTTTTTAAATTTAAAGAAGGCTTGATTGTAAATGTGAAAACTGTATTTTTGCAAACTTCATTTTTTAAAACGCAAATGGCGACTAATCAAAAAGATACTATTAAAGAGCCCGCAATAATAGGCAGCACAGGGAATTTTGTGCAGGAAAATAAGAAAAGCCTGGCAGTAATTGGTGGTGCAATTATAGCGCTGGTACTGCTTTATATAGGATATCAGAAATTTTATCTGGCTCCGAGAGCAGAAAAAGCAGCGAATGAAATGTTCAAAGCTGAAGAGTATCTGGCAGCAGACTCACTGGCGGACCGCGCAATAAAAGGGGATGGTTCCTATCCGGGTTTTGAAAAAATTGCCGAAGAATATTCAAACACCAAATCAGCTAATCTTGCAAATGCATACGTTGGCGGATTGTATCTTCAAAAAGGAGAATTTAAAAACGCTGTAGAAGCGCTGGGTAATTATAGCTCAACAGGGAGTCCTGTGATCGATCCTTTGGTTTTAGGAATGCTTGGCGATGCTTATTCTGAATTGAAAGAATATGGAAAAGCAGAAACTTTTTACAAAAAAGCATCTGATAAATATGAAAACTCATTTACAACTCCTTTATTTCTAAAAAAATTAGGGCTTGTATATGAAGAGCAGAAAGAATTTGATTCTGCATTAGATGTGTACAAAACTATAAAACAGGATTATCCTGAAAGCTATGAAGCAACTTTAATTGATGCTTACATAGCTCGTGCAGAAGCACGTTTGAATTAATGAATTTATTTCCCCCTCTCTTAAAAAATGGTTATCCGAATTCGGGTAACCATTTGTATTTTTAAACAATGGCAACTCATCTTAAAAGTTTATCCGATTTCAGTCACACAAGCATTCCTTCTGGACAAGGCTTTAAATTTGGCGTTGTTACCGCTCAATGGAATGCAGAGATTACAGGCGCCCTATATAATGGAGCAGTCCTGCTTCTTGAGAAACAAGGAGTGAAGCCAGAGAATATTTTGGAAATCACCGTGCCAGGCAGCTTTGAGCTTGTCTCTGGCGCCGACATCCTGTTAAGTAAAAAAGAAGTAGACGCAGTTATTTGTCTGGGTTGCGTTATTAAAGGGGAAACTCCTCATTTTGATTTTATCTGTAATGCAGTTGCAAATGGCATTAGTCAGGTTAGTATAAAATACAATAAACCGGTAATATTCGGTGTGCTTACCACAAATAACCTGGAACAGGCTCAAGCCCGTTCTGGAGGAATACATGGAAATAAGGGCGAGGAGGCAGCCGCTACTGCCCTGTTAATGGCCGAATTACAAAACAATTTAATTGGGTGAAACTTATTAGGATAAGTTTCGTATTGTTACTGAAAATTCGATACTTTTATACTAATTATGAAAAGAATAGCTATTTTATTCCTTCTACTTACTGCAACAGTTACCTTTGAATCTTGTTCAACAAAAACTTGCCCTGCGTATAATTCATATCCAAAGTCAAGACGATAGTTCCTGCTTTTGCGCAATCTGTATGTAATATTCACTCAGAAAGCCCTTACAAAATTGGATTGCAATATAATACCTGCCTATTTTTGAGTTTATACTTTTTATGAATTGGATACCGCTAGAGAGAATTGAGCAATTGCAGCAAATTAAACAGTCTGCAGGACATAGTATTTTATTTAAACACAGTACGCGTTGCTCTATCAGCCTTATGGCTAAAAGAAAGTTTGAATTCGAATGGGATATACTGCCCGAAGACACATCAGTTTACTTTCTCGACCTGATTAAATACCGCCCGATTTCTAATGCAATCGCCGAGTTATTTGATGTGCATCACGAATCACCTCAACTACTGCTCATCAAAGAAGGGGAATGCATTTATGAAGCTTCGCATAGCGAGATTTCTGCTGAAGAAGCAGCCGAACAAATGTCTGTGAATTCATAAGCGAATTTAAGACGGATACGTAAACGTTATCAGCTTTAAAATATCGGGATGCAAGCTATAAAACACCGGACAAGTTTTAGCGGCATGCTCAAGAATCGCTTTTTCTTTGTCAGTACATGAAAAAGGAAAGCTAATTTCTGCATGGATCTCGCTTACTCGTCTGGGATTGGCTGCCATTATTTTGGTAATTGCGCAGGTCGTTCCTTCGATATTAATATTCCGTTCGCGGGCAGCAATTCCCAGAATGGTTAACATGCAGTTTCCCAGGGAAGTTGCTAATAAATCTGTCGGAGAAAATGCCTCGCCTTTCCCTTTGTTATCTATCGGCGCGTCGGTAATTATCTTTTCCCCTGACTGTATATGTGTCGATTCAGTTCTTAAGTCGCCCAGGTAAGTGATTGTTGAAGTCATATTAGTTTTAAATTAAAATTCAAAAGTAAAAAGTAAAACTGAAACCGCATCACCTCCACCCGCAATTTGTAATCTCTGACATCATGTGAAGCATCTTTGTCTTATCTTTCCTTTGTCAAAATCTCACATCTCATATCTCACATCTCATATCTAAAAGTTACATTTGCAACATGATTGAATTGCCGGTTATTCCTGCCAACCAGGCAGCACGCAGACCCAACTGGTTACGGGTAAAACTACCTGTTGGAAAAGAATATGCGCATGTGCGCAGCCTTGTAGACACTCATAAGCTTCACACGATTTGCGAGAGTGGTAATTGTCCGAATATGGGCGAATGCTGGGGTGCTGGTACGGCAACGTTTATGATATTAGGGAATATCTGCACCCGTTCTTGTTCCTTTTGCGCTGTGGCTACAGGACGACCGTTAGCGGTAGATCCGGATGAACCTAACCGTGTTGCCAATTCAATTAAATTAATGAATGTTAAACATGCGGTAATTACTTCGGTAGACCGCGATGATTTGAAAGACGGCGGTTCTATCATCTGGGCCGAAACTATCAGAGCAATCAGAAGAGATAGTCCGGGAACGACAATGGAAACTCTGATTCCTGATTTCAGAGGAATATGGGATAATTTATACCGCGTTTGCGAAGAACGTCCTGAAGTGGTTTCTCACAATATTGAGACGGTAAAGCGTTTAACTAAAGAAGTACGTATCCAGGCAAAATACGATAGAAGCATGGAAGCACTGAAACGTATTTCTGAATTTGGATTAAGAACAAAATCCGGCATTATGTTAGGCTTAGGTGAAACCGAAGCTGACGTGATTGAAACCATGCAGGATTTGGCCGACACTGGTGTTCATGTCTTAACTCTTGGTCAGTATTTACAGCCAACTAAAAATCACCACCCGGTATTAGACTGGATACACCCGGATCAGTTTGCTAAATACAAAGAAATCGGACAGAAGATGGGATTCAAATATGTAGAAAGTGGGCCCTTGGTGAGATCATCTTATCATGCGGAAAAGCATCTTTTTGATCAAAGTGTTTAATAATGATATCTGCATTGGATAATATATAATGAGCTACTTGTTGCTTTATATACCAGCCGATGCTCTCCATCTATACGCCTTGACCAAAAGCCCGTCAGATCACCTTTTAAAGGTTCAGGCTTTCCTATACCCGAGAAAGGATGACGTAAACAATCCTTAATTAACTCGTTTATTCGTTTTAATATCTTTTTATCAGTTTGTTGCCAATACATATAATCTTCCCAGGCTCGGGTTTGCCAGGCTAGTTCCATTAATCAATCAACGGATTTTTTAATGACTCGCCACTTTCCATTTCACGAATAGCTTCGCTTAAACGTTGGCGGTTTTTTTCTGAACCCAATAAATGTATAGTTTCTGTTAACGAATTGTACTCTTTGAGCGATAATACAACCACATTCTTATTACGGCTTCGGGAAACAACTACGACTTCCTCATCATCACTTACTTTATCAAGGCTACGTTTCAGATTATTACGAAACTCTGTATAATTTACCACATCCATAGGTACAAAAATAAGTACTTATTCGGTAATAAACAACTTAAAGTTTTTAATGGGAATAGAGAACCTTCGGGATATGCTCGACTAATTTACTTGCCGTAATAACTGAAACACCCTTTGTTGCCACCAATTTTTCCCCAGCTTTTCCATGAAGATATACTGCCAAAATCGCCGCATCTTCCGGTTTACATCCCTGTGCCATAAAAGAAGCAATCATCCCGGTTAGTACGTCTCCCATTCCGCCTGTAGCCATTGCCGGTGTTCCGGTTGGATTAAAAGTACATTTGCCATCAGGAGTAAAAATGACGGTGTATCTGTTCTTTAAAATAATTATACATTGATGCTCTATTGCTTTTGCAATGCCTGTTTGTAATCGATCCCACCAGCTGCTATGTGCGTCGAAAAGCCTGTCGAATTCTTTTACGTGTGGTGTAAAAACAGACGATTTAGGCACATAAAATATAAGTCCCGGATTCTGGGAAATTAAATTTATAGCATCCGCATCTATAACTATGGGTTGCTTGAAATTACTTAAAGTAGTAGATAGGATCTGCTTGCTTTCCATGGTAGTCCCTAAACCCGGGCCGATTGCAACAGAATTATATTTATCCCAATCCAGATCTGCCGGAAGCAAATTGTTATATCTCAAAGCGGCCATCACCTCTGGCATCCGAATGTTCAAAGCATTTAAACCTTCAGCCGGAATACAGGCGCTTGCTAGGCCAGCTCCGGTATTTAGGCAAGCTTCAGAGCAAAGAAGTGCGGCTCCCATAGTTTGAATAGCGCCGGCGATAACCAAGGCATGACCATAGGTGCCTTTATGACTAAAAGGCTTTCTTTTTTTTAGGCGTATCGTAACATCGGAATCGGTAAGCAAACGATAAGGTGAATCAATAGCCTCTATAAACTCTTCATCCAATCCTATATCTACAACTTCAAACCGTTTTATACAAAAGGCCGACTCAGGAAGTAAAAAATTAATCTTAGGTCGTTGAAAACTGATAGTGAGATCGGACTTTATTGTAATGTCATGCTGAGATACGGGACCCTCGGATTTGAATCCAGTTGGAATATCAACCGAAACAATCGGCTTTCCTAAACTATTTAGCCACTCTACCAGCGTTAGCCAGTCGCCTTCCAGGGGTTTATTCAGGCCCGATCCTATTAAGGCATCAATAATAATATCTGCATTCTCATTCCTGATCTCAGAGACCTTTTTGAACTCATCAATTAATACTCCGACAGACATTAATCTGGCTAGATTTCCATCGAATTCATTGCTTGACTTTCCAGAAAGACGCGCTATCCGTGCCTGAACTTTATATCCGCTTTTGGCCAATAATCGGGCGATCGCCAGGCCATCTCCTCCATTATTCCCCGTTCCGCAGTACACACAAACGGACTTTTTAATATCAGGATAGCTTTTGATGAATGCTTTAGTAAAAGCAATAGAGGCTTTTTCCATCAAATCAATTGATTGTATTGGCTGATGCTGAATGGTATATTTATCGGCTTGCCGGATTTGATCTGAAGTTAAAAGGTTAAGCATATTCTGATTAACGAATCTTATTTAAGCTTGTTTAACAAGTCCTGCGATTTTTCATACCTGGATGAATCTTCCGGAATTCTTTTGAGCCACTCAATTACTTGTGGATTGTTCTTTTCCTTTAGAAAACTTAAAGCCATATAGAAAGCGGCATCGTATTTTAAAATCGACTGGCCCTTATAAACTTTATTCAAAACCTTGCGGGAGGTCTGAATATCTCCGGTTTCTAACAAGGTGATGCCATAATAAAACTGAGCCATTGAATTCTCCGGATCGGATTTATTTACTTTTTCTAAAAGCGTTTTAGCGGTAGAAAAATCTTTTTTGTTAAATGCCTCGGCAGCTTTCTGCATTTGATCTCCAATGGTATTATCCCCTCTTTCGGCCATAGCAATCATATTTGTATCGGCATATTGGCGATATAGATCTTTATGCCACGGAGCCCATACAAGAAACAAAACAAATACTGCTGCAATTGCCGAGGTCCAGGCCACATACCTGCGCATAGAAATCACCCTGGCTTGTTTCTTGAAATAATTCTTGCTTATTTCGGATAGAGAATCCTGAAATTCACGATCATTCACATCAGTGCCCAGTTTCATCGTTAAGGATGAATGAACGTTCTGATAATAGGCAAGATCTGCTTGTAAGTTGAGATCCGTTTTAAGTGCATTTTCAAATTCAAAACGCTCTTCTGCGTCCATATCACCTTCCGCAAAACGGGCTATATCTTCCATGCTGTACATACTCATAGCTATTTAATTTTGCTTAATTAATTTGATGAGAGCAGCCATACATTCAGACTTCTTCTTCCGAAGATATCCATAGGTAACACCCAATTTCTCGGCTACCAATTCCTGAGCATCGCCTTTAAGGCTTTCGCTGATGATCTCTTTACATCGCTCTCCAAGCTTTTCAAACATCAATGTAAAGCGTTTTGCTTCCTCATCCTGTTTTTCGAGTAATTCAGCTTCAGCAAAAACATCCTCACCAATTACTAATAAAGCGTCGTCGATTTTTGTTACCGGTAAAACTGATTTTTTTTTCAGTTCATTAAGCCATTTACGTTTGCACACCAATAAAAGGAAGGGTTCAAAAGGACAGCTAAGTTTAAATGACTTATATTTTGCCTGCTGGTAGATGTCGATCAAGGCTTCCTGTAATATATCCGCAGCGTCGTTTTCAGAACCGCTATTATTAATTATATAACGCTTGATCTTGCCTGCGAATTTTTCATAAATCTCCTGCACCACCTTACGGTCGTTTTTTAGCAGTGCTTCAATAAAGCGATGATCCTGATGTAGCTTATCCAAAACTTTTACATTCTAAGTTAAGCTCTTTTAAACTTTTTGAAAATTTATTTTCAACAGGGGGGTAACAAATTTCAGGTGGCGCTGATATAGTTTCAAATCAATCAAAACGGCCGACGCTGAAAAGCCTGAAAAGAGTAAGCAATATAACAAGAATAAAAAATGAGAACACATAAACAAGTACTAACAAGATGTCTGATAAACCTGGCAATGGTTTTAGCTATATGCATCCTAATTCAATTATTAATAATAAAGTAAATCACATAAAAACATGGCGGAAGCTGAAAAGCCTAAGAGTAAGCAAAATCATAAAAAATCAAAATCATGAAAAAGATCAACTTAATACCAGCCCTATTTTTAACAACGATTATATTATTTGCCGCTTGCAGAAAAGACAGAAACCTTCCGGTCAACACAGCAAACACAGCAAAAGAGTTCACCGAAAAAATCGGTCCTAAAAAGCAAACCGTTTCTATTAATGCTACCGAGCTGCCACAAACTGTAAGTTTATCAGGAGGTACAAAAATTACCTTCCCGGTAGGCTCTCTTACGAAAAATGGCATTCCGGTAACTGGCGAAGTAACTGTAATTGCATATGAAATGCTGAAAAGAAGCGAAGTAATTATGGGAGGTACCAATACTAATCATATTTCAGGAGCCCCACTTGTATCCGATGGATTTATATTTATTGACGTAAAAGCAAACGGCGAAAGCGTAGATAAAAATCTTGCAGTTCCTGTTAAAGTTCGTATTCCGGCGAATCGTGAGGGCGTAACCCAATTATGGGAAGGCGTTCAGAATGACGCAAAGCAAATGGCATGGCAGGCGCCAAAGCCCGCAAACGGGGCCGGACAAAGAGAGGTACAATCCACCCAGGGTGAGTTCGCATTTGATTTTGGAATGTTGGGCTGGATAAATTGCGATGTATTCTGGAGTTACTCTAACCCTAAAACAACTGTGCGTGTTGAAGTTCTGAATAACCCCGGTACAATGGCTACTTTCCGCAGCTTTTCTGGAGAAACTTTCGTTTTCTTTTGTGCAAAAGGAAGCAATGTAGCCGCACAGCTTTATACTCCTGATGGTGCAAATAAAGTAAAAAGTTATGACAACATGATGCCTGTGGGCGAAGAAGGTCGTTTAATAGCGTTTTCTATTAAAGATGGCAGATATTACTTCGCAAAGAAAGAAATCACCATAACTGCTAATTTAAATGAAAGTCTGACTTTAACTGAAACTACTGAAGCGAATGTTCAAACTGAGATAAGCAGCTTAAATAATTACTAATCCTGCCTAAATAAACGGTTAACCTTACACCGGTGATGGCTCATCACCGGTGTTTTTTGCTTTAAAATAATTGCTATATTTAATTTCGATAACAACCATGAAGTACCTGATTATAGCCTTGTTAACACTTTTATCATCAGCGGTAAATGCGCAAGTTCCGCCTTTGGATACAATTCCGGCTGCAATTAATGTAAACCAGGACAGCAGCGGATTTAAATTCAGCGCAACATTAAGAGAACTCAGGCAAATATCAGGGGCACCTGCTCCCTTCTATACGTACTTCTGGGAATTCGGCGACGGCACCTTTAGCTTTGAGAAAAATCCTTTTCACACCTACCGGGATACAGGAACCTTTGAAGCCCGGGTTTATGCTACCAACAACTACGATGATGGCAAACCGCCTCCCACAAAGCCAAAAAAAATAAACGTTCCTAAAGTTCCGCCTACGCGATATGCAGCTGCTTCTCCCACATTTTTTAAAAATGGCGGAAGTATTGAACTGAAAACTAACCGCATGCCGAAGCCTGCGGAAGAAATGGTTTTGCTTGTTGGCTATCGAAATAAAAGTGAGTGGAATATTCCAAACCTCAGCGGAAAGCTCGCCATTCTTTACAATGAAAAACAATTTAAACAGGATAACTTTTTAATCAAAGAGACCCGCAGTTATCACAAGGAGCAGAGATCGGCACTCCAGACATTATTGGCGTATGTTCCGCTTCAAAAGGTTATTGAAGAAGACTGGAGGCAAAAAGGTGGTCCGGCGATTATTGAAAGCTTTAAATCTGATGAGCACTCGCGTGTGATAAAAGATAAAACCGGATTATTTAGAAACAGTGAAGTCTGGAAGTTTGAAAACTTAAAACAAGGGGAGGAGCGTTTTATGTTCATGTCTTTAAAGACCACTCCCGAGATGCTTCAAGACACGAACGCTGTGGTTACCATTTCTGCCATGTTTATTCCGGACGACCCGCTGTTAGAGCATGAAATTGTTGACTTGAATTTGCAGATCGTTGCCTCGCACGACCCGAATAAGATGATGCTCAAAAACCGCAGAATGAATTATCGTTTCACCGGAAAAAAGCGCGAGCTAACCTATAAAGTACGTTTTCAGAATACTGGTGAAGGACCAGCAAAAAAAGTAGCGATTGGAGTTCGGACCGCAGGAATACTTGATCTCTCAACTCTTAAAATTAAAGGTTCGCAACCTCCATGTATCCTCTGCGATTCCGCCTACAGCAATCAAAGTTGTTTGGATACCACCGTCTCTAAAGACAGCGTGACTTTTATTTTCAAAAATATTTACCTGCCTGGGGTAAAGCAAAAGGGAGTTTCAGATCTCGACTCTACCATGGGATATATTGAATATGTCGTACGCTTTAAAAAGAAGCCGAAAAAAGTTCCTTTCGGGAGCCAGGCGGCTATTGTTTTCGATAAGAACGAACCGATTTACACAAACCGCTCTGTAGGAAGATTTAAACCAGGACTATCTCCAGGAATTATCGCCGTTTATGGCTCGCAGGTGAATAATTCGACCATCGCCACGGGAAATAAAAATTACAGCCTGGGCTTAAGTGTAGCTCCATTTGCGCCACATCGTAAATATCTGCAATGGGAACTTTATGTAAGCACGTTTAACGAATCGCAAACTTCATTGGGCCGCAAAGTGGGCGGCGATACCGTGATCAATCGCATTGGATATAAAATTGATTACCGGGAGCAGTTTAGAAAATCAAAAGTTGTTTCAATCGACGCTGTACCCCTGCAGTTGAGATACAATCTAAATTCTTTCATAGGATTTGGTGCGGGTGCAATGCTCTCGGCAAACCTCAGAACAACCAATGAATTAATACAGGACGCATATCTGCAAGGTGCAAACGGCCAGAGTCTCATTATCAATTCTATCCAAAAAGAAGAGAATCAAAACTTTGACCAATGGAAAACCACCTTATTTGCAGATATTCAGCTAGGCAGAGTTCGGGTAGGGCCGTCATTAGGTATCAGGTACCTTCATTCGCTGAATATTAAGGACAGGCGCCTTTCGACATATCTTGTATGGAAGTTTTAACACCAATTTAAGTTGAAAGCGATATTCCTGCTTCTCATTTTTACAGGGTGTTTCCAGCCGACGCAAGCTCAGGATCATGCAAGGCAAACGCTCGACACAGTCCTCATCGGGTTTAAAAAAGAGGATAATTTAAGGGATTGGCTGTATGCAAGAATAGCTTACAATGCTGAAAAGCCCGGTCAGCGGCTTCCATTTTTAATGTCTACAGAAAGCGAAACCTGGAGGAAACCACAAACTAATCAGGAAATTGAAGGGTGGCTAAATCTGTTAATCAACCAAGGCTATTATCAGCTTTACGCAGGAAATGTATTAAAATCCATAGAAGAATACGAAAAAGCGTACAGTTATTACAAGCAGCACCCGATTGAAAATTACGACCTGGTTGAGTACATATTTAAACCGCTGGGGAATAATTATACAAGACTGGGAGATTATACTAATGCCATATTTATTCAGAAGAAAAGCCTTAGGATTGCGGCAGCAAAACACGACAAGCTAGCCATTGCTTCCATATGTAGTAATTTGGCTATCTCATACAAATCGATGGGCGATCTAAATCAGGCGGAAGCCCTTTGCCGGAACGGATTCAAATACTTAGTACAAAATCATCCGGTATCCGGACTTCTTTACAGCACACTGGCTGATATCGAATATGAAAAAGGCGAGTATGCTAAAGCTTCAAAAAGTGTAGCTTCTGCGTTGAATATTCTTTCTAAAAATAAAAGTGTGAGCTCACCTTATTGGTTGCTTAGCGCATACACCCTTGCGGGGAATATAGAGCAAAAAAAACATAACTTCCTTTCAGCCCATCAATATTATTCCCAAGGTCTCCAGGTAACTGATCTAAATTTTAAAGGAAGTCGAAAAAGAGAAAAAGCAAACCTGCTTATTCAATTGGGGAATATTTTAGTTTTACAGAATAAGGCCGAGCAAGCACTGAACTTATACAATCAGGCATTACAAATCCTGATTCCTGATTTTCAAGGTGTTGATTATGGAAGTTTGCCTTCGGTTAAAAAATTATACAGTGAAAATCGGCTTTACGATGTTTTAGAGGGTCGAGGAAATGCCCTTTTATTGTTGAATAAACAGGGGAATGCACTTGATAATTATCTGCTGGCGATGGCTACCGGAGATAAATCAAGAAATGAATTTGCCGATGCTGCAGATCGGTTATATTATCAAAAACAGTCGAAGAATCTGGCAGAGAAAGCGATCGCAACCGCCTATGATCTTTGGATTAAAACCCATCATAAGAAATATTCGGAAATAATATTGGGTATAGCTGAACAAACAAAAGCCAGAACTCTGCTAGATCAAATTCAACAAAACCAACGATCGCTTTTAAGCGAGAGTGATCCACATCTGAAAGAACGCCAGGCGTTAAAAAGAGCAATGATTTATTATGAGAAAGAATATCTCCAGAATAATGAAAACAAAATTCTTTTAAATAATCTGCACGAAACCCAATATAAACTGGCAATTCTAGATAAGAAGATCAAAAAGAAATACCCTGCATGGAACAAAACAGACGCACTTGAGTCTATTCCTGTAGGAAAACTGCTTAAACAAATACCTGATCAGTTCGGGATTATAAACTTCTTCTGGGGCGAAAAGAATGTTTTCATTATCAAAGCAGAAAAGGGGAAGATCGACACTATCATACAACTGAGAAATGCCGGGCAGTTCAAAACAGAAATCGACCATTTTGTTCAGTTTTACTTTAAGCAAGGCCCTGAAGCGATGATCAATAATCCTGAAGGATTTTATAATTCTTCTTATCAGATTTTTCAGAAACTTCTGTCAAATAGTTTTGAGGGCAAACAGCAGAAAAAAACCTTGATAATTCCAGACGATATTTTAGGATATCTACCCTTTGAATCGCTGATTACCAGTGCGCGGTATTCAGAATCTATTGCCAAATGGCCCTTTTTGATTAAAAGAGCGTCTGTAAGCTATGCCTATTCGCTCCAAAGCTGGCTAAGTTCATCTCTGAGTAAACCGACAGGCAATACATTTAGCGGATTTTTTATCGCAAAAAATGAAGGGGGCATTCCAATTCCTGCTGTTGCAGTTGAGGCAGAAAAACTGGAGGAACAATTAAAAGGCGCCTATTATATTGACAAAAAGGCTGCGATTGCTCGATTTAAGCAAGCATTAAACACAGCCAATGTGCTTCACCTTAGCACGCATTCTTTTATGCTTGGAAGCAGTGCCGAGCCTGCGTTGCAATTGGCCGACGGTAAATTTTTTCTATTTGAATTGTCTGCCCAAACAAGAGTTCCAAATTTGATGGTTTTAAGTGCCTGCCGAACCGCAGATGGTATTATGGCCTCTGGAGAAGGTGTACTTAGTTTATCCAGAGGTTTTACCGCAGCAGGAACGAAAGGTGTGGTGGCTGGTCTGTGGAACATAAACGACGAGGCGAGTTCGCAATTAATAGTATCGTTTTATGAAAACTTACAAAACGGACAAGATGCTGCAATGTCACTTCATCAGGCCAAAATCGATTGGCTTAAGAGAAAACATAACAATCCGGCCCTGCTGTTGCCGTATTATTGGGGCAGTTTAATATATATCGGAAAACCGCAGATAGTATCACTGGAAAATGCTGATAATTATACTATGTTATATGGCGCTTTATTGGGAATTCCACTGGTTGTCCTTGCGGGATATTTATTTCGGAGAAGGAGAGGAAAATTTTAATTTACCCCCTCGAATGTTTATGAGTCATCGGATGAAATAAGAACAGGAGATTAAAATCACGAGTAATTTTTGAGTCATCCGATGACTAAATCACGCAAACACTAACGTCCCATTTCCACTTTCAGAAACTTTCCGGTATGGCTATTTTTTACTTTTGTTAAGTTGTCGGGTGTACCCGAAAATAAGATCTGCCCACCACCGGAGCCACCCTCAGGTCCAAGATCAATTACCCAATCCGATACCTTAACAACATCCAGGTTGTGTTCAATTACCAGGACCGTATTTCCATGATCGACAAGCCGGTTAAGGACTCCCAGCAAAACATTAATATCTTCAAAATGAAGTCCGGTTGTTGGTTCATCCAGAATATAAAACGTTTTTCCTGTATCTTTTTTTGAAAGCTCTGTCGCCAGCTTAACACGTTGTGCTTCTCCGCCTGATAAGGTGGTGGATGACTGCCCCATTTTAATATATCCTAAGCCTACATCAAACAGTGTTTTTATCTTACGATAAATCGAAGGAATAGGCTCAAAAAACGCAACCGCATCCTCAATACTCATATCCAAAACATCACTGATTGATTTTCCGCGGTAGCGGACTTCTAAGGTTTCGCGGTTATACCTCTTTCCCTGACACTCTTCACAAGGTACCTGAACATCCGGAAGGAAATTCATTTCAATCACTTTCATTCCTGCACCCTGGCAGGTTTCGCATCGTCCTCCCTTGACGTTGAACGAAAAACGACCGGGTTTGTATCCTCTTATCCGGGCTTCGGGCAAGCCGACAAACAGGTTCCGAATGTCGGAAAATACGCCTGTGTATGTTGATGGATTAGAGCGCGGAGTGCGCCCGATCGGTGTTTGATCAATTTCAATTACCTTATCAATATGTTCAAGCCCCTCTATTTTCTTAAAAGGCAATGGTGTTTTCTTTGCCCGGAAGAAATGATGATTTAATATGGGATATAAAGTTTCTGCAATTAAGCTCGACTTACCGCTCCCGGAAACGCCTGTAACGCTAATAAATTTGCCCAGAGGAATTTCAAGCGTTACATTTTTTAAGTTGTTGCCGGTAGCATTTTTCAGGATTAACGATTTCCCTGTTCCCTCTCGTCTTTTCGCAGGTACCGCAATTACTTTGGCGCCACTGATATAATCGTTTGTGAGAGTTTGAATTTTTGTAAACTCATCCGGGGTGCCTGCCGATACGACCTCGCCGCCATGTACGCCGGCCGCAGGTCCCATATCAATAACATAATCAGCTTCAAGGATCATATCTTTGTCGTGCTCAACCACCAACACCGAGTTGCCAATATCCCGAAGATTCTTCAATGCTGAAATTAACCGGGCATTATCCCGCTGATGCAAGCCTATACTCGGCTCATCCAAAATGTAAAGCACATTAACTAATTGAGAGCCTATTTGTGTAGCAAGCCTTATCCGCTGAGCTTCACCGCCCGAAAGAGTTTTGGCCGTTCTGTCGAGAGTTAAATAGTTTAAACCAACATCTAGAAGAAACCCTATTCTTGAGCGGATCTCTTTTAGAATTTCTTTGGCTATTACGTTTTGACGTTCTGTCAGCTTATCTTCAACACCATCAAACCAGGTGGACAGGTTTGAGATATCCATGCTTGCTAACTCAAAGATGTTTTTCTGATTCACTTTGATATGAAGCGATTCTTTTTTCAGTCGTGCACCCTCACATTCAGGGCATTTTCTTAAAACGCGGTAGTTTTCCAGATCCTCGCTGGCCTCTTCGCCGCGTTTTTCTGTTTGCTCTTCAAGCATTTTAATAATTCCATCGAATGTTATCTGATAGTTCTGAACGTTCCATTTATTATACTCAACCGGCACGGTTATAATATCATCAGAGCCGTTTAAGATTATATTAACAATGTCCTCCCCAAGCTTTTCGATGGGAGTGGATAATGAAAAGTTGAACTTTTTAGAAAGGGCTTTTAAGATTTGAAACATCCAGGTTTCACGATATTCTCCGAGGGGAGCTAGTCCGCCCTGAACGATGCTTAGTTTAGGGTTCGGGATAATCGCGTTATTGTCAATTTCAAAAATATACCCTAAACCGCTGCATTTCTGACAGGCGCCGTAAGGTGAATTGAACGAAAACGTATTCGGTTGCGGTTCATCGTAAGAGATTCCGGAAACGGGATCCATCAAATACTTGCTAAAGAAAAATTCATTATTCTCTTGATCGGAGATTTTGATAATTCCCTTTGCGGTTTTAAGTGCTGTTTGAATGGAGGTGTATAGACGTTTTTTGTCCTTCTCGGTAACAACCAAGCGATCGATCACCATTTCAATATCATGGATTTTATATCTGTCGACCTGCATTTTAGGTGCCAAATCTAAAATTTCGCCATCCACCCGAACCTTTAAAAACCCTTGCTTTCTGATTTGTTCAAACAATTCACGGTAGTGACCTTTACGTCCCTTAACCACCGGAGCCAGGATGTTTATTGCCTTGCCATCAAATTTCTCGAGAACGTTTTTAAACATCTGATCTTCAGACATGCGCTCCATTTTCTCTCCTGTAACATATGAATATGCCTCGCCAATACGAGCAAAAAGCAAACGCATGAAATCATATATCTCTGTAATGGTACCGACTGTTGAGCGGGGATTTTTTGAGGTAGTTTTTTGTTCGATGGCAATTACAGGGCTTAGGCCCGAAATTTTATCGACATCAGGGCGTTCCATGCCTCCCAGAAATTGGCGGGAATAAGCACTGAAGGTTTCCATGTAGCGGCGCTGTCCTTCGGCATATATTGTATCAAAAGCTAAAGACGATTTTCCGCTCCCGCTTAAACCGGTAATCACAACCAGCTTATTTCGGGGAAAGGAAACATCAATATTTTTAAGATTATGCACCCTGGCTCCGTAAACTTCAACTTCACTTTGCTCGCCAAGGTCGGGGGTAGCTTTATCCATAAATTAAAAAGAATATTAATGGATAAAGATTAGAATTTGTTTGAGAAAATGTATCCCTTTAAAGTAAAAAAGAGATAGAATAAAAGTTTTTGTAGTGCTAAACCTACAGCTTTCCGAAAAGGGAAGAACCCGACTAAAATCCTGAATTCGGGAAAGATGTCAAAACTTCGCTCCTAAAAATTCCTCATTAGAAGCTAAAACTTCGAAACAATTTTATTTTAATTATGAAGGACAGTAACCGCGTTTAGTGCATTTTCGCCAATCTTTGGATCAATGACGTAGGGAGCAGATGTCGATTGTTCCTGATCGGCCAGTAATTTCCTGCTTCGGCGTACAAAACCATGCTTTAACGGATTTTCTATAATCTGCTTCATTGCGATAAGTTTATAGACGTAAGACGCCGTTTCGCCATTCAATTTCATTTTATAATAATTCCGTTGGCCTTGCTTGGCGATTTGACGCAACAGGTTCACTTCACCTATATTGTAAGCAGCAGCAGCCAAAGTCCAACTATTAAAAATTCCGTGTAACTCTTTAAGATATTTACATGCAGCAATAGTTGATTTCCGAATGTTTTGACGCTCATCAATTTCGCTGTTTACACGCAGCCCATAGTTACGGGCAGTACCAGGCATAAACTGCCAATAACCTGATGCTCCTCTGGGAGATGTTCCAGAAGCAAGCCCACTTTCGACTAAAGGCATGTATTTAAAGTCCTCAGGAATACCATAGGCTTTTAAAATCGGCACAATAACGGGGAACCATTCGGCCGCTTTGCGATGAAGCTTGGTGGTCTGGATTCTTTTGTAGCTGTGTGCCGATAAGTATTTATGCATTTTAATAGCAATTCTTTTTCCTTGGGGAAGATGTTCGTTAGAAAATGCTAATGTTGGGATTTTTAACTTTGGAGAGGCTTGTGTTTGTTCTTCTTTTTGTATGTGAAAAGGAAGAATCACCCTTTGCGAAAACGAATTTAAACTGGTGACCGGAGTACTATACATAAATAATTTTGCCGAGAGCATCATTATTAGCAGTCCGGAACATGCTATTAAATTTTTTTTAATCATGTGTTCCTTACTTAATTACTACCTAAAAAGTTTTCAAATGTAGGCATTATATACTTAATTACCAAATAGTTACATTTTTTGCCTAACGCTCAAGCACTTATCTCATCACAAAAAGGCTTTTTTTTACCTGTTTAATAAAACACATTGCCATAACAGACGTTTTATTTCTTAACTTTGCACCCCATTTTAGAAAGGTTAGCAGCGTATCATGCCAGATAAAAAAAACAGGAACAGTCGCGAAGACAAATCCCTCAATAACAATCGTTTCCAGAGCAGTTCAAATAACGAACGCCCGGAAAATTCAAACAGCGATAAAAAGAAAAAGTTTGAGGGAGAATCAAAAAGACCTTACAATAGCCGTCCGGATAAGTCAGAAAGCAGAGAGTCATCAGACAAAAAATATTCCCGCACATCAGACGAGAAGCCTTCCGGGAAGAGATCTTTCTCAGGATCAAAAGAAAAACCTTTTGGAAAAGCGGACAGATCATTTGAGAAAAAACCGTTTAATTCGGACAGAAGTGGATCGGATAAAAAACCTTATGGCGAACGGTCTTTTGATAAACGACCAAGAAGCGGAGAGGGAAAGAGCTTTGATAAACCAAGAGAGGCTCGTTCGTTCGACAAGAAACCTTTAGGCGAACGATCATTTGATAAAAGGCCGAGATCCGGAGAAGAAAAAACTTTCGACAAACCGAGGGAAGCGCGTTCTTTCGAAAGAAAACCTTTTAAAGCCGGTGAAGAAAGAAAATTCAATAAGCCTGAAGGTGGTTCTTTTGAGAAAAAACCATTTAAAAGAGATGGCGATAAGCCATTCAGAGCAGGTTCGGGCGGACTTCCTTACGAAAGAAAACCATTTAAAAGCAAGAATGAAACCCGCAAGTGGACTTCTGAAGAAAAGATTGAACAGCCTGCCACGACTCGTGGAAGAAAGAAAGTAGCACAGGCTGACTCTGATTTAATCCGTTTGAATCGTTATATCGCGAATGCGGGGATCTGCTCAAGAAGGAAAGCGGATGAGCTTATTGAAGCGGGTGTGATCTCAGTAAATGGTGAGGTTGTTTCTGAGCTGGGCTTTAAAGTCAACCCATCAAAAGATTTGGTAAGATACAACGGCGAAACCTTGAAGCGTGAGAAAATGACTTACGTTCTTTTAAACAAACCGAAAGACTATATCACGACTACAGACGATCCCCAGGAACGCAGAACCGTAATGCAATTAGTTGATAAAGCATCAAAGGAGCGTATTTATCCGGTAGGTCGCCTCGACAGAAATACAACCGGATTATTATTAATGACCAACGATGGCGATTTAGCTGAAAAGCTTTCTCATCCGAGGAATAACATCATAAAAATTTACCAGGTTGAATTGAATAAAAGTCTTAGTCAGGGCGATTTTAACAAGATCGAATATGGTTTGGAACTTGAAGATGGATTGATTAAACCAGATGCATTAAGTTATGTAGCCGGAGCCAGCAAAAAGGAAATTGGAATCCAGATACATACCGGTAAAAATCGGATTGTTCGGAGAATATTTGAACACCTGGGTTATGAAGTTGTAAAACTTGACCGGGTTGTTTACGGTAGCTTAACGAAGAAAGATCTTCCTCGTGGGCGCTGGAGGTATTTGGAAGAGAAAGAAATTATTCAATTGAAACATCTTATAAAATAGAAACAGGGCTTCGTGAAAACGGAGCCTTTTGTTTTAATGTCCTTGCTAGAGAGTTATTACATTTCACGCAAAGACGCAGAGTAAGTCAACGCAAAGATCGCAAAGAACTATTTCCGCTCCGCATGAGTTTTGGGGGAATTCTTAACTTGCGGTCTAATCCTCAAAAAATGAAGTCCAGAATACTGATTTGTTTTGTCCTGCTGATATTAGGTATAGCAGAGGCAGAAGCGCAAAAGCTTAATCTTCTTATTGGAGCTTATACTAAACCCGGCAAAAGCGAAGGTATTTATGTTTATGAATTCGATACCGCTACAGGAAAAGTAATTTATAAAAATAAGGCGACAGGATTAAATAATCCATCCTATCTTGCATTAAGTAAAGATCAAAAATTTTTATACGCAGTAAACGAAGCTGGTCCAGGAAAGGGAGCAGTATCTGCATTTTCCTTTAATAAAGCAACAGGTGCATTGAGTTTTCTAAATCAAAAACCGTCAAATGGAGACGGACCTTGTTATGTGTCTATTGATAAAAAAAGCGAGCATCTTTTCGTGGCAAATTATACCGGCGGAACTTTTACCGCGCTTCCGGTTCTAAAAGACGGGCGATTAGGTGATGGGGGGCAAACGATTGTGTTCAAATCCAAGGGCATTGGAAAAGGCCAGCAAGAAAAACCACATGCGCATTCTGCAGTTCTTTCGCCGGATGAAAAACATCTTTTTGTCTGTGATCTGGGAAATGATGAAATCCGATCTTATAAATATTCCGCCCAGGTTGATTCCCCTTTAAGCATCAATCAAATTATAAATTTGCCACAGGGCAGCGGACCCCGGCATTTTGAATTTCATCCGAACGGAAAATTTGCTTATGCCGTTCAGGAGTTAACTTGCGATGTTGTAGCTTACTCGTATAAAAAAGGCAAGCTAACCTTTTTGCAAAGCATCTCGGGTTTACCGAAAGATTATAAAGGCCGATACTGGGCCGCAGATATTCATCTCTCTCCGGATGCTAAGTTTCTATATTCTTCCAATCGGGATGATGCGAACGACATTGCTATATTTTCGGTTCAGAAAGATGGAAAACTACTTGCTGTTGGAAGGCAATCCACTTTAGGCAGAGCGCCAAGAAATTTTGTGATTGATCCTACAGGTAATTACCTGCTTGCCGCAAATCAGAATAGTGATAGTGTTGTGATCTTTAAGAGAGATAAGGCAACGGGTAGTTTGAGTGATACGGGAGAAAGAATTGAGGTTGGATCGCCGGTGTGCTTAAAATTTTCAGAAGCTGAGTAGAACGAATTTGAGGTTCCCCATATCTAGATGGAAGATTAACTTAGATATTGGGAACATTTAATCGATTAAGCAAATGAATTACACCAGCGCTGCATCCAGCACTTCCTTATAAAACCGCTCGTATATAGGAAGAATATTTGCCAGATCAAATTCTTTGGCACGCTTCAGAGCATTCTCTTTAAATTCCGCCAAACGATTGGCATCTTCTAAAATATAGATAGCATTTTTAGCCATGTCATCCACATCGCCAACGTTACTCAAGAAGCCGGTTATGCCATGAAGATTTAATTCGGGTAAGCCCCCTGTATTGGAAGAAATCACCGGAACTTTACACGCCATAGCCTCCAATGCGGCCAGACCGAAGCTTTCGGAGTGAGAGGGCATTATAAACAGATCGGCTACCGAAAGGATTTCTTCGACTGCATCTTGCTTACCAAGAAAACGCACATTTTCGCAAATTTTAAAGTCGCGACAAAGCGTTTCACATTTTACACGGTCTTCTCCGTCGCCCACCATTAATAGTTTAGAAGGTATCACTTCATTAACTTTCTTAAAGATTCTGATGACATCGGTCGCTCGTTTTACCTTCCTGAAGTTGGAAGTATGTACCAGAATATGTTCATTATTCGGAGCGATAGCTTTTTTGAAATGATCTTTAGGTTTGAGACTGAATCTGCTCAGATCGATAAAGTTCGGGATTACCCGGATATCTTTATGAATTTCGAAATGTTCGTAGGTTGACTTGCGCAGATCTTCCGAAACGGAGGTTACTCCATCCGACTGATTGATAGAAAATGTCACTACTGGCTTAAATGTCACATCCCTTCCCACCAGGGTAATATCTGTGCCATGTAAGGTAGTTACAACCGGAATGTGAATGCCGTAAGTAGCCAGGATCTGTTTGGCCATGTACGCCGCGGAGGCATGCGGAATGGCATAGTGAACGTGTAATATATCTAATTTCTCAAAGCGCACCACGTCGACCAGCTTACTGGCTAAAACCAGTTCGTATGGTGGATAATCAAAAAGTGGATATTGAGATACAGAAACCTCGTGATAATATAAATTTTCTGAAAAGAAATCAAGCCTTGCAGGCTGGCTATAGGTAATAAAATGAACCTGATGTCCATTATTTGCCAAAGCTTTTCCAAGCTCTGTGGCTACTACTCCGCTGCCACCAAAGGTAGGATAGCATACAATTCCAATCTTCATAGCACAAATTAAACATAAAAATATAAGCAGATTGTTTAATCTCCGTCAATTCTTGTGTAATAATGTTATTAGCAGTGTCTTCGAGCCGGGTAGCTTAATTGCCTGATTATTCTTTTTGGTACGAAGGCACAAAGCAGAATTGGTTGCGTTTGCTTTGCGGCCAATCGCCCGAAATTTGCACATCTGCACATTCTCTTAATTTACACATCTCCTTGCATCTGCGTATTTAATTCCCTTTTTTAATCGCCTCGTAGATCACATCCTGTATCCGTGGTCTTATTCGCATGCTGGAGAGTTTATTTGTTACCGTTGGATATACCCTGTTTGACAGGAAAATATAGATAAGATCATACTCAGGATCAACCCAAACAGCTGTTCCGGTGTAGCCCGTATGACCGTAACTTTTATTGGACGCCAAGTCGGAAGGATACCTGTTTGTTCTATCCGGATCCCAGCGGTCGAAGCCCAAACCCCGGCGACTTACGTTCGAGTTCTTTGCAGTAAATAGGTCTATGGTTTCAGGTTTGAAGTAACGTTTACCGCCATAGGTTCCACCGTTCAAAAGCATCTGACAAAGAATTGCCAGATCGTTTGCGCTCGAAAATAAGCCAGCATGTCCGGAAACGCCACCTGCCATAGATGCGCCCTGATCGTGAACGTAGCCATGAACCAGTGTTTTTCTAAATTTATCATCCTGCTCGGTCGGCACGATGCGCTTTTTATCAAAATGATTGCGGGGATTAAATCCGGCGGTATACATCCCGAGAGGGGCATAAAACTGACTGGCAACATACTTATCCAGTCTTTCAGTTGTCAATCGTTCAATAATATCCTTCAGTAAATACATGCTCAGATCACTGTACACATACTTTCCCCGCGATTGAAGTGGCGAGTTTAACATCTGCGGCCACATCACCTCGTTGAAGTAATTGGCTCTCAAATAATAATTATCAGCAACCTTTAAAGGATACAGAGACGAAGAATCTCTGCTATAATCAATCGGCTTCAAGGCTTCAAAAAAAGGAATATATGGCACTAAACCAGCCTGATGCAGTAAAAGCTCTTTTACCGTAATAGAACTTTTATCGGTCTTTCTAACCAGTGGAATATACGTGTCAATGGTTGTTTCTAGCTTAAGCCGATTCTGTTCATATAAGCGCATTGCTGCCATAGTAGTGGCGGCGATTTTAGTAACAGAAGCAAGGTCGAAAATATCATCCGTTTTCGTCGGGATCCCATCATAAGTATGATGACCATAAGCTTTGTTAAAGATGACCTTTCCATTTTTAACGATCATTACAACCGCTGCAGGTGAAGCTTTTTGAGCGATCGCTTCTTCGACTATTTTATCAATCGGGGCTTCAAGGTTCTCGGTTTTTATACCGACTTCTTCTGGTACTGTATATTTTAAACGGGAGACTGACGTATTGTATGCTGAGCCTTTTAGGTTGGATGATAGATTTTCGGAATGCGTGGTAATAGCAACACCGCCAAATACAGCCTGGGCGGCATAAATGGCCGCTTCGGGAGTGTTTTGCGACATCCAGATAACGGGACAAGTTATCGTGTTTGCAAATGACGTGTTTTTTGGATCGCCGTAGGCCACAATAACCAGCTGTTTAACTGTCTGGAGTTCGTTAATGAAACTTTGTACAGGAGTATTGGCTAAAGTAGCATCGGTTACTTCAAGAATTACTGTGTTGAAAAACTTTAAGTCGGCATTCAGGGTATCAAGCTCCAGTGGTTGCTTTGCAGATATGGCAAAGGGCGTTACCTGTGAATATTTTTTGAGAATAGTAGAAAACTCCTTCGAATAGGATGTACCAAGCGATACACAGGCGATCTTTTGATTCTCTAAATCCCGTAAAGGGATAAGATTTTGCTCATTATTAAACAATACGGTCGAGGACTCAAGAGATCGCGACTTCGCCAGCCATTTTGTTGTAACGGGTGCATCAATATCAGCAGACATAGAAACGATTACTATAATGAGTAATGTAATTGCCTCGATAAATAACAGGTAATGTTTTTTCATTGAAAGTCAAATAGAATATTAATCGCTATCTATTTAACGAATTTACAACTCATGAATTACAATTTTGTGTGCTGATAAAGCATTTTATAAACAAAAAAAGCCATCCCATAAATTATGAGATGGCCTTCCCCAAGATTTTTAAATTTTACAGTTTGCCTATTCCGGCCTTACTTGTCACTTCCGTTTTAACCGAGCTGACTGGGTCGAGGGTATAAGAGTACGGAGGAGTAAAGCTGCATGTTGAAGATGTTGGAGGCTGAGTCCCTGATATACCTGTATAAAAGTTCCCCGAAATCTGCCATTTACCTGTTGTAGTACTGTTTGCTGAAATAATAGGGCTTGTAACTGATTCGAAATAATTATTCTCTATTTTAAGGCAAGCGCCCATTCGGGAATTTATAGCAGAGCCTTCTACAGCAGTATAATAGTTATTGAAAATATGCCCGAATCCAAAACGATATGATGGTAAGCGCTCTTTGACATGACGATAATAATTATGGTGGAAGGTGATTCTTCTATCATAGTTATCACTGTCTGATGAACCAACTAAATGTGTTTTGTGGTGGTCATGGAAGTAACACCATGAGATCGTAACGTTTTGGCTTGAATTTTTTATATCCACCAGTCCGTCGTATAAATCCTGATTAGTTTGTACTGAAGGATCTATCTC